>JAXJBF010000019.1:0-115069 GCA_036303105.1 Peptococcaceae bacterium | reverse complement strand
TGCTGCATCTCAAGGATTTGGAAAAAACCACTGGCTATATTCGCGGCGGCTGCTCGCCGATTGGCATGAAAAAAGCCTACCCGACCTATGTGGGTCAGGAAATCAACAACATTGAAGAAATTTTAGTTTCCGCTGGTCATCGCGGCATGCAGATGGGCTTTGCTGTCGATGATTTTCTCAAGGTGAGTGGCGCCACCGTAGCCGATATAACAAAAGATCACGCTTAAAAAGGGAGAGCGAAAGAGATGGCAAATATTCTCATTACTGGCGGTTCCCGCGGTATTGGTGCTGCCACTGTGCGGCGCCTGGCGCGCGACGGTCACCGCGTTTGCTTTTTGTACAAGGAAAGCATTGAAACGGCCCACAGCCTGAGCCGTCTGTTGCAGGCGGAAGGCTGTGATGTCGTGGGGGTGCAGTGTGATATTCGTCAGGGGGCGCAGGTGCAGATGACGCTGGACGCCCTGCGCGAGAATTGGGGGAGCGTAGAGGTGCTCATCAACGGTGCCGGCATCAGCTGGAACGGCCTCTTGCAGGATATGCTCGACGCAGAATGGCAGGATGTTTTCGACACCAATGTGCATGGCGCTTTTTATTGCACACGCGCTGTGCTGCCAGACATGATTGCGCGCCAAAAAGGCGTCATCATCAACATCAGCTCTATTTGGGGCAGCCATCCGGCCTCTTGCGAGGTGGCCTACAGCGCCAGCAAAGGGGCCATCGATGCGTTTACGCGGTCGCTGGCCGAGGAAGTGGCGTACAGCGGCATCCGCGTCAACGCCATTGCACCAGGTGTGGTGCACACCGACATGGTGGAGCAGCTCGGTGAGGAAACCAATGCTGTGCTGCACGAGGAAATCCCCATGGGGCGTTACGCCAATCCTGATGAGATCGCTGGTCTGATTCGCTACTTGATCAGCGATGAAGCAAGTTACATCACCGGCCAGGTGATCACGATGGCTGGCGGCTTTGTGATATAATGAGAACAAAGAACCTGTGTTCAGAGGAAGAACGCAGGTTCTTTTTTTAGACAATTTCTGCTTGCAGTGGATGAAGGTGCGTGGTATAGTGTGGGCGAGATCAGAGTGGGGCTGTGCCAACACATCGGAAAAGAGGTTGATGGTATCAAGCCAACGCTGGCGCATACAGACAGTCAGCGTTGTGATGCTTGCCTGGCAGAAGCCAAAGCAAAAAGGCGCAGCAGCCAGAGCCCTCTTTCGGGGTGTGATCGCAATACGTATGGATGAACATGGAAAGGAATGATCCGTATGAAAAAGAAACTTCTCAGTTTGTGTGTGATGGCTGCGCTCGTGCTCAGCCTGTTCCCAACGGCGAGCCTGGCAGCTGAAAACGATGACGCTGCATTGCCATTTCAGGATGTCAGCGCCGATGATTGGTTTTACGATCCTGTGACCTATGCCTATGAACAAGGGTTGATGACGGGTACCAGTGCCGACACCTTTGCGCCCAACACGGCCATGACCCGCGGCATGATTGTGAGTGTGCTCTATCGCCTGGAAGGAAGTCCTGCTTTGTCCGACGGCAACCTGGGCTATCCTTATGAAGACGTGCGTGGTGACGACTGGTATGCCATGCCTGTGTACTGGGCACGTGAAAATGGCATCGTCAGCGGCTACAGCGACACCCAGTTTGGCCCAAACGATCCGATCACCCGTGAGCAAATGGCCGCCATTCTTCACAATTACAGTGCGTACAAAGGCCAGGATGTCAGCGCCCGTGCTGATTTGAGCAAATACAGCGACGCCGATCAGGTTTCCAGTTGGGCAGAAACGGTGCTGAGCTGGGCCAATGCGGAAGGGCTTATCAATGGCATGACAGCGACGACCATCGATCCACAGGGCCAAGCTACCCGTGCACAGGTGGCGGCGATCTTCCAGCGTTATCTTGAAGAGGAAACCCCTGCGCCGGATACGAAGACCGTCACCCTCGTCATCGGCCGTCCTGATGCATTGAAACAAGTCAGCGTCAGTCTGGATGCGGACGCTGAAGTGACGCCAGATGTGCTCCTCGAAGCGCTCGCTAAGGAAACGGGCTGGAACCTCAGCCTGGCTGCGCCGGTGAGCCTGGATGCCGACGGCAACGCTGTGGTCGCGCTGGCAGACGATGGCAGCATTTATGGTAATCCACCGGAAAACCAGAAAGATGACTACCACGTCTATGATGTGAACGATTGGATTTACACCGTGCTCAACAGCATGGATGCAACCTTCAAAGCCAATGGCATCGCCGGTGTGCGTTTTACAGCGCCAGATGGCGGTGACCTCAGCGTCAGCAATGGTGACGTGCAGTTCACCTTGCCAAGCGACTTCGTTTGGGACTACGATGCTGCCTATGCGTTGAATCATGATGAAACATCAGCTGAAGCCTGACCATACATTTGAAAACCCGCAGACTGGATCGAACAGCCTGCGGTTTTTTTATTGAGCAGCGGAAATCGGTGTGGTTTTTGGCAAAAACAGACGACGCAACCAATGGTTGCGGGGCAATTGATGGCGGTAGGGCGGGGAATATGGTAGAATGAAGCCAACAAAAACGACCAAAGGAGGCGACTGTGATGACCTTGGGCGAAAAAATGAAAGCGATGCGGCTGGCGCGTGGCCTGTCGCAGGAAAAATTGGCCGAGCAGCTCTATGTGACACGCCAGGCCGTGGCGAAATGGGAAAAGGATCAGACCATGCCATCGGCAGACAATCTTCTGCTTTTTGCGGAGTTGTTTGATTGCTCGCTGGACGAACTCATGCGCGACAAGTGTGCGCCGCCAGCGCCGCCGCAGCGGCCAACCATACTACAGATGAATCTGACGCGCCTGGCGGTCATCATGCAGGCGTCTGCGCTTAACGTGCTCATTCAGCCCATTGCCGAGGGATTCAGCCAGCGCGGTGAGACGGTGATCTTTCTGATCAAATGCGGCGCTGTTTTTTTGATGTCCATCTGGATGGTGAGCAACCTGCGCTTTGAAAAGAACCTGGCTCAGCGTCACAAAAATGCACGCATCGAATGCCTTTACTGCTGCATCATGGCCGCTATCGCCATCCTTGCCTGGCGCGGCCAGTGGGGATTTTTGGGCACCGTACTCATTATGGCGGTCTGCATGGTGTACATGCTTGTTATTCAGCCGCGCTATATGAACCGTCCCTTTGAAAAGAAAAAGAAGAAACAGCAGTCCTGATGCTTTGCGTCTGTCATCGATGACAGGCGCTTTTTTATGCCATATTACAGGGAAAATGTTCTGGTGTTTCGCGTAAAACAACAAAAGATGTTCGTTGTTTTTTTGATAGACGATAAAAAACGAACATATATGCTTGAAAACGTCTGTATCCTATGATAGGATAAAAGAAACGAATGTTCGTTGAAAAATGGGAGGTGGAGCGTGTGACGCGCTGGTATGTGGCGATTGATTTGAAGTCGTTTTATGCTTCGGTGGAGTGTGTGGCGCGGGATTTGGACCCGATGTCGACGCATTTGGTGGTGGCGGATGCGTCGCGTACGAATAAGACAATTTGTCTGGCGGTGACGCCGAGTTTGAAGGCGCTGGGGATCAATGGACGCCCACGCTTGTTCGAGGTGGTGCGTGATGTCGAACGCATCAACGCTTGGCGGCAGACAAAAGCAGGAAGGCCGCTGACAGGAAGGTCGGTGGATGCACGAGAGCTGGCTGCCCAGCCACAGATGGCGCTGGATTATATTGTGGCCTCACCGCGTATGGCGCTGTATATGCAGGTGAGCACGCAAATTTATGGCATTTATCTGCGTTATATTGCACCAGAAGATATTGTGGCCTATTCGGTGGATGAAGTGTTCATTGATGTGACGCCGTATTTGTGCACTTATGGCATGGCGCCTCAGGAGCTGGCACGGTTTCTGATTGAGCAGGTGATGACGGAAACGGGCATCACGGCGACGGCTGGTGTTGGCACGAACCTGTATCTGGCGAAGGTGGCAATGGATATGATGGCTAAACGGATGCCGCCGGATAAAAATGGCGTGCGGCTGGCCATGCTGGACGAGCACAGTTACCGACAGCAGCTGTGGGAGCATCGCCCGATCACCGATTTCTGGCGCGTGGGGCGTGGCACGGCGCAGCGGTTGGCGAAAATGGGGCTTTATACGATGGGCGATGTGGCGCTTTGCTCTGTTGGAAAAGACGGCGATTTTTATAATGAGGAGCGTTTGTATAAGACGTTTGGCGTCAATGCAGAGCTGCTCATTGACCATGCTTGGGGCTGGGAACCTGTCACCTTGTCGGAGATCAAAACCTATCGGCCGCAGAACAACAGCCTCAGTTCCGGACAGGTGCTGCAGGAGCCTTATACAGCCCAAAAAGCACGCCTGGTGACGCTGGAAATGGCAGAGGCGCTGGCGTTGGATTTGGTGCGCAAGCAGTTGGTAACAGATCAGTTGGTGCTGACGGTGGGGTATGACGTGGAGAATCTCAAAGTAGGGCATCGCTATCAGGGAGAGATTCACATTGACCATTATGGACGGCCGGTGCCAAAGCCTGCCCATGGCAGCATCATCCTTGGCGATGGCGGTCATACGGCGTCTGCGCAGGCAATCCTTCAGGCGGCAGCGGCGCTCTTTGACCGTGTGGTCGATGGCACGCTGTTGGTGCGGCGCATCACGCTGGAAGCGTGCCACGTGCTGCGGGAGGATGATGCCCGGGCACAGCGGCGTCAGCAAAGCTTGTTTGATGTTGTGTCGCCCGAGATCGCGGCAGCACAACAACGCGAACGTACGATTCAGGAAACCGTGCTGGCGCTGAAGGCGCGCTTTGGCAAGAATGCCGTGCTGCGCGCGTTCAGCCTTGAGGATGGTGCCACTGCGCGTTTGCGCAATGCTCAGATAGGAGGTCATAAAGCATGAAGCCGAAATACGAAGCCATTTTACATCAACCCCATCATGTGTCGAAGCGTCATCCGCCCATGGCGCGTGCTCAACGGGCGGCGCAGTTTGCTGCTTTTTCAGCGCTCAGTGGCTATGATGAGCGCATCCGTGCTTTAGAACAGGAAGTGGCTGCCGCTGAGGCTGAAGAAATGCCTTATTGATAAAAGACAAACGACCGCAGTTGTGACGATGCGTCACAGCTGCGGTCGTTTTATATTATTCAGCATTTGTCCTTGTTGAGCACGTCTTCCATATAAACGGTGCCATCTTCGAGGTGTTTCCAGTACACCTTGCCGTCGTCGATGAGCATGTAGCTTTTAGGGCTGTTTTGCTTTGGCAGGGTGGTAGAACCTGGATTCATATAGCGGTGGGTTGGGAAGGTGTCGTTGGCTGGCACATGGGTGTGGCCATGGAGCAGAATGGTGCGTGGTGTCGCGATTGGCGGCAGATGGGTATTGTTATAACGGTGGCCGTGGGTGACAAAAATCGGTGTATTGTCTAACCAGAGGTAGGTATAATCAGCCATGCATGGAAATTCCAGCATCATTTGATCCACTTCTGCTTCACAATTGCCGCGCACGGCGATGATGTGTTCCTTGTGCTCATTGAGCAGTGCGGATACGATCTTAGGGTCGTATTCGCCTGGCAGGTTGTTGCGAGGGCCGTGGTAGAGCAGATCGCCGAGAAGCACAAGTATGTCGGCTTTTTCGTCGGCAAAGCGTTCAAGCAGCAGGCGCGTGCAGCTGCCGCTGCCGTGAAGATCGGAGGCAACAAGATATTTCATGGAAGGTGTCCTTTCTGTATTGTCGTTATTAAATGTTTGAAAGCTTATGTGGGCGGAATTTGGCGACCAAGATGATGGCGGCCACGATGAAGACCATTAAAATCAGATACATGGCGCGGAAGCCAAGATGGTCGCTGAGGGTGCCCGCCAACAGGGCGCCAAAGCCGATGCCCAGATCGAAGCCGATGAAGAAGGTGCCATTGGCGGCACCGAAGCGGTCGGCAGGCGCATTCATGACGGAGAGGCTTTGCATGGTGGTTTGGGCACCGCCAAAACCAGACCCATAGAGAAAGCCGCTGATTAAAAGCATTGGCAAATTTTGTGCCATGCCTAGAAGAAGCATGGCCACAAGCATGCAGGCAAACGAAGGCAGTGTGGCGGCAACAATGCCAAAACGGTCGATGACGCGGCCGATGAAGGCACGTACCAACAACAGTCCGATGGCATAAATTGAGAAAAAGTAGCCTGTGTTTCCGAGGCCGAGCGTGGTGCCATACAGCGGCACGTAAGTGGTTACGGCGCTCATCGTCAGCGTGATGCAGCCCATGATGACAGCAGGCAGAATGGCGCTGTGTTCGATGATGGCGCGCTTTTCTTTTGGCATGTTTGCCTTGACCGGCGTTGCGTGCTGCAGGGTTTTTTCAAATGGAAAGAAAAAGCCCAGCGCCAGGGCGCAGATCAGAAAGACGCTGCTGACATCAATCATGGTGGAAAAGCTGTAGCGGTCCATGAGGTCTACAGCCAATGCCGGCGCTACAGCGAGCGCCAATGACATGGAAATGCCAAAGATGCCGATGCCAGTGCCAGTGATCTGGCGCGGGATGATGTCGGTGGCAATGGTTGAGGTGGACGTCGATGCAAAGCTCCAGTCAACGCCGTGGATGACACGCAATACCAAAAGCAGGGCAATGGCAGAGGTGAACGAATAGCAGAACACGAGAACGGCCAGGAGAATCATGCTGATGAAGAAGACGCTGCGCCGGCCAAAATGGTCGAGCACATCGCCTGCGATTGGACGGATCAGCATGGAGCCGACGGTGAAAATGCTGATGCAGACACCAGTCATGGTTTCGCTGATGCCGAGATCCTGCAAATACAGAGGCAGGGATGGGTTGATCATGTTGAAACTGAGAAAAATCAGGAAATTGATGCCCATGATCATGATGAATGGGCGTGTCCAGAGCTTTTGTGTCATTTGTTGTCGGCCTCCTCATCGGCGTCGGTTGATGTGGTGTCTTTTTCGCCTGGTATGCCCATCGGGTCAAAGCGGGTCAGGTTGTATTCGTTGATGACAGAAATGACTTTGCTCGCGTAGTTTGGATCGGTGGCATAACCACCATCCTGTAGGGCGCGGGCTGCAAGTGCTGGCGATTTGGCGCCTACTGCATCGCTGTAATTTTCATTTTTTGTAATAAGATCGGCGTAATCCTCAAAGCAGTCGCCAGGACTGCTATACACGCAGAAGTAGTCACGAATCGTCGTTGCTTCACCGCTGTAGTATTCTGTGGTGGACAGGCGCACACTGCGATGGTGACCGTGGGATTTAATGCCGAAATAATTATTATAATCGAATGAGAGCTGCGATTCGCCAAAGTTGCTTTCTAAGGCTGCCTGTGCCAGCATCACCGATGGATAAAGCCCTGTGTCGGAATAATCTTCGGCAATCGGACCAAGGGCATCGAAAAAGCTGGCTGGGTCGCCCACCTGATAGGTAACGGTGGTGCTTTTTGTTTCTTCCACATAGTCGGTCAAGCCGATGAGATTGATGGCACAGAGCGCCAAAAAAACCGCGATGCCGAACACGAAGGTGTTCATGATGGTGTCAGCGGTCTGCCGCTTTCGTTTCGCAGGTGGGCGGCGTTTTTTGCTGGCTGCTTGACGGCGCGCAGGCACGGCTTTCGCGGGCTTTTTAGCAGACGCGTGATGCTTCTGCGTCTTCTTTTTGCGCGGGCTCATTCAGTCACACTCCTTCTACTATAAACATCCATTTATTATATCATGATAGGAAAATGAGCGCAAATTACTTCTTAAGCATGACGCAGTGCAAACAAAAACACGCGGCGGATTTTCCGCCGCGTGTTACGCGTTTAGGCATTTTCAATGTTGCTGTAGGTCAATGTGCCGAAGACAAATGAACCATCATCATAGTAGGTAACATAAAGTTCCACACCGTTTTTTTGTGCTTGGGAGGCCTGGTTTTCAGCACGGTAAACGGTCACAGTCTGCAGCGCCTGAGGTGCATGGGTCGTGTCACAGATTGGCTTGTCATACTGCGGATACGCAGCAAAGAATGCCTGAATTGTTTGCGCACGTTGTTCAGGGTCATACGCTGACTGTTCTGTGAGATTTTCTGACAGATAAGTGGTCAGCGCTTGATTGCGTTCTGTCCATGGTGATGGTGTAGCATCCCCGTTTGAAGCATTGGCGAATGCTTTGATCGGTAAGATCAGAAGACAAACGACCAATAATGTCGATAACATCCTTTTCATATAGCAGTCATCCTCTCCATGTCATGCTACGCTGTTACTATCGATGCATGCCTTGTACGCGTCTCTATCCCCCTGTCGTATATTGACCATTTTATCATAGCAGAAAAAGGACGGGCGTCAATGCTTTTGCCGGTGTTGCTTATGAATGAACACAAGACTCTGAGAAAAGGACACGGAAACGCCGTTTTTTTGATGAATGGGCGCGTGATATTGGCAAATAGATACATTGTGTGGGGGGATAGTATGCTATAATGTGAGCAACGTATTTCACCATCAAAGAGAGGGGCATTATGATGCATAATCATGAGGCGTATATCATTGCCCAAATTTTATCAGCAGTGACACCGGGTGAGCTGCAGCTGGCGCGGTATGAACATCCTCAAGGACCGAGGCTTCCAGCGATGGCATTTACTCCGGCGCTTTCGCCAGAGGGGCGGGGAAAGATTGATTTTTATGCGGTGTTTCCTGGCGTGTCTGCAGCGCTGGGATGGTTTGAAGCTGAGAGCTTGCGCTATGCATTGGTGGAGCCGGAAGAAGCGGTGGAGATCGTGTACTGCCACCGCGGCATGATGCGCTGGCGTATGGATGACGGCACAGAAACTGTGCTGGGAGCTGGTGAGATGATGGTGCAGACCATGCGCAATGGTGCGGCAGCGACGGTGCTGTTTCCGACAGGATGCGCGGAACTTTTTGCACTTTCCATGGCACCCCGGCAGATTGCGCAGAGGTGCCCGGATTTCTTGCGCAAAATCGGCTTCTCTGCAGAGAATTTTTATGCGCAGGTTGCAGCGCGTCCGCGGATGGTGATGGCGGCCCATGCATTGCGTACAGGCTTTTTTACACCGATTTTTGGCACGCCGCCAGCGCTGTTGCACATCTATCTGGAATGGAAGACGCAGGAGATTCTGTGGCAGACAGCGCGGTTTTTATCGGCGCCAACGTCACTGCCGGCACACTATATGCGCCATGTCGACATTGTGCGGAACATTCATTCTTCGTTGGTGAGTGATTGGAGCACGCGCCTGACCATCTCTCAGTTGATTCAAGACCAACCGATCGACGCCACGACCTTTCAAGATGTGTTTAAAGCGCTTTATGGCGCACCAGTTGGCAGCTACATGCGGCGCAGGCGCATGGAAGAAGCCTGTTTGCTGTTGCAGACCACCGACAAAACCGTGGAAGAGGTGGCGGGACTTTTGGGGTATCAATCGCGCAGCAAATTTAGCCAGGCGTTCAAATCTGTCATAGGCGAATCGCCTGGCGATTATCGCAAGCGTGTGCGTCAGAGCATGAGCGCTTTTTAGTAAAGCGGTGAACAAGATCAATAGAAAATGACGTGCTGATGGTTGCCATCCGTCAGCACGTCGTTTTTGTGTCGCATCGTTTTCAGGTTTTGGCCAAACTGTTTGCAGGTGTTGGTTGCATTACTGGCAAAAGTGGACATCTGGTGTTTAACAATATGGATTGAATAAATAGTTTCCGCATAATATAATATATAAAATTTGGTTTTACAGGACAGTACAACAAGAAAGGGTATGAAATGAATATTTATTATTGGGGCGACAGCCTTACACGCGGACAATTGGGGTATACCTTCATCCCTGCTTGCAGGCCGGGCGATGTGTGCAGAAATTTTGGCAAGAATGGCGACACCGTCTATGGTATTTTTAAGCGCCTGTTCGCCTTCCTTGAAACGACAGAGAATCGGGAAGGCGTTTATGTGGTGGCTGCTGGCACCAATGACCTGCTTTTGCAATACAAACGAAAGGCATCATTCCTCTGGCGGCTGCGGGCGCTGGGGGCTATGCCGCGAAAACGTCCGGCAAAAGATGTTCGCGCGTTTGAGCAGCTCTATCGGAACGGCATTAAGCAATTGACAGCTCGTGTGTCGCATATTGTCTTGGTGGGGATTCCCTATTTTGAGATCGAAGATTTCCCACAGGAAACCATTCGGCGTTACAATGCTGTGATTGCACAAATTGCTGCCGATTATGGGCTGCCGTTTGTCGACTGCTATAACATTCAAACCCAGCTGATGGGTCAGAGTGTGCGCCATTTCTGCAAACACAGTTTTACTGGCGTTGCGCTCACAACAGCGGCCATGAAACTGCGCCCAGGCATCAAAGAACGCCTTTCATCGTGGCAGCATTTGTCGGTGACAGTGGATGGGGTTCATCTCAATAAGCAATCAGCCATGGCGATTGGCAAGGCGGTGGAACAAAAACTCTGCGATATGATAGGGGCTGATTGACGTGGCGTTTGAACAGCGTAATCATCAGATCGACAATCTGAAAGGCATGCTGATTTTTCTGGTTGTGCTGGGGCATGGGCTGGAGCTGGTGCGCCAGGACATCTTTGCAGCCAAGCTGCTGTATGTGTTTATCTATCAATTCCATATGCCGGTTTTTGTGTTTCTTTCTGGCTGCACGTCAAAAAATCTGGAGAAAGGTCGCAGAAATGCAGTGGAAAATTTCCTGGTTCCGTTTCTGGCCTTAAACATTGCCTGGAACGTGCTGCACTTCGCAGTCACCTATCTTTACGGCGGCCTGGAGAGCCTTGAGAAAATGGTGGATCACCCGTGGCATTCCCTGCTGACGCCAGCGTGGACGCTGTGGTATATTTTGGCGCTGTTCATCTGGAAAATGCTTTTGCCGGATTTATGCCGTGTCAAACACGTTGTATTTTTCAGCCTGTGCGCAGGCATTTTTGCCGGTTTTTTTTATGAATTCAACAGCTTTCTGGCGCTTTCGCGTGTGATCAAGCTGATGCCATTTTTTCTGTTTGGCTATTTTTATGACGCGGACAAACCGCGGATTTTTTCCTGGCGGAAAAAGCTGGCGGCCGTGGCGATGCTGCCGATCACCGCTGTTTATACCTACGTCGTCATTCATTGCGGTGTTCCGGAATCGTTCTTTTGGTGGGATCGCTCTTTTGCAGCCAGCGGCATTTCAAAACCAGGCATTGGTGTTCTCCTCAGCATCGTCGGCTATCTCATCGGCTTTGGCTGGATCTTTGCCGGCAACGTCATGATGACATCGAAGCGGATTTTCCTGAGCCGCATCGGCAGACACACCCTGCCGGTGTATTATCTGCACACGTACTGCATCGCTGTTTTATTTGGCGTATTGACGTTTATTCCGCAGCCTGCGCTGAAAATGGCAGCGATCATCGTCTTCAGCGCCATCATCACCTGGAATCTCTCGCGGGAGAGTGTCAGCGAATGGGTGCGGCGTTGCATTCGCTCACTGAATACCTTTATTTTCCGAGCAAAATCAGAATAGTATAGAAAAAGCAGTAAGCCGTTGCAAGGGCTTACTGCTTTTGTTTTGTCTGATGAAATTGATGCCGCTGTGCGGTGATGGCTAATGAGCATCATTCTCCAAAATGGCGCGGGCTTTTGCGTATTTTTCGCGACGGCGGGTCAGGGCGTCGGCGCTGATGGCTGGACAGCCGGCAAAACGCGTTTCGTCGGAATTGTGGGCGAGATCGGCCAGCTTGACCTGTCTGGCGACGGGATTGCTGGCGATGGCGTGCACATAGTCGAAATAGTCCACTTCCGGGGCGTGGGTCAAAAGGCGCAGGGCGTCGATGACCGCTGGCGGAAAATCCTGCGCAAGCTCGTCGAGGGTGATGGGGGTGTCTTCCACAACATCGTGGAGCAGGGCCACGCAGGTGCTGACCTCGTCGGTCATCTGCTCTGCCAGATGGCAGGGATGGAAGATGTAGGGCAGGCCGCTTTTGTCGGTTTGCCCATGGTGGGCGGCGTAGGCAATTTTCATGGCTTTGTTTGTCAGGTCGGTGTAAATCATGATGTTCTCCTGGTTGTCTGGAATGCCCGCAAAGGGCAGCTGTTTATAGTATAAACCGGCGGGCCTGTTTTGAACAGGAAGGGAGCGCTTTTGGGCAATAAAAAAACGAGCTGGTTACCAGCTCGTTATGATCTGCGGATGGAGGGACTTGAACCCACACGCCTTGCGGCATACGCACCTGAAACGTACGCGTCTGCCTATTCCGCCACATCCGCGAAGTGCTTTCGTGAGCACTTTTATAGAATACATGATTGTAAAAGATTTGTCAATAGTTAATTTCGGTTCTTCCTTCGATGGCGCGGGAAAGTGTCATCTGATCGGCGTATTTGATGTCGCTGCCGGCAGAGAGTCCTTGGGCAATGCGGCTGACTTTGACATCTTTGCTGTGCAGTTGGCTGATGAGGTAGAGGGTGGTTGCTTCGCCTTCAACGCTGCCGTTGAGGGCGAGGATGATTTCCTCGATGCCTTCATCGTCGATGCGCTGCAGCAGCTCTTTGATGTGGAGTTTGTCCGGGCCGATGCCGTCCATGGGACTGATGACGCCGCCAAGCACATGATAGCGGCCGTTGTAGGCGCCGCTGTGTTCGATGGCGATGATGTCGCGGGCTTCTTCGACGACGCAGACACGGTGGGTGTCGCGTTTTTTGCTTTTGCAGATTGGGCAGTACTCTTCGTCGGTGAGGTTGAAACAGCGTTTGCAGTAGTGGATGCTGTGGCGGCCGTTGTGGACGGCGCGGGCCAGAGTGTCGCTGACATCCTCAGGTTGCTGCAAAAGGTAATAGGTGAGGCGTTCGGCGCCGCGGCGGCTGATGCCGGGCAGGCGCGCAAAGGCGTCGATCATTTCGCCAATGGCGTCCTGATAAGGCTGCATCAGAAAAGACCACCCATGCCGCCAGGCAGCTTCATGCCTTTGGTGAGGGCGCCCATGCGTTCTTCAGAGAGTTTCTGTGCGTTGTTGATGGCGTCGTTGGCAGCAGCAACGATGAGATCCTGGAGCATTTCGATGTCGTCTGGATCGACCACTTCTGGTGCCAGGTCCACGGAGAGCACTTGGTTGGCGCCATTGACGGTGACTTTAACGACGCCGCCGCCGGCAGTACCTTCTACTGGTGTCTGAGCGAGTTCTTCCTGAATCTTTGCCATGTTGCGCTGCATTTTTTGCATCTGTTTCATCATGTTTTGCATATTAGCCATTGTGGGGCCTCCTTAGTGATGTTTTGGTTTTTCGTCAATAATTTCTATAGGGACATCCTCTCCGAAGACTTGATGAATGGCTCCGGCGAGGTCGATGGTAGGGTCTTTCTGCGGCTCTTCTTCGAGTTCGCAGTTGAATTTTATAGGGTGCGGCCAGCGTGTGGCCAAGGTGTCAGCGAGGATTTTCTGGTTGTCGGTCATGCGCATTTGTTTGCAGTTGAAAATGGCGCCGCGCGGCCAACGCAGGGTCAAAGTGCCGTTTTCGTAACGCACGAGCTCTGCCGGCTTGACAAAGGCGTGGATGCGGATGCTGACGTCTTTGAGCGCTTCCACAGTTTGCGGCCAGAGGCGGCGCAACGCTTCGAGGGTGGCGTTGTCGTCTTCACTTGCTGGCGGCGCTGGTGCCTGAGGCTTCGCTGCAGCAGGCTGTTCATCAGCTGCCGCGCCACTTGCTGCAGTGGCACTTGGCGATGGTGACTGTGTCGCTTTTGGGTGGTTGCCTGAAAGAGGCAGGTGTGCACCTTTCGTTGGTGCAGCCGGCGCAGCTGGTGTGTCATGGAGCAGCAGGGCCATTTCCACCAGGGTGAGTTCTAAGACCAGTTCGCTGTCTGGCGCAATGCGCATGTCGCGTTCGGCTTCGGCGGCCTTGGCGAGCAGCTGTTCCAGCTGACGCAGGCTGAAGGCGCTGGCTTGGCGGCGCAGGATGTCGCTTGGCACACTGCTTTCGGCGCCGCTGCCGACGCGGGTCAGCAGCAGGTCGCGCAGGTAGACGAGGATGCTCTGCATGAGGGCGCGGGCATCGCTGCCTTGTGCGAGCAGCTCTTCCAGTATGTGGAAGAGGGTGCTGGTGTCGCCTTGGCTGAGGGCGTCGATCAGTTTGGCCAGGGCTTCATCGTCGAGGCCGCCAATCATTTGTGTGACAGCGTGCTTGTCGATGCTGTCGCCGGCAAAGGCGATGGTCTGATCCAAGAGGCTGATGGCATCGCGCATGCCGCCGGCAGCGTTTTTTGCGATCATGGTGAGCGCATCGTCTGTGGCGTCGATGCCTTCCTGGTCGCAGATGTCGCGCAGATGCGCCGCCAGCACCGCTGTTGGAATGCGGTGAAAGTCGAAGCGCTGGGTGCGTGAAAGCACTGTTTTTGGCACTTTTTGCGGGTCGGTTGTGGCCAAAATGAAAAGCACATGCTCCGGTGGTTCTTCCAGCGTCTTTAAGAGCGCGTTGAAGGCTTCCGTTGTCAGCATGTGCACTTCGTCGATGATATAGACTTTGCGCTTGCCCATGCTTGGCGTGAAGCGAACCTGTTCGCGAATGTTGCGGATTTCATCGATGCCGCGGTTGGAGGCGGCGTCGATTTCGATCACATCGAGAAAACGGTCCTCATTGATGGCCCGGCAATTCTCGCATTCGTTGCAAGGTTCTCCATTCTGTGGATTGAGGCAGTTGACGGCTTTGGCGAGAATCTTCGAGGTGCTCGTTTTGCCGGTGCCGCGTGGTCCGCAGAAAAGATAAGCATGTGCAAGGCGTTGATGACGGAGGGCGTTCAAGAGCGTTTGGGAAATGGCGTCCTGCCCAATCAGAGCCGCGAAGGTCTGTGGACGGTACACGCGATATAATGCCTGGTAGCTCAAAAGGCACCCTCCTTTGTTTCAGTTTGATTGAAGCTTGCCGTGTTAGGCTTGCTTGGGATGGTCGGCATTGATCATGGAATCAATGCGCGCCTTGAGTTCTGTTTTGTAATTTTCCACCCCTGGCTGATTGAATGGATCTACACCAGTGAGATAGCAGCTGATGGCACAGGCTTTCTCAAAGAAATAGACGATTTCGCCAAAGGTGAAGGCCGAAAATTCGCTGATGTTGAGCAGAATGTTTGGTGTGTTGTTCTCCTGATGGGCCGTGCAGACGCTGTGACGGATGATGTCATTGAGGCAGTGCAGACTGGTGCAGCTGCCGGCAACGCCTGGCGGGATTTTGATTTTATCTTCGATGTGTTCAACAAAGAGCACGGTTTCGATAAAATCCTGACGTCCTTCTTGTAAAAACTGGCCCAGGGAATGGAGATCGGTGGTCATCTGCATGGTGGCTGGGAATAGCCCTTTGCCGTCTTTGCATTCACTTTCTGCAAAGAGCTGGCGCAGCCATTCGGTGAAATACAGCAGGTTGCCTTCGTAGACTTCGAAGATTTCCATGCGTTTGCCTGCTTGGGATTGCAGATGACGGATGGCGGCATACTGGTAGCAGTCGTTGTATTCCAGTCGTGGTTCCATAAACATGGTGGCTGATTGGCGCGCGCCGCGGATCATGGCTTTGATATCGATGCCGGCGACGGCAAATGGGAACAAGCCCACCGCGGTCAGCACCGAATAGCGGCCGCCAATATCCACAGGAATTTCAAAGCATGGGAAATTGTTGGCAGCGGCTTCTTCGTGCAAATAGCCCCAGCGTGGATCGGTAATGATGGTGATGTGTTCATTGAGTTTGTCACCATAGCGCTTTTTCAGCACTTCTTTAATAATGGCATAAATCACCTTTGGCTCGGTGGTGGTGCCGGATTTGCTGACCATGCAGGCGCAGATTTCTTCTTCCGGATCTTCGAGAATTTCCATGAGGTGATTGTAGTATTCACTGCTGAGATGCTGCCCGGCAAAGATGATACGTGGATTGCCGATGGTTCCGCGTTTTTCAAATGGCGGACGCAGCAGACTGATGCCGGCAATGGTGCCAAGGTAAGAACCGCCGATCCCGATGACGATAAACACACTGCAACGGCTGCGCACCGCTTCCGCTGCTTGAATGATTTTATCCAATTCTGCATCGGAAACTTGAAATGGATATTCTACCCAGCCACACATGAGATCTGGGTGATGGTGTAAACGTTCGTGGATCTTCGCGACGCGTTCGGCCAGCGCAGGATCGGAGAGGTCGGTATGAGCGTTTGAAAAATCCGCTTGAATCAATTTGATGCATCCTCCTTCAATTGGGCAACAAAGGAATGAAATGCTTGCTCGATGCGAGCGCTTAGCGCGTCGGCTTCGGCAAGGGTGGCGCCATGGGCGCTGATGTAGCATTTCATTTTTGGTTCGGTTCCAGACGGACGGAAACATACGACGGAACCGTCGGCCAATATACATTGTAACACATTTTCTTTCGGGAGAGAATCAATACCGGTCAGATAGTCAATATTTTTATCAACGGCAACGCCGGCGAATGCTTTTGGCGGTTCGTCGCGCAGCGCTTGCATGACAGCATCGCTGATGGCTGGCTGGCCTGGAATGGGGTCAAACACGAGGTTGATGAGTCGATCGCTCCAGGCGCCGGCTTTTTCGTAAATTGCTGCGAGACGGCCCAGCAGACTGCGGCCCTGCGCTTTGTCGGCCTGCGCCATGCAGGCAACGAGGGCGGCGGTGACGATGGCGTCCTTATCGCGGGCGTGGTCACCGTAGAGATAGCCGTAGGATTCTTCATAACCGAGGACGAATTGGTGATCTGGATCGTTGACCACATCGCTGACACAGTTGCCGATGTATTTGAAGCCGGTGAAGGTTTCAACGAGATGATAACCATGGTAACGGGCGATCGCCTTGCCGATCTGCGAGGTGACGGTTGTTGTGATGATGGTGTCGCCTTCCGCCACACCGCGGGTCTCTGCGAGAAAATCGATGAGCAGTGCGCCCATCTGGTTGCCGCTGATGAGGTGCCATTGACCGTCTGCATCCTTGGCTGCGGCGCCGAGGCGGTCGCTGTCTGGATCGGTGGCGATGAGAAGATCGCAGTCGTTGGATTCGGCCAAGGCGAAAAGCCCTTCATAAGCTACGGGCAGCTCAGGGTTTGGTGTTGCGATGGTTGGAAAATGGCCGTCGGGCGCAAATTGCGATTCGACCACCTGCACCTCCATGCCAAGATGTTTGAGCACCTGGCAGACTGGTGCGCCGCCAACACCGTGCAGCGGTGTGTAGCCAATACGCAGGGCGGGTGCTTGGGTGTTTTGCAGTGGTGCCACAGTGGCTTCGATGAGATGCAGATAATCGTTGATTTCACTGTCAAGCAGGCGAATGGCGCCACTTTCGCAGAGCGCATCGAAGTCTCCTGCAACGCGCAGTGCTTTGCCTGCAAAGTAGGCGTCAGCGTGGCGCGTAACGATGGCGGCATCATCAGCCAAAAGCTGGCAGCCATTGGCATCGTAAGCCTTATAGCCATTGTAGTCGCGCGGATTGTGGCTGGCGGTGATCATGATGCCGGCAGCAGCCTGAAAATGGCGCACGCTCCAGGAAAGGATCGGTGTGGCAGTAGGCTGATGCCAGAGCAGCACTGGAAAACCATATTGCGCCAGTACCAGCGCAGTGGTGCGTGCAAAAAGGGTGTGGTTCAGACGACTGTCCGTGGAAACGACCACGGGCTGGCCTGCCTTGCCTGTTTCCAACAGCCATTCGGCAATGCCGGCTGTGGCCCAGGCAATGGTAAAACGGTTGAGACAGTTGGAACCAATACCCATGATGCCGCGCAATCCGGCGGTGCCAAAGGAGAGATTGGCGCCAAAGGCTTTGGTGATAGCGAGGTCGTCGCCGGCCATCGACTGAAGTTCGGCTTGTTCTGTATCATTTAAATCGGTACGGGCACACCATGCTTCATAATTCTCTCGTGCGTTCATTGGTGTCCTCCTTGTTCATAAAAAGCATCTGCCAGAGCGACAAATTCAGCCACCGATAAGGTTTCGGCACGGCGGTTGTCGTCAATGTTGCATTGCGCCAGGCATGAGGCGATCAATGCCTTGTCGCAGCCCAGGCTGGACAGTGAATTGCGCAATGTTTTGCGGCGCTGGCTGAAAGCGGCCTTGACCACACGGCGCATGAGTGCGTCGTCCTTGGCTTGCAGCGGACGCTCGGCATAAGGTACCAGGTGGAGAATGGTGGAGTCTACGTCTGGCGCTGGCACAAAGGCGCGGCGGCCGACGTCGAAGGCGCGCTCTGCCGTTGCGGCATACTGCACCATAACAGTCACAGCGCCATAAGCTTTGCTGCCAGGCTTGGCGGTGAGTCGTTCGCCAACTTCCTTTTGCACCATAATGACCAGCTCGCTGACGTGTGCTGTATCTTCCAGCACGTGCATGATCAGTGGCGTGGTAATATAATAAGGAAGATTTGCAACCAATTTATAGGGCGCATCCCAGTTGAGATGTTCACGCATCAGGGCGTCCAGATCGGCTTTCAGGGCGTCGGCGAATACCAGCTCGACGTTGCCGCATTCGGCCAGTGTTTCTTCCAGAAGCGGTGCCAATCGGCGATCGATTTCAATGGCCAACACCTGTTCGGCTCGTGCAGCAATGGCACGGGTCAGGGTGCCAGCGCCGGGCCCGATTTCCAGTGCGCGGTCGCCAGGCTGCCAATCGCAGACTGCGGCGATGCGCTCCAAGAGCGCAGGATCCCCGATGAAATTCTGGCCGTATTGCTTTTTTAATGTAATATGATGTTTTTTTAATCGCTCATTGAGATTCATGGTCTGCCTCCAGTTCTGCCAACGCTTCATGGATCACATCTTCTTCAAGGGCAAAGGCGTTGAGACGTTTCAGCAGTGCTTTGCCATTGGCGTGACCAAGATGCAGCAGTTCGCAAAAACGGGCGCGTCGTGCGGCGCTGTCGCTTTGTCCGACAAGCCCCCAGCGCATGAGGTCGCTCATTTGATAGCGCTGCTCAGGTGTATCACTGGTTGCATAGGCGGCGTCCAATGCTGCTGCGATGACCTCTGGTGAAGCGTACTCAACGCCAATGCGATGGGTCACAGGGTGGCGCGCATCCTTGCGGGCGATGAATGCCTGCTTGGCATCAGGCACCACTTCAGTGACGCGGTTGCGGATCTTGGTGCCGGGCACATCTGGATCGGTCAGAATGATGACGCCTTGGCGTTTGCCAAGAGCGGCAATTTCGCGCAGCCGGCGCTTTTCCAAGCCCATGCCGCTGGTGGTCAAAATGGTGGCGTCGACGGCACGGCGCACAGCGCTGACATCGTCCTTGCCTTCGACGACAATGATCTCTTTAATGTGTTTCTTCATGCTTGCCTCACTTAATATGTGATAGTCATTTGGCTTTATTATACCGTTAATGCACGGTGGTGACAACGTTTGTTTATGTAAAAAAGAGGGACAGGCCGCGTTGACACACTAAAGGGGGACTACAGTGGTCGGCCTGTCCACAGAAGGTTGTTAATCGAGACCGATTGTCTGAAAAAGATGTGAGGGTAGGCGGCCCGGCACAGTGTTGACAACGCGCCTCAATTATACACAAATGCGAATAACATGGTTCGCTTGTGCATGAATAAAGAATAGCTGATTTTTCAGAAAATAACAACTTTTATTGTCGTCTTTGCTTTATAGAGAATTATTATATAACAGAAAAGCGCGACATTTATCAGCGCTGGTAAAGACCTTGAAGGGACAACCTTCGTGTGTTATACTGTAGAAACAACATTATTCAAGATAAGGGGGCCATTAGAATGGCTGAAGGTGTATTAGAAAAACATTTAAGTGAAATCCAGAAAGCTGCGGATCGCCTTAAAGGTGTTGCTGCTGAAACGCCGCTGATGTACAGCACTTATTTTTCAAAGGAATCCGGAAACCAGATTTGGATTAAGCCGGAAAATCTCCAGAATACAGGCAGTTTCAAGCTGCGTGGTGCCTACAACAGAATTTCTCAGCTGACCGAAGAAGAACGTTCCCATGGCATTGTTACAGCGTCTGCCGGCAACCATGCGCAGGGCGTTGCCTATGCGGCACAGCATTACGGTTGCCCTTGCACCATCGTTATGCCAGAAGTCACACCGCTGATTAAAATCAAAAGCGCACAGGAAAAAGGTGCCAATGTGGTGATTCATGGTGAAAATTACGACCAGGCGTATCGCAAAGCACTGGAAGTCGCTGTTGAAACTGGTGGCCTCTTTATCCATGCGTATGATGATTATGGTGTGCTTTGTGGTCAGGGCACCATTGCTTTGGAAATGCTCAAAGAAAATCCGGACCTCGATGAAATCCTCGTGCCTGTTGGCGGCGGTGGTCTCATCAGTGGGGTTGCGCTTGCAGCTAAGGCAATGAAACCAGACATCCGCATCACTGGCGTTGAACCAGAAGGCGCTGCCAGCATGAAGTTTTCGCTGGAACGCGGCAAGGTTACGCCGCTGCCAAAAGTCAGCACCTGTGCTGAAGGGGTTGCTGTTGGCGAAGTTGGCGAAACCACGTTTGACATTGTTCAGAAATATGTCGACGGCATCATCACTGTTAATGAAACAGAAATCATGGAAGCGGTGCTGCTGCTTCTTGAAAAACATAAACTCGTTGCTGAAGCCAGCGGTGCGCTGCCATTGGCTGCGCTGCGTCATCTCAACAGCTGCAACAAGAAGGTTGGCTGTGTCATCAGCGGCGGCAACATCGACATGGTTACCATCTCCTCGATGATTCGCTCCGGTCTTGTTACCAGCGGCCGCATCTTTGCTTTCAGTGTGGAATTGCCGGATGCACCAGGGCAGCTGCTCTTGATCGCCAAGATCCTCGCCGATCAGCGTGCCAATATCATCGGGCTGGATCACAATCAGTTCAAAGCCAAAGATCGTTTCAACCGCGTTGTGCTTGAAGTCACCGCAGAAACCAACGGCCATGAACATGTTGCCCAGATCATCAAAGCGCTCGAAGAACACGGCTTCGAAATTAAGCGTCAATATTAATCTATCCTTTATAATGAGCAAAAAAGCTGCGCCGTGCTGCGCAGCTTTTTATTATTTGGCACGAAAAAAACCTGACGATTGTATCGTCAGGTTTTTTGAGAAGCGGATGAAGGGAATCGAACCCTCGTATGCAGCTTGGGAAGCTGCCGTTCTACCATTGAACTACACCCGCATATGCCTTTTGAAAGCATATTTATTATAGCGAAGATCGCTGGCGGTGTCAAGGCGAGGCAGCATAATAAAGCGCCGACGGCTTCAAGCCGTCGGCGTGTATGTTTATTTCTGATGCAGATAAGCTGGTGGGAATGGCGAGTCATGACGATCGCTCATCTTTACATAGTCGTGGCGTGGAGCGATGCCGAGATAAGCTGGGCGGATGATTTTACTGTTTTGGCTCAGCTCCTCGAGACGGTGCGCACACCAGCCGCTGATGCGGGCTACTGCGAAAAGCGGGGTGTAGAGCTCTTCCGGCAGGTTGAGCATATCGTATACAAAGCCGCTGTAATAGTCGACGTTGGCACTGACGCCTTTGTAGATCTTGCGTTTTTCAGCGATCATACGGCCGGCGATTTCTTCAACCTTCATGTAGAGATCGCATTCCTCTTCACGCCCTTTTTCTTTGGATAATTCACGCACGAATTGGCGCAGCACGGTGGCACGAGGGTCACTCTTGGAGTAGACGGCGTGGCCCATGCCATAAATGAGGCCGGAGCGGTCAAACGCGCGTTTGTCTAAAATAGCGCCCAGGTATTCCTCGATGGCTTCGTCGTCGGTCCAGTCGGTGACACGGCATTTGAGATCGTTGAACATATGGCGCACGCGGATATTGGCGCCGCCATGGCGAGGGCCTTTGAGTGAACAAAGCGCGCTGGCAATGGCCGAGTAGGTGTCTGTGCCAGTTGATGTAACGACGCGGGTGGTGAAGGCGGAGTTGTTGCCGCCGCCGTGGTCTGCGTGAAGAATGAGGCAGAGATCAAGCAGGCGCGCTTCCAGTTCGCTGAAACTTTTATCCGGGCGAATCAGATAGAGAATCGTTTCCGCATGGGAGAGGCCTTCAATTGGATCGTGCAACACAAGGCTGTTGCCGTTGTGGTAATGGTCATAGACGCGGTAGGTGTGCGCAGCAATGACTGGGAAACAGCTGATCAGCTGCAGGCACTGGCGCATGACGTTCGGCAAACTGATGTCATCGGCGCGGTTGTCGTATGTGTAGAGCGTCAGCACCGAGCGAGCAAGGCCGTTCATGACATCGTTTGCAGGTGCTTCCATAATGATATCGCGCACAAAGCCGTCTGGCAGCGCACGATGATTGTTCATTTCCTGCTTAAAGATGCTGAGCTGAGTGGCGCTTGGCAGTTCTCCCGTTAAAAGCAGATAGGTCACTTCTTCAAAGCCGAAACGTTTGTCTTCAATGATGCCTTTTACCAGCTCTTGCATGTCATAGCCACGGTAGAGCAGTTGCCCATCACAAGGCACGGTGTTGCCATCGGCATCTTTTTCATAAGCATGAACATCGGCAATGTTTGTCAGACCGGCGATGACACCGCGGCCGTTGAGATCGCGCAGCCCACGCTTAACATCATATTTCGTATAAAGCTCAGAGTCGATATGGGAATTGCGCTCGAGCTTTTTGGTGAGGGCGTTGATGCCCGGTGTGATTCGGCTGTAATCAATTTTATCCATAGCAACACTTCCTTTTCAGTGGATGGAAACTGTGTCAGATTGAAAAATTTTCTGACTGTTCTACCATTATACCATAAAACTTGTGTAGAATTCTATATAAATCCTGTCGCGTTTTTGTATAGATGTCAAAATCGGCGCAAGTGCCGTAGAATGCGCGGTTTTTGAATTGACCTGGTTTCATGAATGGGTTACAATAAAGGTAATGCAATTGAAGGAGGTGACGTCGGCTTCGTCCGAGATGAATTGGATAAAATTACTATTACCGGGGGCCGCAAGCTGAGCGGAGAAGTGCGCATCAGTGGTGCGAAAAATGCGGTCCTGCCAATCATTGTCGCAACATTGTTGTCGGAAGGGCGCTGTGTGCTGGAAGATGTGCCGCGCTTGGCCGATGTTGAGATCATTAAAGATGTTTTGCTGTCGCTGGGGGCAGACATCACATTTAACGAAAATCGAATGGAAGTCGACGGCGCGCCTGTTGACAAGGTGCAGGCGCCTGTAGAATATATCAAGAAAATGCGTGCATCGGTACTGATCATGGGGCCGCTTTTGGCGCGTTTTGGACGCGCAGTATTGAGTTTGCCGGGCGGTTGTGCCATTGGTGCACGGCCAATCGATCTGCACCTGAAGGGATTGGAGATCTTAGGTGCATCGATTCAAATTCGTGATGACGAAGTCGTCGCAGAAGTGCCTAATGGCGGCCGTCTGAAAGGCGACCGCATTTTCCTGCGTGTACCAAGTGTGGGTGCCACCGAGAATCTGATGATGGCAGCCAGCCTGGCAGAAGGCACCACCATCATTGAGAATGCCGCCGAGGAACCGGAGATTGTTGATCTTGCCAATTTCCTCAATGCCATGGGTGCCAAAGTGCGTGGCGCAGGCACCGGCGTGATTCGCATTGAAGGCGTGGAAGCGCTGCACGGTGCAGAGCACACCATCATCCCTGACCGCATCGAAGCTGGCAGCTATCTTTTGGCTGGTGCCATCACTGGCAGCACTGTGCGTGTGACCAATTGCATCGCAGATCATTTGCGTCCAGTGCTTGACAAGATTGTAGAAAGCGGCGCCACCATTGAAGTGGATGAAGTGGCCAACACGGTTACCGTTCATGGTGGTGACACCATTCGACCTGTTGATGTGAAAACCTTGCCTTATCCTGGGTTCCCAACCGACATGCAAAGTCAGTTCATGGCTTATATGACCCTTGCCGAAGGGACCAGCCAGCTGACGGAAACCATTTTTGAAAATCGTTTCATGCATGTGGATGAACTGCGTAAATTGGGGGCCAACATCCAAACCGAAGGCCGTACCGCTTTTATCACAGGTGTGCCAAAATTGCACGGCGCTGCTGTTCGAGCCACCGACCTGCGTGCTGGTGCAGCACTCATCATCGCTGGTTTGGCTGCCGAAGGTGAGACCACCGTCAGCGACCTTTACCACCTTGATCGTGGTTATGAAGACCTCATCGGAAAATTCCAAAGCCTTGGTGCAGACATTCGTCGTTTCGACGACGGTGAGTAAACGAATCAATGACTATAAAAAGGACTGCTCGTAGTCGGGCAGTCCTTTTTTGATACAAATTAACAGCTGCTCCTTTATGAGCGCGTCGCTGTTTTTTTCTGAGGATGGAATTTTAATACTAAAATTGCAGCCAGTATTAAAAAAGCGGTCAGACAGAGATACATTGATGCATAGCCAATATGGTCGCTCAGAACACCTGCGAGAAGGGCGCCAACGCCATAGCCAAAATCAAACCCTATGAAGAATGTGCCGTTGGCAGCACCGTAATGCGAGCTTGGTGCATTCATGACGGCCAGGCTTTGCAAGGTGCTTTGTGCACCGCCATAGCCTGCGCCATAAAGAAACCCGCTAAGCAGCAAAAGCGGTAAGGTGTGAACCAAAGACAACAGCACCAAAGCACTGATTAACAGACAAAATGTTGGGAGAGTGGCAATCGTTACACCAAAGCGATCAACAATATTACCGATCACCAGGCGCACACTGATCAATCCTACTGCATAAAATACGAAAAAGCTTCCCGCACTTTCTAATCCCATAGAGATCGCGTAAACAGGCACATAAGTGATAACGGCGGTCAATGTCATCGAAATGCAGCAAATGATGATGGCTGGCAGCAAGGCTGAACGTTCAAAAAGTGCCTCTTTATTAAAGTGGTGCCGATGAGGCGTGACAGGACGCAGAGGTTTATGATGGTGCTCATTGAAAGGATAAAAGCAGGCGATCAAGAGCCCCAGGAGAACAAACACAGCACTGATGCGCATCATGCCGGCAAACGACCAGCGATCCATCAAAGCCACTGCCAAAGCAGGTGCACCAGCAGTGGCAAAGGACATTGAAATTGAAAACAACGCAATCCCCTTGCCCATCCTATGGCGTGGAATCGTATCTGTGGCCAGCGTGTTCGTTGACGTAGAAGCAAAGCCCCAGTCGAACCCATGCACCGCGCGCAATAGCAACAGCATAGCGATTGAACCTGCAAACGAATAGCTGAACACCAGGCATGTCAGAATGGCCGTGCTTACAAAAAACACCGTGCGCCGGCCAAACCGATCCAAAATGCTGCCGGCAATCGGCCGCACAAGAATAGAGCCTAATGTGAACATTCCTACACAAAATCCCGCCCAAGAGCCACTTTCACCAATCGATTCAAAATAAATTGGCAGCGATGGATTGATCATTGTATAGCTGAGATAGAGCAGAAAATTAACCATCCAAATAATAATAAAAGAACGCGTAAGCAATTTAGTGGCCATCATAAAAATCTCCTTTATGAATCATTCCTTTTGATTTATGATATCACGACCAGCGTCTCGGTAAAGTGTTGTGAAGATAAAATTTTGAAATGGATCAGCCTTCATTGATAGAAAACTGTTTTTGGGGATGGAATTTTAAGACCAGAATCGTTGCAATGACCAAAAAAAGAATGAGTACAAGATACATGTTTGAATAGCCAATTAAATTACTTAATATTCCTGCTAAAAGTGCGCCAATGCCATAGCCAAAATCAAAACCGACAAAAAAGGTGCCATTGGCAGCGCCATAGCGTGTACTGGGGGCATTCATGACTGCTAAACTTTGCAATGTGCTTTGAGAACCGCCATAACCGACACCATAGAGGAAGCCGCTTAATAAAAGCATTGAGATACTGTTAAGTTGGCTAAGTAGAAATAAAGCCAGGGCTAGGCAGAGAAATGACGGAAGAATGGCAATGGTGGCCCCAAAATGGTCAACAACACTTCCGATGAAGAGGCGAACGATGATTAGGCCGATGGCATAGATGATAAAAAATATACCAGATGCTTCGAAATTAAGAGAAAGGGCATAAATTGGTACATAGGTGATAACAGCAGTGCAAGTCATAGCTACACAACAAACGATGATAGCTGGTAATAGAGCAGAACGTTCAAAAATAGAGGATTTTTGAAATCTATAGGGTTTTATGGAGGATTCAGTGTGATGACTGTAAGTATGGAAAGGAAAGAAAAGCGCAACGAATAATGCCGAAATGATGATAAAAATATTAACGCGCATCATTCCTGGAAATGTTAGGCGATCCATAAGAATCAGAGCAAGTGAGGGTGCAATGGCAATGGCAAAGGACATAGATGTACTGAAAATAGCGATTCCTTGCCCCATGATATGCCTGGGGATCGTATCAGCGGCTAACGTATTGGTGGAAGTTGAAACAAATCCCCAATCAAATCCGTGTATGATACATAGAAGCAAAAGAAAAATAATGCTTATTGAGAGTGAGTAGCCAAATAGAATGGGACATAGAAGAAGTGTGCTGATAAAAAAGATTTTGCGACGACTAAAATGATCGATGATGCCGCCAGCGATAGGCCGCACAAAAATGGAACCGATTGTAAATGCAGCTACACAAAAACCAGCCATGGCGCTGCCGATACCAACATTATCAAAATAAATGGGTAATGATGGGGTGATCATGGAGAAACTCAGATGTAATAAAAAATTGATAAACATAATCATTAAGAACGATCGAGTGAAAAGTTTGATAGCCATCATAAAATCCTCCCTTACTAAATACAAGATAAGCCATGTAACAAATCTAAATGATATGTTGACATGGCTTTTAAGGTGCATCATTAAAGTAAGTGATAATAACTGAGAACATAATCACGAAAAAGTTGATTATATTTGGTAAAGTAACGATGCTCAGCCCATTGCAGATAAAACTCATAACGACTAGAGGGACCAAGAATTTCTAGCGTGCAATAATTCTCTGGAGCAAGTCGCATGTATTGACGTTTATCATGTGCGCAGGTAACGATTCCGCCCAATCCTGCGTGAAGGAGATCGATCATAACTTCTTGTGAGCCTTCAAAGATGATATTTGGTTCAAAATTCAGTTCACGGCTGAGAATATCAACGATACGCTCATTTTCAGAAGATGGGGAGAGCGAGAGCAGAGGCTCTTCGGCGAGAAGCTCTGCATTGATCATGGTCCGATTGGCCAGTGGATGATCGGCAAGTACTAAGAGTTCATAAGGTTGGCTTGTGAGCAATCGCCGATTCAAAGTTGGCTTGACATTAGGTCCAGAAATAATACCGAAATCCAGTTGCCCATTGATGAGCCTTTGCTGAATTTGGGATTCTGATAGGATCATGGTATGCAATTTCATATCTGGATAGATATCATAAATGTCAATGAGCCAATCGGCGTAATACTGATTGTCAGAGATACCTAGAAATACATTTTTTTCTTCAAAGATGCCTTTCATTTCTTGAAATTCAAAATGAATATCGTCCATTTCATTGGTGATAATGGTGCAAAAATTTAGAAAAATTTTGCCATAAGGTGTGAGTATAACTTTACGTTTGTGGTGTTCTATTAATGGATAACCGAGTTCTTTTTCTAATTTTGTATGAGAAAGAGAGAGTGCTGCTTGTGAAATACCAAGGTCTTCTGCCGCACGTGAAAATGATCCATGTTCGATGATTTTTATAAAATATTCAAGCTGTAAGAAATTCATAGAGCACCTCCTTATAAGACTTTAGGTAAAGCAGATGTATAGTCGGTGTCATCGGAGTATTTGTTATAGTCGTGGATGAGTGCATTGAGTAGCTTTGTGGCCATAGTTGGTAGTTCGCGATTTTTTTTCCAGCAAATGGAAAGTTTGAATTTGGTATCAAGATCAACAATAGGTATTAAATACAGTCCAGATTCATAAGCCACCAAGTCATCTTCTGTGGCATTGTCTAGTTGGGTATACATTAATTGACGCGTTGAAAAAATAAGTGCGTGACCTTTTAGAAATAGTTTTAACATCATTTTCTGGTTGCCTTCGAAGATGACATTTGGTTTTGTATTTCTTTGGGCAAAGAGGGGATAGATGAAGCAATTAACGCTATTAGCAGGTAATGCTGTGAACGATTCGTTAAGAATATCATTAAAGCATAAATTGGTTTTCTTTGAAAAAGGATGTGTTCCTGGTACAACAACGACGTATTCATCTTCTACTAGGATGTGTTGATTGATGTCTGCAGGCAGCTCTGAAAAATCTCCTAAGGCAAGATCTATTTTTTCTTCTAATAATGCATCAATCATTTGTTCTTCAGTCATTAGGGATTGTGTGATGCGTGCCTGATCATTTGAAAGAATAAATTTTGTAAGCCAACCGTCAAGAAAACTATAGTTGTTCACAGCAATGGAAAGTCCGTGGGCACGATGAAATTTTTTTTGCCGAAGATTTTTTTCTAGGTGGTCAATTTGTGAAAAAATAAATTGTACATGTTCTAAAAGCTTTTTGCCTGCTTCGTTTAGATAGATGTTACGTCCTCGATGGTCGAACAATGGAGTATCTAATTCTGCTTCCAAGCGATGAATGGTGGTACTCAGAGAGGGCTGCGAAATATGGAGCTTTTCCGCGGCACGACTGATGTGCTCTTCTTCGGCAACAATCTGGAAATAATATAATTGGGAAAGATTCATAAGATCAGCTCTTTCTTTAAAGTTATAAATAAGAAATACAATAAGATACTTTATTAGTAATCTTATTGTATTTCTTTTCTAATGTGAATAATTCTGTGGGGTTAGTCAGCTTGATAAAGCACCTCGCCTTCTTTGATGCTTGAGAGTATTTTAATATCTTTGATAGCCATTTTGTCGATAGTAAGTGGATTCTGATCAAGAATGATCATATCGGCTTTTTTGCCAACTTTGAGCGAGCCTTTTTCATTTTCTTCAAAATAACTATAGGCAGCATTGATGGTGACCGCTTTCAATGCTTCCCAAACATCTACGCATTGATCAGCACCGAGCACTTGTCCGCTGCGAGTGATGCGATTGACTGCAGTCCAGACAGAGTGCAGCATGTATGGCATGGTGACTGGTGTATCTGTATGGAAGTTTACAACGACGCCACGATCCATGGCATCTTTGACTGGACTAACATGGGGTCCGCGTACAGGGCCAAGATTTTTCAAATGCACATCGCCCCAGTAGTTGACATGGGCTACGAAGATGGATGCGATCATGTTCATTTTTGCCATGCGATCGAGTTGGTCGTTGCGTGCAGTTTGACAGTGAATCATGACAGGTCGTAAATGATGATGTTCGTCGTTTTCAGGAAAACGTGCTAAGGATTTTTCATAAGCATTTAAGAATTGATCACCAGTAGCATCACCGTTGCAATGGGTCAACAACTGCAAACCGTCATCCAGCGCAATGTCAACATATTCCTGCATTTGCTCATCGGTAAGCCAAGGATAGCCGCGATAATCTCCATCGTTTTCATAAGGCTTTGTTAACCAAGCTGTTTTACACTGTGGTGAGCCATCGGCGACAATTTTGTAGCCACCAATTTTATAGTGATTGACATAATGATTGAGACAATCGGTATTTTCTTGAACGAGGGTGCGTGCAGAGGCATCACCAATGGTAAAACATGGATAACTGATGACATCTATTTTTAAATTACCTGTTTCAGCAACAGTCCTGGTGAGTTTCATATCATCTGCTGAAGCAGCGCCTTCTTGGGCCGTAAGTACCCCGTTTTCAACATATAATCGCTGTGCGTCGAGAATGCCTTTGGCCAAATCTGGTGGATAAAATGAAATTGCTTGACTCATGATTGGCATGAGTACGGCATGCATGGCGGTTTCTTCAAGGATTCCATTGGGTTCACCGTTTTTGTCACGACCGATGACGCCGCCTTGGATTTCTGGAGAATTTTTTGTAATATGTGCTACTTCTAAGGCTTTACTATTAACAACACCCATATGGCCGCTGGTATGAAGAGCGACCACTGGGATCTCGGTGCTGACACGATCAAGTACATCTTTTGTGATATGCGCCTGCTCTTTTAAGAAATTATGATCATAGCCAGTGCCTAAAATAGCATTGGCATTTTTATGTTCTTGTAAATAATTAGAAAGCAAACGAACGATGTCATCGTAACATTCTGCGGTAAATAATCTGCAGGTTTGAGCAAACATGGCTGCTTGGCTGAAATGTCCATGGCCATCAATAAAAGCCGGCATTAATGTGTGTCCTTTGAGATCTACCCATTCAGCATCATCAGGAATTGTGACGAGTGCCTTTGGACCAACATAATTGATTTTGCCTTCTTCTTCAATAAGGATTTCCGCCTGAGGAACCTCATCTTCCATCGTTAAGATGGGACCGTTGTAATACACTTTCATGGTGGTTACACCTGCTTTCTTTAAGTATGAATCAATAGTTGCGCAACTAATCATTCGAGCCTTTAGAGACGCAGATTTTAAAATCTTTAATATTAGTTTAGAGGTGAATTTAATTGATTAAAAATACATTTTTATAAACAAAACAGATGTAGCCTTAAGCAAGAAATTATGAATAAATGGTGAATTTAGATATTTATAATTACAAATAATGATAATTATTAGAGTGGATTATAATATGTGCTTGCAAAAGAAGATGCTAAAAATACCTTTATAAAGGCGTTTTTTTGATGGCTTCAAAAATATAAAATATATCAACATGACAAAATCAAGTATATATAGAATTGTGGTTGAAATATATGTTAAATAGATGAATAAACATGTAATTGTTGTTGAACTTTTTCTATTGTATATTTGATGCAAGCAAAAAGCTCTTAGGAGGGCTTCGAGCAATGGCATATTTTATTTTTTAGAAGGGAGACATCATTATGACACTCATGATCAGTATGTCGTGGATTGGCGTTATGCTCCTGATCGGGGTAATCTTGCGCGTCATTATTAAACCTCTTGGCAATATTTTAATGCCGGCGTGTGTAACTGGTGGTATCATAGGTTTTATCTTAATGAACACCGGCATTCTTACCCGATTAGGTGTAGATTTTAACTTGCTCAACACTATTGTCACAAATCTCTTTACGATTACCTTTATTTCAATGGGGCTCACTGGAACCCCAAAAGAAGAAGGGGTTAGCTCAGGAAAAGAATCAGCAAAAGGTGCCATGCTTGAAGGCTTTGTTTGGAGCTCGCTGTATTCCGTACAGGCCATTGTCGCTTTTGGTGTTTTAGCGCTTGTTGGTGGGATCTTTGGTATGTCTGCAAAGTATGGATTACAGATTCCATTTGCGTTTTGCCAGGGCCCTGGTCAGTCTGCAACCTATGGTGCGATGATTGAAGCAGGTGGATTACAGCCTGACGCACAGCAGGTAGGTATTACATTTGCAGTATTGGGCTTTGTCTTTGCATTTTTGGTTGGCGTCCCTATTGCAAAGCGTGGTTTGAGACATAATCTGGCTACCTATCCTCGTGAAATCAGTTCTGGTATTAAACGTGGTATTTTTGAACCAGAAGAACAGACCCAGATCGCAGGTACGATGACCACGTATAGTGGTAACATTGATTCTCTGGCGTTCAGTTTTGCCTTAGTTGGTCTTGGCTATGCGATTACACAGCCAATTTGTGCGGCGCTTCGTGCCATTCCAGCAACCAATTTCTTGGGAACTTTTGTTAGTACGTTTGGTTCCATGGAATTTATGATTGGTTTGTTAGTGGGTTATCTGATCAAATTCATTATGAATAAGACCAACACTAAAAAATATCATGATGATAATATGCAGTCCCGTATCACTGGTTGGGGCACCGACTTTATGATTTGTGCTGCATTTATGGCTGTTCAGCTTGCTGTTGTTGGTAAATGGCTCATTCCTATTATTTTGGCTTGCCTTGGAACAGCGATTGTAACGTTTGTATTCTGTCTCTATTTCACGGAGCATCTCAATGGTGCGTATGATTTTGAGCGTTTGCTTGGTCTCTGGGGAACATCAACAGGGACTTGCCCAAGTGGTGTGGCGCTGATTCGTATTGTTGACCCTGAATTAAAGACGACTGCTGCCGCTGAAATGGGCTTGATGAATGTCTTTATGTGGGGCGGTTATGTGGCACCGTTTGTTGTCATGTATTGCTGTGGACAGTTGTCTGGTACAACAATGGCTCTTCTCTATGGTGCCTTTGCTGTTGGTTCGATTGCGTTAATCTTTATTTTTAGACTGTGGCATAAGAAAAAATCTTATAGTTTGCTGAAAAATGAACGTTATCTAACATTAGAAGACATCAAAGAACAGCATGCCGCATCAGTGAAAAAATAAATTTGTTTTCTTTCCTTTACATACAGCGTTTATCTTTTTTGGATAAACGCTGTTTTTTGTTTTTGTAATAAAGGGTAAAATGGTTGTATCTCTTTGCGGTCTTGTGCATAATGTAAGCAACGAACAGGAGGACTGTTTTCCGCGGTGTGAAGCGATTGCAACCGGCGGTTGACAGATTTCCAAGGCGGCTTGGTGGTGTGTAACTGGTTGTTTTGTTAGGATGAAAGTGTCAAGGATACAGGTGCCTGGCGAAACATAAAGGAGGGATTGGTATGATCCTGGCAGATAAGATTTCTAATTTGCGCAAGAAGAATGGCTGGTCGCAGGAAGAGTTGGCACAGCAGATGGGTGTGTCGCGGCAGAGTGTGTCGAAGTGGGAGAGCGGACAGTCGATTCCGGACTTGGATAAGATCCTCAAGCTGAGTGCGTTGTTCGATGTCAGCACAGACTATTTATTGAAAGAAAATGTTGAAATCGTCGAAGAAAAGGCTGAAGGAATAGTCATGGATGAGCCGACACCGGATGATGAGCGTGCTTGCGTGGTGGAGTTGGAGACGGCGAATGAGTACATGGATCTGGCGCAGGCGATGTCAAATAAGATTGCGCTGGGGGTGAGCCTGTGTATTTTATCGCCAATGGTGCTGATCTTCTTGGGCAGTTTGTCTGGCAAAGAAGGTGGTTATCGTATCTCAGAAGAATTTGCTGCAGCTATTGGTTTGCCAGTGATGCTGCTCTTTGTGGCAGCGGGTGTGGCTATGTTTCTGTTGTATGGCCGGCAGTTGGAAGTGTATGAGTATTTGGAAAAGACACCAGTGGAATTGGCTTACGGCGTGGAAGGGATCGTGCGCAAGCGTCGCGATGGTTATGCGCAGCGCCATAGCATGATGCTGGTGATGGGTGTCGGTTTGTGTATTTTAGCAGGGGTGCCGTTGTTTGTGGCGGCGATATATGATGAAGACAGCATGGTTGCTGTTGTCGGATTTTTGGTGTCGCTGGCCATTGTGTCGGTGGGTGTGAATATTTTGGTGCGTACTTGTTATATCAATGGCAGTTTCCAGCGGCTTTTGGAAGAGGGTGATTATTCGCGCAGAAAAAAACTGGAGAACAAGCGCAACGAACCGTTGGCAACGGTGTATTGGTGTTTGACAACGGCCATTTATTTGTTTTGGAGTTTTTGGACCATGGCCTGGGATCGAACCTGGATCATTTGGCCAAGCGCGGCGGTGCTATATGCAGCGGTACTGGGCATTGGAGCCATGGTGCGCAAGAAGTAGATGTGAGTTGAGAGAAAGGAGCGTTATATAGTTATGATGGATAGATTTTGCAAAAGTCGAGTCAGTTTATGGCTGATGGCTGCTATTTTGGTTGTTGTGGCAGGATGCAGCTTGGGTTAGGCAGACGATGCGCCAGGGCTGGGCAAAAGTTGTTCGCTGCCTTGTCTGTGAGCTGTTGTGCGTGTAATAAAATGTTTAATGAATATAAGTTCATGAAAAAAAGCGTTTGTCAAGGCGACAACGCTTTTTTTACAGCAGAAAAAATATGCGAAAAAATAAAATATGGAATGTATTTTTAAGTATGTAACATAACATTAGTAAAAATTATTTTTATAAGGGCCTTTTTGACGAAAATTTTGCTTACGAAGGGATGTTTACCTATGGTAAGATTACTCACGGTTCAAGAAAAGAAGGAGGAATCATTAATTTTATGAGTCAAGCAATTATGATGAAGGCCCGTGTTGAGACCAAAAATCCTTATTTGGTCATGATGGGGCTGTATTTGGGTGCATTCATTGGTATGTTCAGCGAAACATCGTTGAACATTGCTTTGCCACAGCTGATGAGTGTGTTTCAAGTAAGTGCGGCGTATGCACAGTGGATGGTGGTTGGCTATATGCTGGTCATCGGCTTGGTGCTGCCGTTCGCTAGTTTATTGATGAAATGGTTCTCGGTGCGCAATTTGAGCATGTTCGCATTGGGAGCTTTTACGATTGGTGCATTGATCAGCGGATGTGCCAACTCTTTTGGACTGCTTCTGGCAGGGCGAATGATTCAGGGGATTGGCACTGGTTTGGTGCTGCCAATGATGTTCGCACTGGTGCTTGAGGTATTCCCTCCACAAAAAATCGGTGCAGCCATGGGGCTGACAGCGCTGATCATCATGTTTGCGCCAGCTATTGGGCCAACCCTTTCTGGGATTATTCTGGGTGCGTTCTCCTGGCGTGGCATTTTCTTCTTGTTTGCCATTGTTTTGATCATCGCGATGGCATTTACTGCTAAGTATATGATTAGCCCTTATGAGTTAACCAAACCACACATCGATGCTTTATCTTGTGTGCTTTCTTGTGTAGGCTTTGGTGGTCTGGTATTGGGCGTGAGCCTTGCCAGTGCCATGGGGTGGCTGTCTGCGCCGGTAATCGGTGGGATCGTGGTCGGTGTTGTATGCATCGCTGCTTATGCAAAACGTCAGCTGTCTATGAAGGTGCCTGTATTGAATGTGCGTGCATTTGCTATTCCAGCGTTTCGCATTGGTGCACTTCTGGTGATGATTGATTTTGGCATCACCCTTTCCTCGATGTATTTGCTGCCACAGTACATTCAAAATGGTATGCTTCTGCCTGTTGCCATGACAGGGATCATCATGCTTCCTGGCGGTGTGGTCAATGCGTTGGTTTCTCTTTTCGCCGGTACGCTGTATGATAAGATCGGTGCAAAAATTCCAACCCGTATCGGCTTCTTGCTTTCTGCTGTTGGTGCCATTCTTCTCTCGATGGCTGGTACCGATTCAAGCATCGGTTATGTTATCCTGTGCCACGTCATCATCATGATTGGTGTGCCTTTGGCTATGTCTCCTGCACAATCCAGCGGACTCAATGCGCTGCCTGGCGAATTGTCTACCGATGGCAGCACCATTCTTAATACCATGCAGCAAGTGCTTGGTGCTGTTTGTACCGCTGTTGCAACCAGCCTTTTGGCCATTGGTCAAAGCACATACACAGCTGCTGGTGGCGCGGACACCGCCCAGGCTTTCGTTCAGGGTACCCATTATGGCCTCTATTTCACGGTGATCTTAGCAGTAGTGGGCTTTGTGGTTTCCCTTGGCATCAAAAATGCTAAAAAACATTAATCAAATCTTGCAAGCTGTCCTTTTAGGCAGCTTGTTTTTTTATGGGTAAATTAAAACTGACACAGTGTCAGAAAAATATTGACACTGTGTCAGCGTAGTGCTATTATTTGTGTAGTGACACAGTGTCAGAATAAAGCGAAGATAGGAGGGCGTCTATGCCTAAAGGGTCTGAGGCATTGACCAATGCGCGGCGTGAGGAGATCATCAATGCTTGCGAAAAACTGTATGAAACGATGAGCTTCAAGGAAGTGACGATTAAAGAGATCGGCCAGGCAACAACGTTCACACGTACGTCCATTTATAATTATTTTCAAACAAAGGAAGAGATCTTTCTGGCGCTTATTGAGCGTGAATTCACGCGTTGGAACGAATCATTGGAAACGTCATTGATGCAATCGGTGACATTGTCTCGAGAAGAATTGGCAGAAATTCTGGCAGATACACTCTCTGAGCGCATGCTGATGCTAAAAATTCTTTCAATGAATATGTTTGACATTGAGGCGCACAGCCGTCTGGATTGCCTGATTGATTTCAAGCGTGCTTTTGCCCAGTCCTTTGCCTTGGTGGATGCCTTGCTGCAAAAAACACAGCCAGCGTTGGATGAAGAGGCACGGCAAGCGTTTATCTATGCGTTCTTTCCTTTTATGTACGGCATTTATCCTTATACAGCCACCACAGAGAAACAACGCGCGGCAGTGCAGGCGATTGGTTTTAAATTTACTTATTACACCCCGCGCGACATGATTTTGCAGACTGCACGCAACATGCTGGCTGTCTGCCCATGAATTTATAAAGGAGGATTTCTTATGAGTAAGAAATTGGTTGCGTATTTTTCGGCCACCGGAACCACCGCACATGTGGCCAATACACTTGCTGAATCCATTGGTGCTGATGTTTATGAGATTGAACCGGCCGAACCGTATACTTCAGCTGATTTGGATTGGACCAACAAAAAGAGCCGCAGCTCGATAGAAATGAACGATAAAAGCCAGCGTCCGGCGATAAAAAAGAACACGTTGGATGTGGCGAGCTATGACACGATTTTTATTGGTTTCCCAATTTGGTGGTATGTTGCACCAACCATTATCAACACCTTCTTAGAAGCACATGATTGGTCTGGAAAAACAATCATTCCATTTGCTACATCTGGCAGCTCCGGCATGGGACAAACCAACGCAGAACTGGCACCATCCTGCAAAGGAGCCACGCTCAAAGAGGGCAAACGTTTTGCTGCCAACGCCAGCGCTGCTGAGCTTGAAACATGGGCAGCACAGTTTTGATGGAGCGCAAGATGGAAAGCCTTTCCATTTATTGACTGTGGTGGAGAGGCCGACAACGCACGAAATAATAGCGCTCTTATTTTTAAGAGCACTGAAAATGGTATCAATCGATCATTTTGAGAGGAGAATCGTTCATGGCAGTAAAACAAACCGCTGGCCGCGACAGCCTGGGCACCTTTGCCCCAAAATTTGCGGAATTAAATGATGATGTTCTTTTTGGTGAAGTGTGGAGCCGCGAAGACAAGCTCAGTCTGCGTGACCGTTCCTTGGTAACGGTGGTTTCACTGATGGCAATGGGCATGGTGGATGAATCCTTCCGCTATCATTTACAGACAGCGAAAGCCAATGGCATCACGAAAGAAGAAATTGCTGAAATTGTTACTCATGCAGCATTCTATGTAGGCTGGCCAAAAGCTTGGGCCGTCTTCCGCATGGCAAAAGACATCTGGACTGAGGAAGTGCCTGCTGACGACGCCAAAGCACAGCACGCAGCATCCATGGTCTTCCCAATCGGCGCACCAAATGACGCCTATGCACAATATTTCATCGGCCAAAGCTATCTAGCGCCGGTCGTCAGCGACCAAGTTTTCATCGCCAATGTTACCTTTGAACCAGGATGCCGCAACAACTGGCACATTCATCACGCCGACAAAGGCGGCGGTCAGATCCTCATCTGCGTGGCAGGGCGCGGCTACTATCAGGAATGGGGCAAAGAACCAGTGCTCATGACACCAGGCGATGTCGTCAACATTCCTGCCGGTGTGAAACATTGGCACGGTGCCGCTGCCGACAGCTGGTTCAGCCACCTGGCAGTCGAAGTCCCAGGCGACAACACCAGCAACGAATGGCTGGAACCTGTCGACGATCAACAATACAGCCTTTGCAAATAATTCCATATAAAAAACCGACGCTCAGAAAAACGAGCGTCGGTTTTTTCGTTGATGGACGTGTGGCTTGCATTGCGTATGGAAAGGGCTTTCCTATATAATAGAATCATAGAGAAGGTATTAAAAAGGAGGCATTGGCCATGAACGATTTTGTTTTTCACAGTCCGACGAAGGTGTATTTCGGTAAGGATCAATTGGAACATCTGCCTGAAGAATTGGCACGTTTTGGCACGAAGGTGCTGATGGTGTATGGCGGCGGCTCGGTAAAGCGTAGTGGATTATACGACAGGCTCAAGGCGTTGATCGAAGGCGCTGGGCTGACGTTGTTTGAACTGGGCGGTGTGGAACCGAACCCACGGCACACGCTGGTCAACGAAGGGGCAGCGCTTTGCCGTCGCGAAGGCGTGGATGTGGTATTGGCAGTGGGCGGCGGCTCGACGATCGATTGCAGCAAGGCAATTGCGGCCACGGTACCGGCAGCCACGGACGATATTTGGGATTTGATCGAAGGTCGTGTGCCGGTGACTGAGGTGCTGCCAGTGGTGACGGTGCTGACCATCGCTGCAACTGGTTCGGAGATGGATGGCAGCGGCGTTATCAGCAACAAAGAACGAAATCTCAAGTGCAGTCTGCGGACACCGCTGGTGACACCACGTGTAACTTTTGAAGATCCGACGTTGACGTATAGTGTGCCGCCGTATCAAACGGCTTGTGGCAGCATCGATATCATGTCACACATCTTTGATTCAACGTATCTTACTTTGCAGCCACAGATGGACATGCTCGTGCGCATGCAGGAAGAGGTGTTGAAGACAGTGGTACAATACGCGCCAGTTGCCATGGTAGAGCCAGAAAATTATGAAGCGCGTGCCAATCTTATGTGGGCATCGTCCTGGGCACTCAATGGTTTTCTCATGAACGGTGTGCGTCAAGCAGGCGCTTGCCATGTGATGGAACATGAGCTTTCGGCTTATTATGACATCACTCATGGCCATGGACTGGCCATCTTGATTCCACGCTGGCTGGATTACATTCTCGATGCCGATACGGCACCGGTGATTGCACGTTTTGGCAGAAACTGCCTCGGCGTCGAAACTGCTTGTGACGGCCCGATCGGCTGTGCGCAGAAAACCATTCGTGTGCTGTCTCATTTCTTCTATGATGAACTCGGCGTTGCCAGCCATCTTTCATCCCTTGGCATCGACGAAAGTCACTTTGAAGACATGGCTGCTCATGCAACGGCCAATGGACCAATCGCTGGCATGACCACATTGGATAAAGACGACATCATGGCGATCTATCGCATGTGTCTGTAATCAATTCAGGCAGGCACTGTGGTGATATCACTCAACCTAAAAAGAACGCTTGTCACCTATGTGGTGACAAGCGTTCTTTTTAGGTTTCTTTGTAAAGAGCGGTATAACGCTTGCGAATATAAGCAGCCACAGCTTTTTCTGCAGCCGTAAGCAATGCTTCTTCCGCACAAATCAGAACATGTTCGTTGGGCATGATGGTGGTGTTTCTATTTTCAGTTATTATTCAACCGGTTTTTGATGAAAAACTGTGTTACAATAAGGGGAGAAAAACAGAAAGGTGGACGATATTTATGGAACAATCCGTACTTGATTTTGTTGTTGAAAAGACCAATGATTTGATCGCAGCACCATCCTGCAGCGCTGAAGCAAAAGTTGCTGCAGAAGCATGGCTCGCCAGTGACAAAGGTGTCGAAGCCAATAAGGCCTACATCGCTGCTGTTGAAGCAAACATCATGCCAATCGACGGCCTCATTGCTTTTGCTGAATCCGAAATGGGTGCTAAAGTCTTCGGGGGCAATGCAGCCAACGTCGCAGCCCATGCCCATGAACTTAAAAATGCCGGCAAAAAATACTGTGACTGCCCAGCCTGCGCTGCCTGCGAAGCCATCCTTGAGAAGAAGGACGCGATGCTGTAAGAGAAAGTGGGAGAATGGAAAAAACGCCCGCAAATCCATTTTTATGGATTTGCGGGCGTTTTTTATTCGCTAATAGGGAAATTTTGTATACCATAAATGTCTAAGTATTCTTTTAAGTATTTAATGAATGCATCTGATCTAAGAGAGAATGAATGATCTTTTTTATAAATATATCCTAGATCACTATATATCCTTTCTTTGAATGGTATTAGTTTCAAATTTGGTAAAGATATTACAGGTAATTTGGACTGATCAATAACCAATGTAAGGCTGAGACCAGCTCCTTTTGCCAACATTTGTGTATAAACAGAGTAGTTATCAACAAATATAATATTACATTTTTTGTTTGTATATTCGAAAAGTTTGAGTAAGACATCTTTTGTTGGAGAAAATAAAATAATAGGATACTTTGTCATGGTATTAAGGGAAATGGATTTGTAATGGGCTATAGAAAAATTTTCAGGAATCGTACAGTAATAACTCCCAGATAAAATGGGAGTAAAACTAAACATTGAATTATCGTAACTGGTTATTAATTCATCGTTAATTGAACATTGATAAATCAGAGCAAATTCATAAATATCTTTAACAAGAGGATCTAATATTAGAGAGAATTCACTGCTTATAGGTTTTAAATGAAAGTCTGGATAATCAAAAAATAGTTGGCTGATTAAAGGCGGAAATAATGTTTCAATAATGCCATTTGTTGCAAGAATTTCAAAAGTACCGGTTAATGAGGTTTGATATTTTTTTTCTGTACTAGTTTGAATATTTTGGAGTTGTTCTAAAAAATCTTTACCGACATGAAGAAGAGCTTCTCCTTTTTCTGTTAAGGTTACTCCGGTTCGACTGCGTTCTAATATTTGGAATCCAAGTTCTTCTTCAAGTGACTTAATTGAAAGTGAAAGAGCTTGGGTAGATATATGCAGATTTTCACTTGCCTGATGCAGGGAGGATCTGCGATATATTTCATTTAAATATATTATTTGGTCTGTTCTCATAATATTTTGCCTCTTTATATTTAAAATAAAAAAGAAAAGACATAATGTCAGATAATTTTGACTGATTAGAGCGTCAAGAAAAACTTGACAAAATAAAATTATCATAAAATAGAACATGATTTTCATAAAAACAATTAATTGATAACATAAAGACAAGGAAAGAGATCTCTATACATTAAATAATAAAGGAGCGAGTGAAATGAAACAAGCAAAAACTGAAAAAATATTTTTCCTTGGTGTTGACGGAATGGATCCAGATACTACTCGTCGATTGGTTGATGAGGGAAAGATGCCAAATGTAAAAAAATTGATTGAACGTGGTGCTTGCAAAAAGAACCTGCATATGCTTGGTGGCGTTCCGACTATTACACCACCAATGTGGACAACAATTGCGACAGGTTGCAGTCCTGACGTTCATGGGATTACTTGTTATTGGAACCAAAGTCATGAAAGATTAGATGAATTGGTTTATGCATTTGGTTCAGATCTTTGCAAGGCTGAAACTTTATGGGAAACGACAGCAAAAGAAGGTTTAAAAACTTTAGTTTGGCATTGGCCTAGCGCATCTTGGCCTCCAAAAGTTGACACCGATAATTTGCATGTAGTTGATGGGACAACGCCAGGTTGCGTGAATATGGGTGTTTGTGTTGTTGAAGCAGAAAAAATCATTACAGCATCTAATACTATTAAAGATGTTCGTTTCCAGGCAAAAGTTGCTATTGATAATGGGGCCGGCTGTGTTATTCATGATGCAGAACAGTTTGATACTTCAGCACAAAGCTTAGCAGAAAAATCCACGACTGGTCATAATATGATCAATTATGAAATGTCTTTCAGTGATGGTGAAGGATCTTTTGAAGAAATGCAGATGGATATGTACAATAGTCCAATGTCTGAACCTCACGGTTGGGATATCGATGTTCCAGAAGGTGCAATTGAGTTCGTTGCTGGTGCTAATAAAGGGTTGGAACGTCGTTATGGATTAGTTTTGAAAGATAAAGATGGAAAATATGGTATTGTTCGTGTCTATAGAAATAAAAAGTCTAGAGAGCCAATGGTAGAATTAACGCCAAACGATTATATAAAATATAATATTGTCGATGAATTTGAAACTGATAAAGGGCACAAAACTGGTGCCGGCTTCTGGGCGCTTATGGAGCTGGAAGAAGATGGTTCATTTGTGCGTTTATATGTTGGTCAGGCACTTGATATTTATGGAGATTCTCATTTCAAACCCAAATCCCTTTATGCAGACGTTACAGAACGTTTTGGATATATTAATAGTCCTACGTTTACTGGGGGACAATATTCAGATGTTACACAGAAAATTATTCTTCCGACATGGAAAAATTTCATGGACTGGCAGGCAGACTGTTTGAATTATCTTATGACGGAAAAAGATTACAAGGTTGTATTCTCTCACCTTCACAATGTTGATGCAATGGGGCATCAGTTCTGGCATTGGTGCCAAAAGAGAAAACGTAATACGGAGATTAACCCAGAGGATTATATCCAATATGTAGAACAATGTTATCTGGATACAGATGATTATATTGGTCGTTTCCTGCATTTGCTTGATGAAGAATGGACCATTTTCCTTTTTTCTGATCATGGATTTATGACCAGCCGTGAAGAAGAACCTCCAGTATTAGGTGATCCATTTGGTGTAAACATTCCTATTCTTCAGAAGCTAGGATATACTGTCTTAAAAGACCAAAATGAAACTGACAGCAATAAGGTAGAAATCGATTGGAGTAAGACGACTGCTGTTGCTCCGCGTGGTAACTATATTTATATTAATTTAAAAGGAAAATATGAAACAGGGATAGTTGATCCTGCCGACAAATATGACCTGGAAGAACAGATCATTAGCGATCTTTATAATTATCGTGATCCAGAAACAGGTAAACGTGTTGTTTATATGTGCATGCGTAATAAAGAAGCTGAATTGATTGGCATGAGTGGCCCAGAATGTGGGGACATTATTTACTGGATTAATGAAGGGTACAATCGTGGGCATGGCGACTCCTTGCCAACTTTCAATGGTATGAATGGAACTTGTGTATCTCCGATCTTTATTGCTGCAGGACCTGGCATCAAGAAAGGGTTCTATACAGAACGTAAGATTCGTGAAATGGATTTGGCACCTACCGCTGCGGCATTACTTGGGATTCGTATGCCAGCACAATGTGAAGGGGCTCCAGTATATCAGATTCTTGAAGATTAAATTGTAACGTAGGTTTTTATATGGGCTGTTGAGAAAATATGGCAGCCCATATAAATATATTCGATTTCAGGAAGGGGGAGCTTTCATGAGTACTGTACAACCAATGTCGACTTCAGTAAAAATCAAATGGATCTTATCGATTCTAATTCCTTTTGCAATTTGGATGATTCCAACTGGCGAGGTATTTACAACTCAGGTTCGATGGTATGCAGTTTGGACGATATGGATGCTTGTTGTAGTAGCATTCGATTTGCTTACACCATTTGTTCCAGCATTTTTGATGCCAGTAATGTATTATATTACTGGGGTAGCTGATCCTGCGATTTGTTTTTCAGGCTGGACCTCAACTATTGTTTTTGTTATCGTCGGGGCTTTTGTTTTAGCGGAAGTTTTGCAAGAATGTGGCCTTTTAAAACGTATTTCTACTTGGGTAATTATACGAACAGGTGGTACCGTTAATGGCTCTATTTGGGGTTGTTTTATCATTGGCATTATTATAAGTGCGATTACATTCTCAAATGGCTATGTTGTAATGGCGGCATTTACTTATGGGGTTATTAGAGCATTAGGTGTAGAGCTTAAATCTAAGGAATCGGCAGTACTTATTATGGCGAGCGCTGCTGGTGTGTTAAGTTCTAGATTCTTTATCTATGCACCTTCTGTAATATTGATGTTACAGAGTGGAGCGGGAGCAGTAGTTCCTGGATATAATATTTTATGGTATAAATTTTTGCTTCATAATATTCCTACAGCGCTCTATTTAGTGATTTTTGTATTCATTTTAACCAAGATATATAAAACAAAAGGGTCTAGTGCAGAGAATTGTAAGGAACATTTTATTGAGCAATATGAAAAAATGGGACCAATTACGAAAAGAGAAAAGAAAGCTGCGATTATGCTGGCAATTTTAATGATTATGCTGTTAAGTAGCCCATTCACAGGACTTAGTACTGATATTGGTTTCTTAATTATTCCATTGTTAATGTTCTTCCCTGGTATTCGTGTAGCAGATGAATCTTGTATAAGACATATCGATATGGGTATGATTTTCTTTATCGTATCATGTATTGGCATTGGCTCTGTAGGAGGGGTATTAGGCGTTGGGCAGATGCTTTCCGATTTAATTGCTCCAATGTTGGAAGGAAAATCGACAGTTTTATCATTAATGGCGTTGTTGTTTTTTGGTATTATTGCGAATTTTGCTCTTACACCAACTGCAATGCTTACGTCGCTTTCAGGACCTATTGCTGCAATTGCATCTAGTATTGGATTAAATTTGGACGCAGCAATGTATGCGCTGGCACATTCTACCGATTTGATTTTCTTGCCATATGAGTTTGTCCCTTATCTGATATTCTTTTCATTTGGTGCTATCTCTATGGGCGACTTTATAAAAATGAGCACATTGAGAGTAGTATTATTTTTAGTTTTCTATATTGTGATTTTAATTCCGTATTGGTATTTATTGGGTGTGTTATGATTTTTATAAAGCTGGTCTTTTGGGTAAAAGGACCAGCTTTTTTAAAAAAAGAAATAGGAGGATAATGATGGTAGAGTTTATAGGTGAAAAAAATTTAATTAAATATATTGGGAGTAGGAAAAAGGCTCAAATAAAAAAAATAACAGATAATGTATATGCTTTGCAATATTTTGGAAGTAGTAATGCAATTTTGATTATTGGTGATAACGGATGTATTTTAGTTGATGCGTTTGAAACAGATGGCTATGCCAAGGAAGCGAGAGATGCTATTGAAAAAATTACGGATAAACCAATAACTACTATCATTTATACACATACACATGCGGATCATATTGGTGGAGCGAAAATTTTTGAGGATACCGTTCAAACAGTTATTGGACATAAAAGTAATAATATTGTTGTTGGCCAACAAGAGAAAATTGCAAATGATGCACAACGACGAGCAGTACGTCAATTTGGTGCATTGTTATCTTCGGAAGAAGCGCTATCATTGGGGATAAGTCCATTATTTCCTCCAAAAGGCATAGTAAATACATTACCTATTACAATGTGGATAGAAGGTGATGTTACTGATTTAACTATAGAAGGTATTAAGATTCAGCTTATTGCAGCACCTGGAGAAACAGATGAGGAAGAGGCCGTATGGCTACCTGAACAGAGAGTGTTTTGTGGAGGCGATAATTATTATGCATCCTGGCCTAATTTAAGTGCTCTGCGTGGAAGTACATATCGTGATGTAAACCAATGGGTTCAATCATTAAAGAAATATTTGAATTATCCTGTAGAATATTATATTCCTGGACATGGAGATATTTTGGTCGGAAATAGCGAGTTTAGAGAAATAATTGGTACATATAGTGAAGCCATAGAATGGGTCTTAGAAAAAACTTTAGAAGGAATAAATGTAGGAAAAACACCAGATGAGCTTGTTGAAATAATTGATTTGCCAGAAAAATGGAAAAATATTCCTTATCTACAAGAATATTATGGTACGATTGCGTGGAGTATTCGTGGCATTTATGCAGGTTATGTAGGATGGTTTGATGGAAATCCGACGCATATTGGAAGTATGCCAGTAAAAAAACGTGCAGAAAAAATTATTGGTTTGTTAGGTGATGTTCAAGTAATATCGAAAGAAATTAAGAAAGCATTAACTGAAGGCGAAATGCAATGGGTGCTTGAACTTTGCGATATTTTACTTGATGCTCAAGTAATGATTGAAGAAGCAAGAAAATGGAAATCAGAGGCGTGTAGTTATCTTGGACGTATGCAGACAAGCGCTAATGGTCGACATTATTATTTGACTTGTGCAAAAGAGCTAATAAAATAGACATGAGTATATTTTATTGGTGATAAATTTTGCTAAGATAAATTTATAGGATTGCAAAAAAATAAATACAGAATCTCCCTTAATAATTTGGCGTACCAAGTTATTAAGGGAGATTTTGCGTTTATAATTAAAAACCATATATTTTGTGCGAGAAGAGTTACCTTTGTCGAAATGCACAGTATAGGGCAGCGGTCACCGTTTTGCCAGCGGTTTGGTAGGTCGACTTCGCGAATGAGCGGGCGTGAAAGACCAAGGTAGTCGATGCTTTCACTGGCCATCAGCGGCTCCATTTCGGCGGGGTTGCGATACTCGCCAATGAGGATGATTGGGATATGGATGCTTTGGCGCATGGCTTCATGAAGCTGAGGATAGAGCCACTCCATTTCGACGGATGCAAGGTCGGCCTGTTCAAGGAGCTGACAGGTTGTGCGGCAGTCTTCCTTAGGAATGTCGGTATTGTTGAGCTTGATCGAAACGTGATAAAGCCCCAGAGCGTCATGAATCCTCTGGATGATGTCGACCACAATCTGGGTACAGTCTTGCATGGAGCCGCTGTAGCGATCCTGACGGTGAATTGCGTTTTGGGCGCAGAAACTCGCTCAAAACAACCTTGTGACAGCCATGCGCTGCACGCCGTCAAGCCTGCTTGCTGGACGCGCTTAGCGGCAGCGACGAATTTCGTCACAATGTCGGCGATGTCTGCCTCTGTCATGTCGTTGACGCCGACGGTGACAGAATTGCCGGAGACTGTTCATCGTTGGTAGGTGACCAGTGCAAGCTGTAGCATAACGCGTGCGCCATGGTGATGGATACGTGCTGTTAGTTCAGTGTATTTTGGAATATAGTTGTCATCAGCCGCTCAGCAAAGGGATCCGGAGAAGCAACGCTGGTGAAGCCCAAAACGATTAGCGCCGTGCCGCCTTTTGCAAGTTCGTCGTAGATGTCGAATATAGCATCTGTGAGATGACTCTCTGGCGTCACCAAACCATCTCCGGTTGCAGAACGAATCAGGCGATTCTTCATAGGGATGCCACCCATTGCGGTCTGATTAAATAGTATTTTCATGATGTTCACTTCCTAAAATGTGGAAAATACGATTTTATGGACAGTAATAGTCTATTATGCTTGAGAGAGGAAGGCTATAAGCGTTTTGTTGTGAATACTGATGGCATGGAGAATTTCTGTTTTGAAGTTTTTGTCTTATTAGCATTTGATTAAAATATACAGGATATGGCGGTGTTTTTCTCGTGTGTTGGTTATAATGGAAGGGTAGCGCGGCTGGTGGTTGCCTATGAGGGGGCGCTTTTTGCAATTTTATTGAAGCAAGGAGTGTCGAGATGTTTTCAGTGTATCATTGTGTGTGGCTGGTGATTTGTGGGTGCTTGATGATATTGGCGGTGGTGTGGCTGAGGAGGCGGCGGCCGTCGTTGGATTGGGTGCTTTCGGTTGCCTGCGTGGGCTGTGTATTGTCGGAGTTGACGAAGGTGTTCAGTGTGATACAGCTGGTGCCGTCGGCGGATGGATCGATGGTATATCCTTATTTGCCACTTCAGCATTTGCCGCTTCATTTGTGTTCGATTCAGATTGTGATGATTTTTTACGCACGGTTTGCGCATGAAGGGCGCATGCGTGAGGCGGTGTTGGCGTTTATGTATCCAACGTGTTTGTTGGGAGCGTTTTTGGCGCTTTTAATGCCGTCGATTTATGGCTCAAGTATTGAGGCGGCGCAGTCGTTCACGCATCCTTTGGCGTATCAGTATTTTTTGTATCACACGATGCTGGTGGTGCTGGGAGTATATATTCCGTTGTCGGGCCAGACAACGATTCGCGCGCGTCATTATTTTTCAACGCTGGCGCTTTTGGGTGGGCTGGCGTTTGCTTCGCTGTATGTTAATGCGGTGTTTGCGGTGCCGACGTATGAGAATGGTGAACTGGTGAGCGTGGAATATGTGACGAATTTTATGTTCACGTATCAGCCGCCGTTGTCGATTGCGCTGACAGAACTTTGGCAGTGGTATGTGTATGTGGCGGTGATTGTGGTGCTGGCAGTGGTGCTGATCGGTTGTTGTTATCTGCCGTTTTGGCGGCGGGAACGGCGGACAAAAAAATAGCATAAAAAACCAACCCCCTCTGGTGTCGGACTGTGCCTTGGCATCAGAGGGGGTTGTGTCTATGTTAAAAAGGATGAGCGAATGACATGTTCAATGGATGAGTGATTAGAGGGTCCAGCCTGCATCAAAACCGGTGTGTACAGCGTGTACGATGCTGGATGCTTTGACGCAGTCACCAACGTTGATGACGTCGAAAGCGGTGTCGATGAATTTATCACGTTCTTCAACGAGAGATTTGGTACCAACGGCGATGATGACGGTGTCTGCTTCGAGCAGGGTCTTGTTGCCGTCGGCATCTTCAATGATGGCACCTTGGTCGGTGATTTCAACGCACTTGGTGTCGATCATGGTGTTAACCTTTTCCTGTTCCAGCCATTCGAGGTAGGAGATACGTTCGGTGAGCTGAGCCTTTGGTGCGATGTAGTGGCCCATTTCAACGACGGTGCATTCATGGCCGAGCTGGTTAAGGTGAATGCCGAGTTCAACACCGATGTCGCCGCCGCCGATGATGGCAACCTTGTGGCCAACTTTTTCTTCTTCGTGGCCGAAGACATCGAAGGACATGACAGCTTTTTCTACGCCAGGGATTTTAGGAACGATCTGTTCTGCACCAACAGCAACGATGACAGCATCTGGATCGAGTTCGTCGATGATTTCTGGGGTTGCTTCGGTGTTGAGGTTAACAATAATGTTCTGGCGTTTGTGTACCTGACGTTCGAGGTATTCGTGGAAGAGTTTCATTTCTTTCTTGAACCACATAACGTCGGAGAGCAGTGCCTGGCCACCGAGTTTGTCGGTCTTTTCATAGATGATGACTTCGTGGCCGCGGTCTGCTGCAGCGAGGGCTGCTTCCATACCAGCGACCCCGCCACCGACAACGGCGATGCGTTTTACGCGTTCAGCAGGTGGGAAGCTGCGCTTGGATAAACTCTGGAAGGCCAGTGGGTTGGTTGCGCAGTGTCTGTCATAGCTTGGATGGCTGAGCAGATGCAGTTCTGTGGTGAGTGCTTCGCGGCGGCCATGGTCCATGCAGTAGTTGCAGCGCAGGCAAGGACGGATGTCGTCTTCGCGGCCTTCTTTGGCTTTCTTGATGATTTCAGGGTCGGCCATTGCGGAACGTGCCATGAGGACGTAGTCGGCCTGGCCTTTAGCGAGCACTTCTTCAGCAATTTCAGGGGTGTAGATGGCGCCGACAACACCGATTGGAATCTTAACACCAGGGGTGTTTTTAACGATTTCGCTGGCGTAAGCGTTGTGAGCCATTGGGAAGAAGTTGCTTGGATGCTGTTTTGGACGGGACAGTGCGTCTACACGATGGCCGCAGGTGATGTGGATCATGTCGACATATTCCTGGAGAATGAGCACTTGTTGTGCTGCGTCTTCAGGCAGGATGCCGCCTTCCACTTCATCGTTGCCGTTGAGGCGCAGTTCGATCAAGAGATCGTCGCCGACAGCGTCGCGGATGGCTTTGAGAACCATCATTGGGAAGCGGCAGCGATTTTCAACAGAACCGCCGAATTCATCGGTACGATGGTTGGTCAATGGAGAAAGGAACTGGTTGAAGAGCCAGCCATGTGCCATGTGGATCATGAGGCCGTCGAAACGAGCGATTTTTGCCCAAACAGCATATTGAGCGAAGAGGTCGCAGATGCCTTTCATATCGTCGAGGGTAGCAGCTTTGACAGGATAACCGTTGGTGACATAGGTGTCAGCGCCAAGACGTGGGTAGTCAGGCAGGTTAACGAATGGGCCGCAGTGCAGAAGTTCTGCAAAGGTCAGGCCGCGATAAGCGTGAACAGAACGCTGCAGAAGATGGAATTCCATTTGGTTGCAGGTTTTAGGATTGAGGTTGAACATGTGTTCATGACCGCCATCGATAGGCACTTCCATTGGCAGGGCAACGGTGGAGAAACCGCCGCGGATGTAGTTCATGCACTGGTCAATCCCATTTTGAGAGATGCGGCCATCGCTCATTTCACCACCACCGGTGGCAATGGAGCCGATAGGCGCCATCAGGGCACGGTTGTTAAAACGTACTTTGTTTTTACCAACATACATTGGTTCGAACAGATGTGGGTATTTTTCTTTATAAACTGGTTTCATGTGTCTACTCCTTTACAGTGATACAGGGGGGAATAGGGTCATTCATCATTTTCGATACAATCACAGGCCCGTCCGCTTGTGAGACAGCAGGTGAATTTATCACGGATGATATCCAGCATGCAGATCTCATTGAGTGAAAGATTTTTGAGATCTGGATAGATCAGATAGTAGGTAATCTTGGTTGGTAGTTTTTTGTTGTCTAAAAAGACAGGCTTAATGAGTCCGCTTCGAATATAGTAACTGCTGCGTGTCGTTAGTTCTGGAAAAATTCCTACTGCGCCGTCTTCAGCAATTAGTTGAAGAATGCTTTCACGGCTGTCCAGTCGGAAACAGCGGTCTGGATTGAAATAATTACGGTAAAATTCAGAGACATCGTCGGTCGTATCTGAATAATAAGCCAGAGTAAGTTGCTTTAAATCATCACTGGACAAGGTGTCCTTTTTTGATATTGGATTTTTAGTGGAAATCATCACACAACGTCTGTCTTCGATTAATTTTTCAACATTAAGTTTGCGATGCTTGGAGGCTTCCTTTAAAAAATCCTCTTCTTTTTCCTGCGAATATTGACTGATACCGATGTTCACAGCGCTGTTTGTAATGGCAGAAAGCATGTGCTGCGGTGTACTGGTATGCATGAATATCGAGAGATTTGGATAATTTTGCTGCATGTCCAGTATCAGTGTGTTTGACATTGCAACACAAACAGAAGGGGTTGCCTGAATATGCACGTTTCCATTCAAGTTGTATTCTGTTTCTGAAGAAAGGTACCAGTTTTGGATAATGGTCATGATCCGCTGTGCATCCTGCACGACCCGGGCGCCATCCTCAGTGAGGACGACGCCTTTTTTCGTGCGGGTCAGAAGCGGGTAGTTCAATTCTTCCTCCATCGAATTGATGGCAATGCTTAAAGCAGGCTGTGTGATGTAGAGATTATGTGCAGCTTTATTGATCGACTTACAATTTGCAATTTCTATCAGATAGCGTAGTTGCTCCAGTCTCATAATGGCTTCCCTCATTCTTTCAATTGGTTGTGTGGTTAGATGTTGTTACTCATACAAATACTTTTACTATACCACGAAAAAAGAACGGGAATAAGACTTTTTTAAAGTATATAACCGGCGTCAAATCCAGTTTCAACAGCGTTTTGCATGTTGGAAGCTTTCTTGCAGTCGCCGACATTGATGACATCAAAAGCTACGTCTTTGAAGGAGTCGCGCAATGCACTCAGAGATCTCGTACCGGTGCTGACGATGATGCTGTCTGCATCAAGGAAGGATTCACCATCGGCATTTTTAATGCGCACACCAGTTGGCGTGATTTCGGTTGCCTGTGTATCGAGATAGGTGGTCACGTGTTCCTGATCCATCCATTCCAGGATAGACATACGTTCGGTCAGTTCTGCATTACCGGCTACAAAGTGAGTCATTTCGACAACAGAGCATTCATGACCAAGGCCGGACAGATGGATGGACAATTCACAACCGATGTCGCCGCCGCCGATGATGACAACTTTCTTGCCAAGCTTGTCTTCGTTGCCGAACACATCGAAGGCCATGGTTGCGTTCTCAATACCAGGAATTGGTGGAACAATCTGTTCGGCGCCAACGGCGACGATGGCAGCATCCACATCCATGTCGGCAATCAATTCTGGTGTGGCTTCGGTTTCCATCAGAATCTTGATGTGAGGATGTTTCTTCACCTGGCGTTCCAGCCATTCATGGTAAGCTTTCATTTCTTTTTTGAACCACATACCATCAGAAAGCAGTGCCTGACCGCCGAGTTTGTCGGTCTTTTCAATGATGGTGACGTCGTGTCCACGATCACCAGCGCTGAGTGCTGCGTTCATACCGGCAACACCACCGCCAATGATGGCGATTTTCTTGCTCTTGGTTGGTGCTGGGAACATCTTCTTGCTGATGCCCTGCATAGACAGAGGGTTGACCACGCAGCGACGGTCGAAGCTAACTTCTGCAGCCATAGCCAATTCTTTGCCAGCAACACGTGCTTTGCGGCGGCCATGGTCAAGGCAGTAGCAGCAGCGCAGGCAAGGGCGAATATCGTCTTCGCGGCCTTCTTTAACCTTGTTGACCCAATCGTTGTCGGCAATGGCAGCGCGTGCCATCAGCACATAGTCAGCCTTGCCATCTGCAAGCAATGCTTCAGCACGAGCAGGGTCGCTGATGGCGCCAACAACACCGATAGGAATCTTTACACCAGGGGTGTTCTTAACGATTTCGCTGGCATAAGCGTTATGTTCAGTTGGGAAATAGTTGGTTGGGTGCATCTTTGGACGGCTGGTTACATCAACACGGGTACCACAAGTGATATGGATCATGTCGACATAATCTTGCAGCAGCAATACCTGCTGAGCAGCATCTTCAGGAAGAATGCCGCCTTCCATTTCATCGTTGCCGTTGAGGCGCAATTCGATGATCAGGTCGTCGCCGATGACTTCGCGGATGGCTTTCAATGCCATGATTGGGAAGCGGCAGCGGTTTTCTACAGAGCCGCCAAATTCATCGGTACGGGTGTTGGTGATAGGGGAAAGGAAATCGTGGAACAACCAACCATGAGCCATGTGAACCATAATCCCATCAAAACCCGAGCGGCGTGCCTGGCTGGCAAATTCACGGCAAAGCTGGAGCACTTCTTCCATGTCGTCACGGTCCATGCCCTTAACAGGCTTGCCCTGGTATTCGCCATCTGCAGCAGCTTTTAATTCAAGATTTTTTGCAACCATGCAGCGGCCGCCGTGGATCAGTTCTGCAAAGGTTTTGCCATTGTACGCATGAACAGAACGCTGCAGAAGATGCATGTTCATATAGTTGACATCATCAACGTCCATATTGAATACACCAGCGTGTGCGCCTTCGGCAGGAATTTCCATTGGCAAGGCCACAGAGGAGAAACCACCGCGGATGAATTCGGTCCAGTGGTCAACACCGAAGATATTGATGCGGCCATTGTCTGCACCGCCGCCAGTAGCAACGATCCCAACAGGAGACATCATAATGCGGTTATTGAAGACCACTTCATTTTTACCGCGTTTGATCACCAGTGGTTCAAACAGATGAGGATACTTTTCTTTGTACGCAGGTTTCGACATAAAATCGCTCCTTTTCTAATTGTTCAAAAATTCTTTCATACTTTTAGTATAATCGTGTACGCCGATTCTGACTAAAGCGGCGTTTTTATAGCGCGTTATTCAGTAAAATTTATAACAAGGTGCGAAAATGCAAGGTTTGTTATAAATTCTGCTTACAACATGATGACTTAGGACAACAACAAGGTACCAAGAGGATAGATGATAAAGATCGTGGTGACCAGGTTGAAGAGACTGCAGACAATCCCGTTGGTGTAGGCAGCTTTCCCAGGAATCCACTTTTTATCACCATGGAGCAGAGCACCTGTTGCGCTGGCAGGAGGTGTGATCATCCCAACGTTGCAGGCAGCCATCATGCAGGCGATCAGTGTAGGCAGGTTGGCGCCGAGCGCAGTACCGATGGAAAGAACGATTGGTGTGAACAACACACAAACAGCCTGGTTGTTGGCAACGTTCGTCAAAATGCAGCAGATGACGCAGATAATGACGATGAACATGAAGGAACTTCTGCCTTCGACAAGTGGTGTAACGATGTTTGCAATCCAAGCAGTGATTCCCGTGTCTTCAGAAGTGAATGGCGCGGAAATGGACATAGCGGCTGCCAGCAGGAAAATAATGTTCCAGGAAACATTTTGTGCGAACAATTGATTAAATGTGATGCCACCCTTGAATTGGCAAGCAGCAAAGAATACGACAGCGATGGCCAAAATCCCGACATTGCCGATGTCCTTCAGCACCTGAACACCAGGGATGGAAGTAGGCAGCAAGTTTGGAATGATCAAAAGCAGCAAGACAACAACGAAATACCAGAGAACAAATTTTTGATAGCTGGTCAGTACCATCTTCTTGGATGTATCAATTTTACAATTGGTAATAAAGGATACATCTGGTTTGACGATGAACTTGCACCATGCCAAAAACAATGCCAAAGCGACAACCGTCGATGCAGCGATAACGATCATGTAAGGCCCAAGGGCGATTGAAGTACCAGTATTGGCTTCATAGACACCGAATACGATCAGAGGCAGAGATTTAAATGGCAGAATCAGATAACTGGTGGACCCGACATAGACCAGGCCAGTCATCATCAGCATTGGCCATTTATCACCTGGTTTGAATCCATAAAGATTGGACAAGCTGTAAATCAGCGGAATCATTACCAAGCAGGCAGCCGTTGCAGATACCATGAAGAAACAAGCGATGGAAGCAATCATCAACAGGAAAGAAAGCATCCATGGTCTGCCATAGGCGATCTTCCGGGTTGCGATCCATTCAGCAACGAATTCGATAATACCGGCAGAATTTAAAATATTAGTAAAAAGGAAGAAAAATAACATTAACAATACCGTATTATTCCCAAAGCCAGTTGCAAAAGAATCTGTAACCGTCGTATAGTCGCTTAACCCCAACAGGACCAAACATACAATACTTGGCCAGACAACATTACCAACAATCAACCAACCGTATAGTGTTCCAAGGAAAATGCCAAGGACCTCAACGCCCAGTGGCGTCAGTGGATCTACAGCCGGCACCACATACTTAAAGCCAATCATAATCACCAGCGTGATAATACTATTGATGATATACGCTGGCGAAATACCGAATTTCACTTCAGTAGGAATTGATTTTCCGCTCATAACATAGACACCCCTTTGTGTTCTGGAAAAGTCTCATTTCAGTTTTCAAAGAATGACCGATCATTTCTATAAACAAATTATATGGCATGTATTTGAACCTTAACAATGGCACCTATTATATAGCGCGTTATAAGATAGGTTTATAAGAACAACAAGGTGAAATTTATTTGATAGTGAAAAATAGCCAGAATAGATATTAAATCTATTCTGGCTATAAAATTAGAATGAAAATATGTTTATAAAGTTAAACCTGCATTAAAACCTGTATGAACAGCATGAACAATAGTAGAAGCATCGACACAGTCGCCAACGTTGATGACATCAAAAGCGCAATCAATGAACTTATCGCGTTCTTCTGTCAATGGTTTGGTACCTGCACAGATGATCACAGTATCAGCTTCGAGGAACTGTTTACCTTCTGGACCTTCGACATAAGCGCCATTTTCGGTAATTTCAACCACTTTTGTGTTTACCATTGACTGAACATTGTTTTCTTTCATCGCATTTAGATATGCAGTACGTTCAGTGAGTTGACATTTTTCGCCAATATATTCTCCCATTTCAACAATTGTTGATTCATGCCCAAGCCCGTTGAGATGAATGCCGAGTTCAATGCCAATGGCACCGCCACCAACAATGACAACTTTCTTTCCAACTTTATCTTCATTACCGAATACATCGAATGCCATTTGTGCTTTTTCGACACCAGGAATAGGAGGTATGATTTGATCTGCTCCGACGGCAACGATGACAGCATCTGGGTCAAGTTCATCAATAGTATCTGGGGTAGCTTCCTTATTTAGAACAACGGTAATATTCATACGTTTTTTTACCTGACGCACAAGATATTCATGGAAAAGTTTCATTTCTTTCTTAAACCACATGACATCAGAAAGAAGTGCTTGGCCGCCTAAGCGATCGGTTTTTTCGTAGAGTACAACTTCGTGACCACGATCTGCACAACTGATGGCAGCTTCCATACCAGCAACACCACCGCCGATAACAGCAACTTTCTTTTTACGGTCAGCTGGTTTAATGCAAGATTTAGAAGCACTCTGGAATTGCATTGGGTTTGTCATACAATAACGATCATAGCTTGGATGTTCGAGTAAATGTAGATCTTTAGAAATTGCGACGCGGCGACCGTGGTCCATGCAGTAATTGCAGCGCAGGCAAGGTCGAATATCGTCTTCGCGGCCTTCTTTGGCTTTTTTAATGATTTCTGGGTCGGCCATTGCGGAACGCGCCATAAGGACATAGTCGGCTTGACCTTTTGCAAGTACTTCCTCAGCTACTTCAGGAGTATAGATACCGCCAACAACGCCGACTGGAATCTTTACGCCAGATTTTTTTACGATTTCGCTGGCATATGCGTTATGAGCTGTAATTTGGAAGCCAGTAGGGAACTGCTTTGGTCGAGTCATAGCATCAAGACGATGAGCGCAACTAATATGTACCATATCAATATAAGGTTCAAAGATTTTTACTTGTTCGGCACATTCTTCAGGCGTGATACCACCTTCAACTTCATCATTACCATTAAGACGGAGCTCAATAAGCATGTCATCACCGACAACTTCACGTACTGCTTTAATAACCATCAGAGGGAAGCGGCAACGATTTTCTATACTACCGCCAAATTCATCGGTTCGATGGTTCGTTGCAGGTGAAAGGAAGTAGTTGAAAAGCCAGCCATGAGCAAAATGTAAACAAATACCATCAAAACGAGCGGTTTTTAACCAACCTGCGTATTGAGCATGAAGTTTCACGATATCGTCAATATCTTCACGAGTTGCAGCACGTGCTCCTAGATGTGGCTCATCATCAGCGGCAAGTTTTGGATAACCAGGAAGATAGGTATAAGGACCACAATGAAGAAATTCAGCAAAGGTTAAACCATTGAATGCGTGGACAGCTCGCTGCAATCTCTGGAAGTTCATTTGATTGCATGTTTTAGGATTCACATTGAACATGTGCTCATGACCACCATCAATAGGAACTTCCATTGGCAAACATACTGAGGAAAAACCACCTTGAATATAACGCATCCAGAAATCAATACCAAAAGTGTTGATACGACCATCACTATCTTCACCGCCACCTGTTGCGCCGGATCCGATAGGTGCCACAAGTGCACGGTTATTGAAACGGAACGTTTTTTTGCCACGTTGAATAATCATGGGTTCAAATAAATGTGGATATTTTTCTTTGTAAGTCGGTTTCATAATCGTTCATCCTCCTAGTACTAATGTTGACTATACAATATTTACAAGCCACTATCAGATAATGGTTTGCTTTTGTTGAAATCATCGTAGCATAGTTGCTAGAATGCTGCATAATCCTCAATTTGCTATAGGCGGATATAATTTTAATTTATTATATAGACTTTGGCTCAAAGAAAATAGAATAAATTTATAGGATGGATATTTATACCCTGGTATAAATACATTAGGATTACCCAAAACGAGTGTTCTATGGTGTAATTTAAATGAAATTTATGGAATCCATAATTATCGTGAAGAATAGTGCTTTAAGGGGGTAATATGTATGAGTGTTTCGAAAAAGCAGTTGACCAATCTTACACCTGGTTATGTTATTAATTCTGTTATTTCTATAGTAATTATGATTGGTTTCAAATATGTTGTAACGCCGGTAGAACCTTTAACCCCGTTAGGTGTTGAAATTTTAGGTATTTTTTTAGGCGTTGTATATGGTTGGTTGCTTGCGGGAGATATTTTTTGGCCATCATTGTTTGGTCTTGTGCTTTTAGGTGTGAGTGGTTGGCATACCGTATCTGAAGTATTTACAATGGGGTTTGGGCATAATAACGTTATGCTGATGTTATTTTTCTTCCTTTTTACAAATATTGTAAATGCTGCAGGTATTACAGAATATATTGCACGCTGGATAACATCTCGCAAATTTGCTGAAGGAAAACCTTATCTTATTGCAGTAATGATCTGGATTGCAACCGTTGTTTTGTATTTTATGGTTACAGCCACTGCAGCTATGTTAATCATGATCCCACTGGTTATGGAGATTTCGAAAGTTTATGGTCTTAAGCCGGGAAATATGTGGACTTGCTTGGTTTTATTTGGTACGTTTACAATTGGAGGCACATCCTATATTTTGTTGCCGTATAAATCGCTGCCTCTAGTGGCATTTTCAAGCTATGAAGCTCTTGGTGGTACTCCGATCAATTATCCTGGTTATATGTTGGTTGTTGTAGTGACGACAGTAATTTATTCTGTGCTATATTTTTTAACAATGCGTTATGTATTTAAACCGGATGTTTCGGTAATTGCAGCACAGAGAAAAGATATTAAACAGTTGCCGAAATTAAATTCGTATCAAAAATTGGTGCTCGCATTCTTTTGCATCGTCATTATTATTGTTATGATTCCAAACTTTGTGCCGAAAACAGTTGCTATTTCTGCGTTTCTTAGCAGTATAGGGACGCCGGCTATTATCGCAGTTGCGGTATTGCTTTGGTATGGATTGCGATGGAAGGAAGGGAAAAATATGGCAGAACTGTTCTCTGTTGGGATCAGTTGGGGTGTTATTTTTATCCTTGCTTTTGCGTTAACAATTGGGTCGGCGTTTACTGATGAAGCTACTGGCATTCAGGCTTGGTTAACTACGATTATTCAACCAATGGTTGAAGGAAAAAGTGCCTTTATGATGACATTTATTCTGTGTTTAATAGGCCTTGTATTAACAAATATCGCTAATAATCAGTCCGTTTGTGCAATGCTCACGCCAATCCTGCTTTCTATTGGAATTTCGACCGGTGCAAATTTACCTGTTTTATTAACTTGCTTGATCCTTTGCACCAATGCAGGTTTTTGTACCCCACCTGCTAGTGCAACAGCATCATTGATTTTTGCATTGCCAGAATGGGTTCCAGGCAAGAAACCCTATATTTTAGGTTTAATTTGCGCAGCGTATACCTTGATCCTTTGCTTTGTTGTTATGTATCCATTAGCATCTCTTATTATGTAGTCGTTATATTTACATAGATTCCCTTTATATAAACAAACACGACACCGGTTAAAAGTGTCGTGTTTGTTTATATTATGATTTAACGACTTAGATTAAGAAATTCTTGTTTAATACGGTCAATTATTATTTTCTCTGCAAGAGATAGTAAATTTTCGTCGGGATATAATAATAAATATGTGGCAGGAAGAACTAAATCAACAACGGATTTAGAAACAATGGAGCCATTTTTTACTAAGAGATGATCTTTAAAAAGTTTTGGTGGGTAGATGGTGACGGCTTTATTTTCTGCCACTAATTGTAAAATACTATTTTCTCCATCAAGATAATAGCAATGTTCTTGGTTAAAATATCGTTTATATTGACTTTTTATTGTATCAGCTGCATAAGAATAGCATGCTAAGGTCAATGTGTTTAGGTCTTCAGCACATAATGAATTATGTTTGGCGAGCGGATTTTGGTTGCTCATTAGCACTTCGCGTTCTTCTTCGTGTAAGATATAAGCATGCCAGCCTTGATGTTCAATATTTCGTACTGTTTTTTCAAGTTCATATGAATAGATTGAAGTAATACCTATGTTAATTTTATCGGTAAATAATTGTTCCATAAATACATCACGATGGCATTTGTGAAAAAATAGTTGTATGTTTTTTTGATTTGACGATGGATCGTTCAGCAATCGGCGTGTTAAAAAATCATACGCTGTCGGGAGTGCTAGAAGATGCACATCACCTTCGGGTAATATATTGCTGCCATCTGCAATATGGTACCAATCATTTATAGTATGAAGAATATTGGTTGCTTCTTGATATATTTTTTCACCTGCTTTTGTAGGAATGACACCTCTATAAGAACGCTTTAAAAGCTTTATGCCAAGTTCCTGTTCCATTCGATTCATGGATGCGCTTAGTGCGGGCTGTGTGAGAGAGAGTTCCCGGGCAGCTTTATTAATGGATTTACATTCAATTATTTTTATAAAGTATCCAATATCTTCAAGATGCATAGTTCAACCTCCACTATTATGATCAAAAAAATACAAACAACCACACTGAATCAATCAGTGTGGTTGTTGAAATAAAGAAGCAAGAATCATAAAATAGCGCCAGCATCATAGCCGCTCTCTACCGCGTGAGCGATATCGGAGGCTTTCTGGCAGTCTCCGATATTAATGACATCAAAAGATACGTCAATGAACTGGTCGCGTTCTTCATTATTTTCTCTAGTACCAGCACTGATAATAACCGAATCTGCTTCAATAAATTCTTTCTTTCCTTCTTCATCTTCAATCCAAACACCATTGTCTTCAATAGAAATGACTTTGGTATCTAAAAGACTGGTTACATTTCTCTTTTCCATAAATTGAAGTGTTGATAACCGTAAAGTAAGTTCCATAGAACCACAAAGAAAATGAGTCATTTCAATTACAGTGCATTTGTGCCCCAGCTCATTTAAATGAATGCCTAATTCGCAGCCGATTGAACCGCCACCAACAATAATTACTTTTTCACCAAGTTTATCTTCGTTACCAAATACATCAAAGGCCATTGTTGCTTTTTCTACGCCAGGGATAGGCGGAATAAATTGGTGTGCTCCGACAGCAACAATAACCGCATCTGGATCAGATTCTTCAATCATTTTGCGTGTAACAGTTGTGTTCATCATAATATAAATATTAGGATGTTTCTTGACTTGTCGCTCAAGCCATTCATGATAAAGTTTCATTTCTTGCTTAAACCATAAGCCGTCTGACAATAATGCCTGCCCTCCAAGTTTATCGGTTTTTTCGTAGAGAATAACACTATGTCCACGGTCCGCTGCAGAGAGGGCAGCATTCATCCCAGCTACACCGCCACCAATAATTGCAATTTGTTTTAAACGTGTTGGAGCAGGAAAACGTTTCTTAGTGGCTCCTTGCATTGCTGTTGGATTCACCGCACAACGACGGTCAAAACTAACATCACTTGCCATGACCAATTCTTTGCCAACAAAGTGTGATTTGCGTCGACCATGATCAAGGCAAAGATCGCAACGTAGGCAAGGTCGGATATCATCTTCACGGCCTTCACGGACTTTGATAAGAAAATCTGGATCAGCAATGGCACTACGAGCAGTGAGAACATAATCGGCCTGTCCCTTGGCGATGACTTCTTCTGCAACAGCTACTGTATAAATACCCCCAACAGTACCAATTGGAATTTTTACGCCCGGTGTTTTCTTGACAATTTCGCTTGCATAAGCATTGTGTGCTCCAGGAAAATAGCTGGTTGGCATCTGTGTGGTGCGACTTGTAACATCAATTCGCGTTCCGCAGGAAATATGAATCATATCTGCATATTCTTGGAAAATAAGAACTTGTTGTGCGGCATCTTCTGGAGTAATGCCTCCTGGCATATCGTCACTACCGTTTAAGCGTAATTCAATACAGATATTTGGACCAACGGCTTCTCGTACAGCTTTAAGAATCATCAGTGGAAAACGGCAACGATTTTCTACTGATCCGCCATATTTATCGGTACGATGGTTGGATAATGGAGAAAGAAAATCATGTGGAAGCCAGCCGTGTGCGAAATGGAGCATGATACCGTCAAAACCACCGCGTACAATCAATTTCGCTTGTTCAACATAAAGAGCAATGGCTTCTTTCATATCCTTTTCGTCCATGCCTTTTACTTGGCGGCCATTATAAATGCGGTTATCAGCACCAACGAGAGGAATATCTTTTCGAATCATACAAGGGCCACCATGAATGATTTCTGCAAAACTTTTAGCGCCGTAAGCATGGATTGATCTTTGCATTAAGTGCATATTCATATAGTTGTGTTTGTCTTCATCGACATTATATACACCTTCATGACTGCCATCGTGAGGAACTTCCATTGGTAAAGTAAAACCTGCAAAACCGCTTCGTGCAATTCCAGTCCAAAAATCAACGCCGATTAAATTCATACGTCCGTCATCTGCGCCACCCCCAGTGGCACCAACGCCAACAGGTGCTTGAAAAATGCGATTTTTAAAGGTAATGTTTTTATTTTTGCCGACAGTTAATGGTTCAAATACATGTGGATATTTTTCTTTATATAAAGGTTTCATGTTGTCACCCCATTTTAATATAGATAACTATAAAATTTTGGCTATAATATGCGTATGGACAACATATGGAGATCTCGGTTGCCTATGAGAGTATTATAATAGAAATCTTTTAAAACGAAAAATATCTCTTATATATCTCTGGCGATAGATTTTTTTCATAGGGAAATAAACGAAAATATGAAAAATTCTCTTTGCTGATGAAGCGTTAAAATCATTGTTATAAGTCATTTTATATAACAATATATGATGGAAGGTGAGTGCAAATGCATGTTAATCAGCTTATATATTTTTCTAAAGTTGTAGAAACTGGTGCGATTCGTGTTGCTGCGCAAAAATTACATATTTCTCAACCTGCGTTGTCAAAGAGCATTAAAGAACTTGAGACGGAACTTGGACAAGTGCTTATTTCCAGAACGAATCGTGGTATCCAACCGACTGCTATTGGTTGGAAAATATATAAAGAGTTTCAAGGTATGAAACCTATCATAGAGGGATGGTATGCAACCGAAGAACAAGAGATGGCTCCCATTCATATTAGTTGTATTCATTCGGCAACAAGTATGTTTTTAAATCAAATTGTTATTCCTTTTAAAAAAACACATCCATCATATGAAATAGTGATGCAAAATCAATATGTTACGGAGGTGTTTGATACATTAAAAAATTCACCGGTCAATATAGCTGTGACATCTTTGCCGCAATTGGAAGAAAAAAGATTTTTGGAGGAAGCGGATAAAAAGAATTTGAACGTGCATTTGTTATTTGAAGGTACGCGTTGTTTACTTGTTGGCGCTACGCATCCTATAGCGCAAAGAGAATCTTTGACTCAAGAGGATTTAAAAGATTTATCAATGGTAACATATTCTACCTCTAGAGATAGACCGGCTATTATTTATGCACCTTATTTTCGGGATACGTATAAATTGGCTAATAAAGAAAGTATTATGGAATTAGTCATTGAAAATGAGGCAGTATGGCTACCCATCGAAGAATTGGTAGCAAATGATTTTTATGTGAAAAATCATTTGGTAAAGATGTATCCTATTCCGATATCTGAGTTTGCACATAAGATATCAGTTGTAGCCATTACAACTGCGGCACTTTCTGAGCACGAGGAGCAATTCGTTTGTTATTTATTAGATCATTTCTCTGCGAAATAATATTTGTGTGGTTTGTGCAACGTTTTTTCGAAGATGGATTACATATAATGGTGGCCATAAAGTATTGATGAAAGAGGTGAGTTTTATGGCAAAGCCAAAGATTCGGATGACGTTGGTGGATCAGAAGGGAACGTGCGGTTGTCATCGTGGTCATAAGATTGGTGATTCCTTTGACTTTGACACGGAACGTGGAAAATTGTGTCCGATGGCGATGCATGTAGCGTTTCCCTACATTGACATTTTGCGTTATGGTGGTAAGCTGCCGACGCAGGCGGATGGCTCAATGCTGTTTTGCTGCCCGGATGTGGATGTGATCAATGTGTTTAAGCTGGAGGTTGTAGAATAAGACATCGCGGCGGATGGCGTGGGCTGTCCGCCGCCGCTGCGTTTGTGGGGGGAAGCGTATCATAGCTAAAAAATATTTGCAGAAAATTCCTAACAACAATAGACAACTTATTTGTATTATAGTATGATGAAAAAAACAAAAAGGGGGAATCATTTATGAGACGCAAAGGGATTTTTTCGATTGTTTTGCTGGCAGCTGTGTGTTTGGCGACGCCGGCGTATGCGTATGGTCCGCTGCAAAGCGGCGGCGGGTATGTTGAAAATGGGGCGCCAATTACTGTGCATGTGGATGGACGTTATGTGGCAACGGATGTACAGCCTTATATTCAAAGTGGGCGCACTTTTTTGCCGATGCGTGCAGCTGCAGAGGCGATGGATGCGTCGGTGGTCTGGGACAACAGCACGCGTACGGCAACGATGACCAAAGGGAGCAAGGTGGTCGCGTTCACTATTGGCAGCAGCCGCTATACGGTTAATGGCATTAGCAAGTCGATGGATGTGACGCCACGCATCACAGATGGGCGTACGATGCTGCCAATCCGTGTTTTTGCAGAATCGCTCGGTGCAGAGGTGGAATGGGATGGTTATCTTGCTGACGTTGCCATCACTACTGGCGGTTCTGTGGCAGCCACACCAACGCTGCCGAGTGATATTTCGCCAGAGGTACGCTGGCTTGTGGAAAAATATTATGTATCCTATGATGCAAGCGATCATCTTGGCAGCTGGTACTGTGCGCGGGTTGGCAGCAGCGGGGCTCATGAGCGTTATGTGTTTGTTTCGGCAATGAACAATGGCACGAAGCAGGCGGTGACAGTGGATTATAATGCGGCTTCGTATGATATGGTGTCGGTTTGTACTGCTACCATTACTGACCAGCATGATGGCTTTTTAGCGGATGTACAGATGAGTCCGCCGCACTATTACTATGGTCCGGCAATGGGGCTTTCCGGTGATGCTGTTTATGATTTTCGTTATGCCAGCGGTGATTTGGTGATGGATCGCATGACGTTTATCGATGGCAATGGGACAACCACGAGCGCTATTGGGGAGATTTATCTGTTGTTGTCGAGATACTGAGTGACCAATAAAAATGCCATGCTTTTTACAGCATGGCATTTTTCTATTAAAAGCGTACTTTGAAGCGAATGGTATTTTGATTGATGGCTTGGGCTGAGATGGCAGCGTGGTGTTTGTCGCAGGTGGCTTTGGCGATGGCGAGTCCAAGGCCAAAGCCGCTGCCGGCGGTGCGGGCACGGTCTTCGCGGTAGAAACGGTCAAAGAGACGGTTGGTGTCGATGGTGGCAGCGCCGCTATAGGTATTGTCGAGGGTGAGTGTTGGGTGTCGCCCGCCGCTCAGATGCAGGACGATGGTGCCTTTGGGGGCGCAGTATTTGCAGGCATTATCCAGTAAAATGCCGATGAGTTGGCGAATGGCGCGTTCGTCGCCTGTGAGTGTTACATCTGATGCGATGGTTTGTTGGAATGTTTGCCCTTGTTGTGCAATCACTGGTGAAAAGGCATCGGCTATTTCGCTGACAGCGTCAGAGAGGTTGAAGCGCTGCAGTGGCTGTGGTGTGACGCCTTCATCCATGCGCGCCAGCTGTACCAGGCGGTTCACGAGCTGGGTCATGTTGTCGGCTTCGGTGCGGATGTCGTCGAGCCATTCGCTTGTGCCGTTTTCGCTTTCTAAGATGTCGAGATTGGTGCGGATCAAGGTCAGTGGTGTTTTTAGTTCGTGGCTGGAATCGGTGATGAATTGTTTTTGCTTGTCGTAGGAATCGGCTATCGGTTCTACAGCGCGTTTTGAGAGCAGCACGATCAAAAGCAGCACGACCAGGCTGCCGGCTACGAATACTGCTACAGCAGCCAGGAGAAAGCGTTGGTTGGAGGCGCGTTCTGCAGCGCCGCTGATGAAGATGACATCGGTACCACTTTCATCCTGCACCACTTTGTAGCGATAGTCTTCCAGCCAACCACGTTCTTTGCCAGATGTTACAGCTTCTTTTGCAAGCGCTTCGGCATCGCTGCGATTGGCGCTGGCGATTGAACGAATGTCGATGGATTCCAGATTGCCAGCAGCATCGTAATGTACAGTGAAATAACGTGTGGTGAAGGGGGATTCCTGGTTGATGCCATGCGGCGGTTCAGCAGGTGCGGTGTAGAGATCATCATAATCTGGAAAACGGCCGCCGCTGTCGGCAACAATGTCGGCTAAGGTATCCAGGGCAGCAGTGGTTTGGAAGTTGGTGATGGTCATCATGGCGCCAAGGAGCAGTATGAATACACTCAGAAAGGAAAGGGTGCAGATTTTAATGAATTTTTTCCGCAGACGGTAGATCATGGTTCAAGATCCTCAAGCACATAGCCGGCGTTGCGCACGAAGCGGATGCTTACTGGTGCCTGAAGTGTGGTAAGTTTTTTGCGGATGTTTGACATATGCACCCAAAGCGCGCTGACATCAACGTTGCTTTCCCATCCCCAAATATGGGCCATAAATTTATCGGCAGATAAAATCATGCCAGGATGTTCCATCAACATTTCCATGATTTGGTATTCTTTACTGCTGAGTGTTTGATGGTGGTCGCCGCAGGAAAGCGAATAGGTGGTGCGGTCCAGTGTTAATGTGCCGCATGTTAAAAGGTCGGGGGTATAGTTTTCTTTGCGGCGCAGCATTGCCCGCACCCGCGCCAGAAGTTCATTGGTCGAGAAAGGCTTGGCCAGATAATCGTCCGCGCCGGCGTCCAGCCCCTCTACGCGTTGTTCCACTTCTCCTTTGGCGCTGAGAAACAGCGCTGGTGTTGAAATGCCAGTGCTGCGCAATTGCCGCAGCACTTCTAAGCCATCCAAGCCTGGCATCATAATGTCCAGCACAAGTCCATCATATTCTGCTGTTTCGGCATAGGCCAGTGCATCACTGCCATTTGAAACAGCATCCACAAGATAATTGTTCGTTTCAAAGATATGGGTTAAGGATTTTAATAAACGGGGATCGTCTTCTGCAATTAATAAGCGCACGATCGTCCCTCCTTTCATTCTATGCATTATTTTACTGTTTCATTCTAAAGAAGCGCTTAAAGAAGCCTTAAGAAAGATTGAAGATTGTATGCATGGCTGCTGTTGCTGATTCGTGAAACATCCTTCACAGGTCCTTTAGCTGTGGTTAAGTGTGGTTTTCTATACTGAGACTCGTAAGTTGTCGCCTTACAAAGGGATGCTGTCCTCCCTGAGCAGTGATCGAAGAGACAGACCAACCATTCCGCCTTCGGGCGTTTACATAGAGCAGGCGCTTGCGCCTGCATAGGCCAATAAGCTGTTACTATTATGGCCATGCACAGTTTCTCGACGCCGCAGCAGCCGTTGCGGATACAGCCTGCGAGAACTGTGCGCGACAATGACCGTGCAGCGTTGATATAGATTACTCAGGCGCAGTCCAAATGGCGGGCTGCGCCTGAGCCCATTGATGGCTTGTCAAGCTTTGGGTAAAGTGTTACGATCATCAAGAAAATGTGGAGATGACAATTTGGTGCAGCTTCTTAAGGTTCGCTTTAGCTCGCTGCGCTATACTGCAAACGTCAATCGGGAAGGGGATTCCCGTGACGGAAAACTTGAAAGAAGGTACTTTATATGAAAAAGAAAAAAATAATCTCTCTCCTAATGGTTATGCTTGTGGCGGTGTTTGCATTTGCAGGCTGCAGCAGTTCCAGCGATGAATCTTCATCCACCGATACCAGTGCTTCCAGTGAATCGGAAAACACGACGAGCACCAGCACCGATGAAGACAGCAACATTACGATTGGTGAAATCACTGCCATCAATGATGGCGAACTGACGCTCTCACTTTATGATTCTGACAGCACAGTGACCGAAATCACAGATATTGATACTTCTGAACTCACAGCCAGCGGTGAAAGTGAAACGATAGACATTCAGGAAGATGCCACAGTGGAACGCATTTCTAATGGTGTCACTCAGACTGCTGCCGTAGACAGCCTTGCTGTTGGCGATATGGTTGCCATCAGCGACGAAGATGGACAGCTCATCGCTATTCTCGATATGGAAGATACCACCAGCGACAGCACCACCACTGGTACGTCAAGCACTGACAGCGATACCATGACAGACGCTGACACAAGCAGCGATGCTTCAACCACAACCAGTGGCAGCAGTACATCAACAGATAGCAGCGATACAACAACGACAACTGGCAGCAGCGAAAATACCGTCACTGTTGACTAATCATTGCCCCATCTCTTCAATTCTATCCTCCAATAGCGGAAACGCCGTCCATTCAATGGGCGGCGTTTTTGTTTTGCCTGCATTCAGGTGCTGTGGTATCATGAAATCAATATAGAATGTGTCGATTGTGATAAAGGGGGGATCAATCATGGCAAAATGTTCTCGTTGGTATCTCAACACGGTGATGATGATCGCTTTGATTGCCTGCATGAGCTATTCGCTCCTCGGAGAAGCTGTGCATGAATGGCTTGGTGTTGTCGTACTGGCGTGCTTTGTTTGGCATGTTTTACGCAACCGCAGATGGTTTGTGACACTTTGGCGCGGGCGCTATAACAGCAGCCGAGTTGCAGGCAACATCGTGAATGGGCTGATACTGTTCACCGTGCTTGGGCTGATCGTTAGCAGCGTCATGCTGTCGCAGTATGTGTTTGCGTTTCTGCCATTGTCATTTCCCGATGGCGTGGGACAAACGCCGCATCAAGTCTGCGCTTACTGGGGATTTTTGCTCATGGCTGTGCACTTGGGTTGGCATGGGCGCGCGCTGGCAGCCAGCGTGACACAGCGCCTTCAACTGCCTGTATGGTGCTGGCGCATTGCCTTGCTCTGTGTTGTGCTGCTTGGCGTGGTTTCGGCGATTGCTCAGCGTTTTCCGGCGCATCTTTTTATGCAGGTGCGTGGTTTTGAGGTTGCAAGCGGACCGTTGTTTTTTCTGATCGGTGAAGCGGCGCTTTTTGCTCTGTGCGCACTCGCTGGCGCAGCTTGCAAGCGGTTTTTGCAAATGAAGAAAGGAGGCACCACATGATATTGACCACTGAGCGTCTTATTCTGCGTCCTTGGCAGGACGATGACGCAGACGCACTGTATCATTACGCCAAAGACCCAGCCGTTGGCCCTATTGCTGGCTGGAACCCTCATCAAAGTGTGGCGGAAAGCCTGGAAATCATTCGCACCGTTTTCGCTGAGCCGGAAACGTATGCCATCTGTCTGCGCGAAAGTGGCGAGCCCATTGGCTGCATCGGTCTGCAAACCGGTAATGCTGCCAATTTGCCTCTGGCTTTTCGTGAAGCGGAGCTCGGCTACTGGCTCGGACAGCCGCATTGGGGACAGGGCCTCATCACCGAAGCTGCACGCTGCTTGATCGCCCATGCTTTCGATGACCTCGGCCTGCATGCGCTCTGGTGCTGTGCCAACGATGAAAACATCGGTTCCAAACGCGTCATGGAAAAATGCGGCTTTACCCACATTCGCACTGAAGAACGCCCGGCCTTTACCTATGACCAAGATGGCTGGACCTTTACCGGAGACACCCGGCTGGAATACGTCGCCTGTCTAACCAAGGAAGAATGACACGCACAGGCATAAAAATATGTGGGCAAATGATAATTTTTGTGATAAAATTTGTTTATGACGAAAACATTGAAGAAAGGAGACTCTTTTATGGGAGAGTTGGTAGATAAATATATTTTGCTGGGTGGCTCAGCCAATGCACCCAAAGAAACTGGCGTGCATAGCGTTTATCATGTAATTAGTGTTAGTATGTTGGTTAATCGTGAAACACATTGTATTGAAAAGGCTAAACTAAATGTACCGTCTCCGTTGACACAAGAATATTTTTCTGATCTTGTTATAGGTTTTTGTGTACTGGATGCTCCAGACGAATTGTATCAGAAAATTAAAAAGAATATTCTAACATCATCAACGGGTGCAATTATTCAAGCGATGAAGATGGCGTTTTTGAGGTACAAAGATAAAATCGAGGAAAAATAAAATTTATGGTTGACATATAAAAAAGATTGTGGTTTACTATAAGTGTCAAAAGATTATATGGATAAAAATTGTGGATGAAAAAACTTGTCCATAATTGGGGAACTTTTAATTGTTAAAATTGGTCGTACATAACCTGTGCGGCTACTCCCTTTAACAGCGTGAAAAAGTTAGGACCCAAATACTTATGGAGACGAATGTCTTCGTGTGAGTATTTGGGTCCTTTTTGTTTCCATATAGCTGCAAATACAATCTAATTTTAGGAGGAATTCAACATGGGATGTTGCACATTAAGTCCACAAGAAGAACGTATTGCTTTTCATAAGGCGTCTAGCCCTAGAAAAAGAACCAATGAACTGTTAAAGGGATTTCGCGATCAGAAACCACGCATTGATCCACAGCGTGCAGTGTTGTTCACTGAATCTATGAAAGAAACAGAAATGTATCCGCTTAATTTGCGTTGGGCAAAGGCGTTCAAACACATTTGCGAGAATATCGACGTTGTTATTCAGGATCATGAACTGATCGTTGGAACCTGTGGCGGTCCTGGTCGCTATTCGATCCTTTATCCAGAACTGCGTGCAGGTTGGTATGAAAAAGGGTTGAGAGATACTCAGAAAAAAGATGCTTATGAGATTTCTGATGAAACAATCGATACTTTGATGACTGAGGTTGTTCCATATTGGAAGGGCAAAACCAGTCATGAAATGTATTTGGCCATTATGGATCCAGAAACCAAAGATATTATCTATGGCGACGACGATTATGGTTCCACTGGCATGATGCAGGACAATTCCAATGTCAGTTCGATGTTAAATTGGCCGGGCAATTATGATTACGTCATGTCACATGGCATAAATGCACTTAAAGAAGACGCCGAAAAGAAATTGGCAGATATTCATGATAATCTGCGCAGTGAAGACTACGATAAGATTCCGTTCTTACAGGCTGAAATTGAAGTTTGTGAGGGCATGGAAATTCTTGCAAAACGTTATGCGGACAAAGCACGTGAAATGGCCGCTGTTGAACAAGATCCAACCAGAAAAGCTGAGTTGGAACAGATTGCTAAAAACTGTGATTGGGTACCAATGCATACACCACGCACTTTCTGGGAAGCAGTTCAATGTCAGTGGTTTATCCAGATGGGCTATCGTTTTGAACAGCAAGTAGCAGGCGGTATTGGTTCTGGACGTTTTGACCAGTACATGTATCCATTCTATAAAAAAGATATTGAAGCTGGAATTTTAAATGAAGATCAAGCACTTGAACTTTTAGATTGCCTTTGGTTAAAGATTGCTGATGTTGTTATTTTCAACGCAACCAATGCTGGAAACTTCTGGGAAGGGTATGCACACTTTGAAGTCGTCATGGTTGGTGGTCAGACGCCAACTGGTGAGGACGCAACCAATGATCTGACATATCTGGTTATTCGTTCCAAACGAGAACTTTCTATTCCATATCCGGATTTGGCCGTGCGTCTCCATTCTTGCTCGCCAACTAAACTGTTGAGAGCTTGTGCCGAGTTGGTAAAAGATGGGACAGGCTTCCCAAAATTCTTTAATGATGAAGAGATCATTCCTTGCATGCTTCAAAATGGCTGCACCATTGAAGAAGCACGTAATTATGCTGGTGCTGGATGCACAGAAATGCGTGTGCCAGATAGAGATTGCTATCTTCCATTAGGTGGTCATATTAATTTAGCAGCTGCTTTGGAAATGGCGTTAAGTGATGGTTGGGTACATTTTGGCGGTAAATATTATGAAAAGAAAGCCGATATGCCAATTGCTTCCGATCAAATTCAATCATTTGATGATGTGATGACAAACTTGAAGGCTGCTATTACGTTCTATGTTGATCATTTTACCAAACGACAAAATGCGATGGAACTCACTGATCCACAGCGCTTGGCAGCACCATTTATGTCGATGCTCCATCCAGTACCTCGCAAAGCAATGATTGATATCCATCAGAAACGCATTCCTGGTGGGTTATATAAAGACACTGGTAATGCTACCTTTAATGGATTTGGTACTGTAGCTGAATCTTTGGCAGCAATTAAGAAAGTGGTTTTTGATGACAAGCGTATCGACTTTAAAACGTTGAAAGAAGCAATTGCTGCTGACTATGAAGGTTATGAAGTGGTTCGCCAGATGGTTCTCAATGCACCTAAATATGGGAACAATGATCCATACGCTGATAGCGTTGCAAAAGCATTGGATGCCATGATTCTTGGTGTTGTAAAACATCATAGAACGACTAATGGAGAACAGAATGTAAAATATGTTCCAATTACTTCTCATGTTGGTATGGGACATAAGACTATTGCAACCGCTAATGGTCGTCATGCCGGCGTGGCTCTCTCTGAAGGAATTTCTCCTACACAGGGCTCCGATATTGATGGTCCTATTGCAACACTGACATCTATTAGAAATGCAATGAGTCATGCGTATTCCAATAGTGCTTCCCGTTTGCTGAATCTGAAATTGAGTCCACAGGCTGTAGCTGGTGAAAAAGGTACGGAAAATATCGTGAAGCTTTTGCGTACTTGGGTTGACCTTAAACTGTGGCACATCCAGATTGCAGTGGTTAATCGCGAAACCTTGTTGGCCGCACAGAAAGATCCGGAAGATTATAAGAACCTCATCGTTCGTGTTGCTGGCTACAGTGCTTACTTCACCGAATTGAGCCCAGGTCTTCAGACTGAAATCATCAACAGAACAGAACACGAAATGGCAATGTAAGGACACTCTGAAAAGCCAGAGGCTGTCGTTTTGACCTTAGCCTCTGGCTATTTTTGTAAATGATGGGAATGTGATAAGTATGGAACATTTAACAGGAAGAATATTCAACGTTCAGCGTTTTTCCATTCATGATGGCCCGGACATTCGTGATCTGGTCTTTTTTAAAGGCTGTCCGCTGCGCTGTGCGTGGTGCTCCAATCCGGAGTCACAAAGCTTCAAAAAGCAGATCGCCTACAAAGAAAGTAAATGCATTGGCTGTGGTGCATGCATTGCCAATTGTCCGCAAAAAGCACTGCAACGGCGGGATGATGGCAAGGTCCTGGTGGATAAAAGCAAGTGTATAGATTGCGGCACCTGTGTGAAGGTATGCTGTGCGCAGGCTATGCATGTTTTTGGTGAAGACTATACGGTAGATGAACTTTTTGAAAAAGTTCATAGAAATAATATTACCTGGCGCAGTGATGGTGGTGTTACCTTGAGCGGTGGAGAAGTGATGTCACAAGCAGATTTTGCAGCAGCTTTTTTAAGAAAAAATAAAGAAGAAGGCATCAATACTGCAATAGAAACGACCATGTATGCACCTTGGGAAACAGTAAAGAAAGTTGCGGAACAATGTGATCTAGTCTTTTGCGATTGTAAGTTTTTTGATGCAGACTTACACAAAAAATGGACAGGGGTTGATAATAAACTGATTAAGGAAAACATCTTACGGTTTAAAAAAGAACTGCCAGATGTTGATTTGATCGTACGTACACCAGTAATTCCTGGCGTTAATGATAGTCGCGAGGAATTGCAACATATTGTTGATTTTCTTAAACAAGTTCCAAACTTGACAGATTATGAACTTTTGCCATTTCACAATTATGGGAGTGCAAAGTATACTCAGTTAAGTATGGATTATCAGTTTGCAGATCAGGAAGCGCCTGATAAGGAACAAATTCTCGCAATGAATAATGAATTTCGTCAGCAGCTGGGTTTAAAAGAGATTTGGTAGGCTTTCATTTTAAGTTAATAATCGGGGGAGATTATTATGAGTGCAAAAACAACATATTGGGTAAAATGGTTAATTTGCGTTGTATTAGCGGGCATTTTTTTGGCTATTCCTAAAAATGATATATATGACATGAATATGGCAATGTTTTTTGCCATTACAGTATTTATCATGGCAGTGATTGCTTTTGGCTTCTTTGATATGGCCATTCCTGCTTTTGTCTTGCCGATCGCATATATTCTTTTTGGTGTAGCACCAGTAGATACCGTTTTCTCACCTTGGACAAGTGGTACAACTATTTTCATGATTATTGGCGCATTTGTCTTTTCAAATTTATTGGGAGAATGTGGATTATTAAAACGTGTATCTTATTGGACCATTTTAAAATTAGGCGGTAGTTTTACCAGCATGGTATTTGCTGTATTTATTGCTGGTGTCATTATTGCGTTGATTACGTTTAATAATGGCTATATATTGGAAGTTTTTTTGGCATTTAGCATTTGCGTTGCACTAGATTTGAAAAAAGAATCAAAGGCAGCTGCATTGATTTGCACTGCAGGGGCTTTGGGGGCACAAGGGGTAGTAGCATGTACCTATTATCCAGCAGAAAATGGTATCATTGTTGCTGCTTTGGCAGACTTATTACCTGATGTTTCTTTTGGTTTGTTAACTAGAACTTATTACGCATGGCCAATTTTCTTTGGTTGCCTGTTGACATTATTTATATTGACACGCGTTTATAAGACAAAAGATATGAAGTTATCTAATGGTTTAGATAAATTTAGAAAAGATTACGAAGCACTTGGGAAAATGACTGCGGCTGAAAAGAAAGCAATTTTTTTCATGATATTATTGGTGATTTATTTGATTACTTGTCCAATACATGGTCTTTCAGCTGATTATGCTTTCTTGGTATTACCTTGGATTATGGTATTGCCAGGGACCGGCATTGGTACAGTTAAATCGGTAGAAGATGTAAAACTTGGCGTATTGTTCTTCATTACAGGTTGCATGTCTATTGGTACTGTTGGTGTCTATGTTGGTATCGGCGATCTCATTTCGGCTAATCTTACGCCGATCTTAGAAAGCTTGAGTCCACTGGCCATGGGCTATGCGTTCTTGGCAGTCGGTACCTTAGCAAATTTTGCGTTGACACCATTTGCCATGCTTAGTGGTTTGAGTGCACCATTTGTTCAGGTTGCATTAGATTTAGGAATGAACCCAATGTTTAGTTTGATGTCATTGGTATTATCTACTGCCGCTGTATTCATGCCACATGAGATTGTATGTTTTGCTGTATTGTACAGTTTTGGATATATTAAAATGAGTGATTTCATTAAAATGGTTGGGTTAAATACGATTATTACCTTTATTCTCTATGGTGTAGTGATCTATCCATGGTGGAATATTATTGGATTGGTATAGGGGGTATAGGGTATGTGGCATATTACTCCATTGGATGTCGGGACATTAATGGTTACACGATCCACACAAATTGCACGGCATGGCGCAAAATTTGATGTAGGAAAAATTGTCGCTCAGCCATGTATTGTTTGGTTGTTGACCAATTTAGAAACGAGAAAACATATTCTAGTTGATGCAGGTCCCTGCGAGGATACAGAGTGGGCCAGCATGCATCATAATCAGTTTTTGCGATCTTCTGAACAAACACTATCCTCAGTGTTGGGAAAACATGGGCTACGTTGTGAAGATATTGATACAGTCATCTTAACACATCTTCATTGGGATCATGCTTATGGTGCTTTAGAGTTGCCAAATGCAAAGTTATATGTGCAGTCCAAAGAATTACGATATGCAGTTGCACCATTGCCAAATGATCTTAAAGTCTATGAAAACAAATTGGGCGAAGACATACCGTATTTTTTGAAATTGTATCGTCAATATGTTTTTTTGGACGGCGATCTTATATTTGATGATGGACTAGAGATCATCACACTGCCAGGGCATTCTCCAGGTTCCCAAGGTGTTGTTGTAGATACAGAACAAGGCAAAGTGATTATTGCAGGTGATTTGATTTCCGTAAAAGAGGGTTGGGATCTTCGCTTGCCAAGTGGACTCTTTACAAGTGCAGAAGACTGCTATCGTTCATTTGAAAAAATGGAAAAATATCATGCTTTAGTAGTAGGCAGCCATGATTATGCTTCTTTTGATTTATTGAAAGAATAGAAGAGCGAAGGAGGAAAAAGCAATGACTGATATTACCACAAGTAAGACGATTGAAAAGTCTAGAATCTCTTTACTATATATTGTTCATATTTGTGTTTCACTGTTCTTTATGTTTGGTTTTCAGTTTTTGCCATCTCTTTTTGGATTAAGCCATTTGGCAATGGCAGTTGTTGGTATTTTTGTCGGTATGTTGTATGCGTGGATTGCCTTAGGTACTTATGTATGGCCTTGTTTGGCGGGACTGATTGCGCTCGAAGCGAGCGGCTATGATACGATGAATAATATTTTTGCAGTAAGCTTTGGCAATAATCTTATTCCTTTTTTAATTATGATTTTTGTCTATGTTATTTTCCTGGAAAAATCAGGTATGTGTATTCGTATCAGTAATTGGTTTCTTGGCAGAAAGATCGTTGTTGGTCATCCGTGGATTTTAATTACATTTCTTTGCTTGTCTGCGTATGTTATGGCCATTTGCACCTATTGCTATCCTGCCGTTTTAATTCCATGGGCGATTTCTTATTCCATTTGCGAAGAAGCAGGATATAAAAAAGGAGATAAATTTCCAGGCTTATTGGTTTTAGCAATTTCCGTTGCTGCGTTTTGTGGTTATACGGCACTGCCTATTAAAGCGGTAGCGGCACTCTCACTTGGTTTGACAAGTACAACGACGAATGGCGTCTATACAGTAAGTTTTGCACAGTATTGTGCGTTTATGATTCCGATGACATTGATATCAATGTTTATATTCATCGCATTGATGCGTTTTGTATTCAAAGCTGATGTCAGCAAATTGGCGAATATTGATAATAAACGTTTTGCAGAAGCAAGCAAGGCCCCAATGTCTCGAGCAGAAAAAGCGGCGTTTATTTCAATGATTGCTTTTATCATCATGATGTGCATTCCCACCATTTTGCCATCTGATTGGTTGATCACTCAAATGTTTTCAGGTTGGGGAATGAATGGGCCAATTTTCATTGTACTGGTTTGTTTGGGAATTTTTCTTATTGATGGTAAAGCTATTCTGGATTTTCCTTCAATAGCAAATTCTGGTCACGTTGATTGGAACGTTATTATTATGACGGCATCCTGTTTTGGAATAGCAGCTGCTATTGAAAGCGATGATGTTGGTATTATGGATCACGTTTTTGCAGCGGTGATGCCTGTCTTGGATAACTTATCTCCAGCCATGTTCATTATTATTGCTTTTGTTTTGATGTCGGTACTTACACAGTTTTTGCATAACTTAGTGTTGGCATCAGTGATGACACCAGTATTGGTGCAATTTGCATTGGTTGTTGGTGTTAATCCTATGATCTTAGCAATATTGCTAACCTATTCATTTAGTATTGCGCTAGTGACGCCAGCTGGATCTGCAATGGCAGCTATGACACATTCTAATGATTGGGCTTCAAGCAGTCTATGTTACAAAGCATTACTTTTACATTTTGTGATTGCAATGGTTGTTATTTTAATTATTTTTGCGCCGATTGCAATTTTCTTAAACTAACATATAGAAAAGGAGTCAATAGATACAATGAAAGCAGCTGTTTATGAAGGAAATCATACGTTGAGCCTGAAGGAAGGCACGATTGAAAAACCTGGCAAGGGTCAGGTGCGTTTGGAAATTGCTTATTGCGGCATTTGCGGGTCGGACTTGCATGTGCTCTCTGGCTCAGAAGATGCGCGCATGCACATTCCTTCGGTCATTGGGCACGAGTGTTCCGCAGTAGTGGCCGAAGTGGGCGAAGGCGTAACAGAGTATCAGGTTGGCGATCATGTGGTTGTGATGCCTGTGGACGCGTGCGGACAGTGTCAGGCGTGCAAGGAAGGATTGCAGCATGTGTGCCAGCATTTGAAGGTGCGCGGCATTGAAACCCCTGGAGCTTTTCAGTACAGCTGGACAGTGGATGCGGATGCCTTGTTCAAGATCCCGGACAGCCTCGATTTGAAGCATGCTGCGCTGGCAGAGCCACTGGCCATTTGTTGCCACGTGGTTAAACGCGGTCAGGTTAAGAAGGGCGATTACGCCGTGGTCATTGGCGGCGGCCCGATCGGCTTGATGACGGCTTTGGTGGCGAAGGCCGAAGGCGCGCGCGTGGTGGTTTCTGAGGTCAACGAAAACCGTGTCAATAAGGCCAAGGCCTTTGGATTGGAAGTGGTCAATCCAATGAACACCGATGTGCTGGCTTATGTGCAGGCAGAAACCGATGGTGTGGGCGCCGATGTGGTCTTTGAAACGTCTGGTTCCCAGCCGGGGGTTGATACGATGGTGCTGCTGCCAAAGGTACATGGGCGTGTGGTGCTCGTTGCTATCTATGGCCATCCGATGACGGTGGATTTGAAGCAGCTGTATTATTACGAAAAGGATCTCACCACGGCACGTATGCAGGATCCAGAGGACTTTGCCAAAGCGGTGAAGCTGTTGGACGAAAAAGCCTTTGATCCTGATCAGATCATCACCTCGGTGCTGCCGTTGACGGAGATTCAGGAAGGGTTTGCGCGCTGCAGCGACCGTGCTGGTCATGAGGTGAAAGTGGTCATTGATTGTCACGTAGAATAAACAAGCAGTAACAAGGGGGGCTTGTCATGAATGCGGCGTCGGCGGTGCTGTTCTTTATACTGGTGGCCCTTGGCTTTACAGTGACGGGCATTGTAGGCTTTGGAGCCAATGTGTTGATGATGCCGATTCTTTCGATGGTGTTTCCCATTCAGGATTTGGTGCTGATTTTTGCGCTGATTTCCTTTGTCAATGCATCGTATCGGGTGGTGGAAAGCCGCCGCGGCATTCTTTGGCGGCCTTTTGCGCGCATGGTGTTGATCAGCATGAGCGGCACGGCTTTGGGCCTTTGGGTGTTTCGCCTGCTGCCGGAATTGTGGCTGAAGCTGCTTTTAGGCTGCTTTGTTGTAGCGATGGCGGTGTATCATCTGGTGATGCATCGGCGCACCGCGCAATGGCCTGGTTCTCATGCCGATTCTCGTGTGCGTCGCTTTTTGTATCAAGTGCTGCTGTTTGTTGGCGGTTTTTTGCATGGGTCCTTTGTTTGCGGGGGACCCATGTATGTGATTTACTGCAACCATTACTATGGCAGCAATCGTGCGCATTTTCGCGGCATGCAGTTTGGCATTGTTTTTGTCAACAGTGTGTTGATTATGATCATCAACCTTTGGCATGGTGCCTATACACAGGCTTTGATTGTGCCGAGTGTGTTGGGCATTGCAGGTCTGTTGGCTGCGTTCTTTATCAGCGGCGTTTTGATGAAACACCTTCGTGACACCACCTTTTACGTGCTGGTGCAAGTTGTGCTGCTGCTTTCTGGTGCCAGTTTGTGCTGGCAGTCGGCAGCAGAACTGCTTAGTTAATGAGGAGGAGCCGGAACAATGATTAGAAAACCATATGTGGAAGAAAAAACACAGGTACAGCAAGGTGAAGGTACCATTACGTTTCGCCATATTCTTGCAAAAGATGAATTGTATGGTCATGGGCGGATGTTTGCAGAAATTGTCATTCCGCCTGGCGCATCCATTGGCAAGCATCGCCATGTGGATGAAACAGAGCCCTACTATATTTTGCAGGGCGAAGGCGTGTACCATGATTCTGATGGCAGCGAGCACGTTGTTGTGCCTGGCGATGTTTGTGTGCTGGAGGTTGGCGCAGAACACTGGATCGAGAACCGTGCCGATCAGCCGCTGCATTTCATCGCGCTGATTTACAATGCCGCAGGCGTTTTGAATTAAAAAAGTTTTCAGCACAGGGAAGCCTGCGCTGTGCAGGCTTTTCTGTATCAATTGAATGAAAGAGGATTAAATTTTATGGAAACCATTCAAGTGAAAGTATTGGACTTGGGTTATATGACCTTCTACAAAAAAGAACTGGTGCGTACCAATGATGAGAAAGAGATGATTTATTCACCTGCATTGGCCATTCTCATTAAGCACCCAACTGCCGGTTATATTCTTTATGATACGGGCAATGACGATGCCTGGCGCGACAGCTACACCGACCACATCAAGGAAGTGTACCCGATCAGTGAATGTCTGACCATCAAGGAAGCGCTGGCAAAAGAAGGGCTGACACCAGAGGACATCGATGTGCTCATTCTTTCTCATCTGCATTTTGATCATGCTGGCGGCATGAAGTATTTTGCCAATACCAAAGCTGGCGCACATACATTGGTTGCTGGCGCTGAGTTGGAAGAGGTTCAGCAGTTGCTCGCCGAACGTGACGACAAGACCAGCGGCGCTTACATCGGCAAACTTTTCCTGGATTTGCCAGGCGTGCACTATGACGCTGTTGCCGATGGCGAAACCGAGCTGGCAGAGGGCATCACCCTGTTTGTGCAGCATTGCCACACAGCTGGATTGATTGGGATGAAGGTGCAGCTGAAAGATCGCCTGGTCATCTTTACTGGGGACACCGTTTATACGCAGGAATCCTACGATGCGGAACTTCCTCCTGGCGGCAGCATCAACAAAACCGACAGTGAGTTTATCGACAACCTGCACATGCTCAAAGACATGCAAAAGCAAAGTCAGGCAGAGGTGTTCTTTGGCCACGATTATGACCAGGCGCGTGCTTGGCAGCGGCAAGGCTGGCTGCAGTAAGCAAGTGTTTTCATCAAACAGCGATGTTTTGTAGAGACATCGCTGTTTTGTATGTGTTTTGGATGGTCACAGGCATAAAAAGTATTTACAATTTGACTATAACCATTGGCGGAAAAATGGCGTATAATGAAACCAGTGTAAACATATGGAAGGGGATAAATCATGTATCCAGAAACAAGAATGAGAAGATATAGACGCAACGAAAAGATTCGCCGCATGCTCAAGGCGTATCATCTTCATGCAGAGCAGCTGATCTATCCGATCTTTGTCGTTGCCGGTGAAGACAAGATCGAAGCAGTGGATTCTATGCCAGGCGTGTATCGCTTCAGCTTGGATCATCTGCTGGAAGAAGTGAAGCGCGCAGTAGATGCTGGCGTGCAGAACTTTATTCTTTTCGGCATTCCAGCTGAAAAAGACGAAGTCGGCAGCGGTGCTTACGCTGAAGACGGCATTGTGCAGGAAGCGCTGCGTCTGATTCGCGCCAACTATCCAGATGTGGTGCTGATCGCCGACTGCTGCCTGTGCGAATACACCAGCCATGGCCATTGCGGGATCGTCAAAGATGGCCAGATTCTCAACGACCCAACGCTGACGCTCCTGGCAAAGACGGCTGTTTCCCAGGCTGCCGCTGGCGCCGACATCATCGCTCCATCCGATATGATGGACGGCCGCATTGCTGCGCTGCGCGATGCTCTCGACGATGCTGGCTACGAAGACGTTGCCATCATGAGCTATGCCGCTAAGTTTGCGTCTGCATTCTATGGCCCATTCCGTGATGCAGGCGGTTCTGCACCACAATTCGGTGACCGCAAGACCTATCAGATGGACCCAGCCTGCAGCATTGAACAGGCTGTTCAGGAAACCGAGCTGGATGTTCAGGAAGGTGCCGATTACATCATTGTTAAGCCGGCCATGGCTTATCTTGACATCATGCGCATGACCCATGAACAGTTCCTGCAGCCAGTGGTGGCTTATCAGGTCAGCGGCGAATACGCCATGATCAAGGCCGCTGCTCAGAACGACTGGATCGATGAACGCCGCATTGTTGAAGAAGTCATGACAGGCTTCCTGCGTGCTGGCGCACAGATGATCATTACCTACTATGCCATCGATTTGGCAAATTGGCTGAAAGAAGACTGAGCGTAAATAGTAAAAAACCGTCGGATGACGAACGTCCGACGGTTTTTTTATGTTTAGGCGGATGCCAAGGCGGCTTCGGCGGCATCCAGGGAAGGGTAGCCGTAGCCTTTGACGGTGGCGTCCATGGTGAGCAGGGCGAGGTTTTGTCCCTCTGCGGCCAGCTGACGCACAAAGGCGAGGTACAGGCGCAGGGTGTTGAGGGAATAGGTCTTCAGTTCGCCTTCGAGATAGGTTTCAAACGAGGTATCGGTGGCGGTATCCTCTGCAGACGTTGCGGCACGGTTGGTGGCGGCAAGATGTGGATAGCGCTGATGATAGTCGGCCATCCATTGCAGGTGATAAGGAATGATTTCGGCGATCAGCGTCAAGGCTTCTGGCGCCAGGGACGGCAGTTGATCCTGCAGGCGGGCGAAGGCGTCCGGTGCGGTGCGCGCCATCATCCAGGCGTATTTTTCGGTCAGAAGGTTGCGCCCTTGGCGAGCGGCTTCCTGCAAGTCCTCTAGGTAGCTGTCGACGAGGGCTTCTGGCCATGGGGCAAACTGGCTGCCGCGCATGAGGCGGAACGTTGGCAGGTTGTTTTGGCAGTCGGCGCGGCCGCCTTCGTTGTGCACCCCTTGGAAAAATTGCCATTCCAGATCGATCAGTTGTTGTTTCTTCTCTGTTAACGTCATGGTATTATGCTCCTTCCATCACATGACAACGACGCAATTCAGGATCCTTGATGCGTTTCATGATTTCCCAGGCGTGTGGCTCCAGGAAATCCACGTCAAGATCGGTCAGCCCCTGCGCTTGCAGGGCGCGCAGGGTGTGCGTGCAAATGTCTTCGATCAGTGCCACCTTGCGATCGGCCAAGTTGACGTAAGGATTAAAGTCTGGTGCGTCCTGCACAGCCCAGGCATCGCGCTGGCAGCTGCTTTCCGCAAGTGCTTGAATCAGTGGGGCCACCGTCTGTGCCAACACAGGCAGTTCGCGCAGGCCGCGGAACATCCACTTGTAATAAGGCGTGTAGCGATGATTCAGCAGGTACACAGTGGCGATGGCTGCTTCGATAAAGGTGCGCAGCGCCAATTCTGCCGCCACGGTTTCACCGCGTCGCATGCAGCGGGCGTAGTTGTATTGCCCGGACTGTGCCATAATGGCTACATGTGCGGCGATCTTTTTAATGCGCACATCTTCTGGGTAGGTCGCCAAAGCCTGGCGGATCGCTGAGAATTCTCCGAGCGGATCGCTGAACACGCGTCCGTTGGTGCAGGCGGCCAGCTGGTGTTCCGGCAGATGCAGCCAGCGCCACAGCGATTGAGGTGGCTGTTCACTGCCGATGAACTGGCGGTAGAAGGCGTGAATTTCCAACACGCCGACACGGCCGCCGCCTTGGGCAGTGGCGATGCGCCCTTCCACACCGAGAAAATCCTTTGGCATGGCGTCGTACGCAGCCTGCAAGGCTGGGGCATAGGCCGCGTAGTCCTCCGCTGTCAGCCAGAGACAAAAACCTGGGCCATAGTCGTGGTCGGCGGAGATGGCGTCGTCAAAGCCCAAACATTCAGAACCTTGTCCCACCAGCCCCACAGCAATGCGCGGCACCAATTCAGGAAACTGTGCCGCTAGCATTGGCCGGCCATATGCTTCATAATACCGTTCGCAAAGATCCAATCCTTTCATGACTGTGCCTCCTTCAATGCTTGCTGCGCCAGTGCAAGGTTCTGGCGTGTGATGTGGTAGCCGTCGTTTTCGCCAAAGCTGCTGCGAATTTCAGGCAACGCTTTTTCATAAAGCTGCACCGCACGCGCATAATCGCCTTCGGCATAGGCCAGCGAAGCTGCCGCTGATAGTGCGGCGCCATAATGGGCGTCGCGAGGGCCGCCGCCTGCTTCAAAGATGCGCAGCGCTGCGTCGAGATGTTCCTTCGCCTGGCTGCGTGCACCCAGTGCCAGATCAGAGATGGCAATATTGGAATGGGTGGTGGCGATTTCTGCGTCCACACCGTCCAGCGTCGTCAACAGCGCCAGGGCGCGTTCCAAAAATGGCAGCGCATCGGCGTGGCGATTCAGCGCCTGGTAAACCTGACTCATGTTGTTGAGCAGGCTTGCCAAGGCATAGCCATTTTCGCCCAATGCTTCAAAAACCACCAACGCCTGCGCGTATAAAGCGATGGCCTCTTCCAGCTCGCCGGCGGCACGGTACGCCGTGGCTGCGTTGATCAACGTGGTGCCCTGAGCAGGCGTATTCTCCAATCTCATCGCTTCGACCATCTGCAGCGCCTGCTGGGCCATGGACAGCGATGCCGCTGTCTGGCTGGTGCTGCGATAAAAGCCCACGAGCTCGTTCATCAGGGACAACACAGCGCCGGCATCGCCTTCCTCGCGCGCCGCTTCCAGCTGCGATGTCAAAAAAGGCGCCACCTCGTCCAACTTTTTATCGGCAAACAGCCCATCCAAATGGGCTAAAACTGCTTGTATATTCATGAAGACCTCCGTTGTCGTTTTTATAATATTATAGCATGTTTTGCCAAGAGCGCATAGCTTCAAAAGCCGAATACCCCATGCAGGATTTCTATATAGATAGAATGATCACGAAAAGCAAACAACCGAGCCTTCATGCAGTGGCTCGGTTGTTGGTTAGGTGTTTTGACTGGCGTCGCCGTTCTTTACTTCTTCTTTCAGGACATCGATAAAGGCTTCTTCAACACGTGTCAGTGGGTCTTCGCTGTGAATCCAGCCAATGGTGCAGGGGCAGTCAAGGTCGGCGGCGTGAATGAAGGCGAGTCCGGTGAATTGTTTGAGGGAGCGCTGTTCGTTGAGCTCTGGCATGATGGTGACGGCGTTGGAATTGTGGAGCAGGTCGCGGTACATATCGCGGTCGTCGGTTTGCACCAGCCGATAATCGGGGTTGTGGTGCTGCAAGGCTTTGTGGTGCTCCTTTGTGAAGTCGGTTTTATAGTAATTTAAGAAGGGATACTGCAGAAGATCGGCCATGGTGACGCGGGCGCGTTTGGTCAAGGGATGGTCTTCATGAACCACAAAGATCATCTGGCCTTCAAAAAGTTTGGAGAATGTCAGATGGTTGTGCGCGATGGTGTCGAGAAAATACGCTTCATCGATGCTGGTATAGTGGATCATTCCGAGGTTGAAGCGGCCTTGGATGACGTCGCGCAGAATGTCGCGGCTTTTTTCTTCGGTGCTTTTGACGGAAATCCCAGGATAGGCTGAACGAAGGTGCAGCAACGTAGGCAGAAACAGGGAGGCTTTCACATGCAGGGAGACACCAATGCTGACTTCTCCTGCAAGAGAAATGTTTTGCCGCAAATGATGAAGTTTGTTGATGATGTCTTCAAGCTCTTTCATCAAAAGAATGGCTTCCTCACCTTCTTCGGTAAAACTGACGCCGTTGTGGTGCCGTGTTAACAGCGGGCAGCCGAGCTCGTCTTCCAGATTTTTGATCGCCGTGCTGATGGATGGAGCAGAGATAAAAAGATTGTCTGCTGCCTGCCGAATGGACCCGGTTTCATGGATCGCCAGCAGGTAGCGCACTTGATTAAGATTCATGATGCGTCCCTTCATTTAAAAGTGTTTATTGTTAAAATCAGCATAACACATGAAAGCCGTTTATGATACCCATTACAGGAAAAAAGCCCATCGATGTTGACGGGCTTTTTTCAAGGGGAAATCTACATCATGTAGATGGAAAGGAAGGGCCGCTTGTTAGAAGAGGCCGAAAACGATTTTTGCAAAGTTATAGCCAACGAAGGTGTAGAGCACCCAGCCAGCGAGCAGCATTGGCAGCGCACAGGTTTCGATTTGTTTGAAGGTGATTTTGTCCTTCTGCCCATGCAGCATGGCGGCGTATGGGGAGCCGGCAGGGGTGGCGCCGGTGACAAAGACGATCATGCAGATGCTCATGCAGACGGCGATCATTGGCACGTTTGGATACATATCTTCAAATGCCAGGGCAACTGGAATCAAGATGCTCGCCATGCCAGCGTTGTTGGCGAAGTTTGCTGTGATGACGGCGACGAGCAGGAGAATGCCGACGAACACAAAGCTTGGCTTGTTGCCGAGGATTGGGGTCATGGTCTGAACGATGAATTCTTTCAGACCGGTCTGAGGCTGGGCCACAGAGTTGCAGACGTAAACAGCGGCAGCAACGATGAAGATGATGTCCCAGGAGACAGAGGTCTTGGCGATGGCGCGCCAGTTCAGCATTGGGCTGCCTTCAAAACGCAGAATCATCAGCACGATGATGCACAGAGAAAGAATCCCGATTGTGCCATAGGCGTTGAGCAACTGTGTGAGGGCCCAGGTTTTTGGCATAAAGCTTGGGGCCAGCGCCATGATGATGAAGAACAGGCAAGCCAGGAGTGTGGCTTTCTGCTGGATGTTCATTGGAGGCAGCGGTGTTTTGGTGAATTGTTCTGGATTGACATCGCGCATCTTGGTAATGTCTGGACGCAGGATGAATTTCACAAAGAGCAGGAAGAGCACCATCATAATGATGGAAAAGCTCAGGTTGTAGATGATGTAACCGGCATAGCTTACAGGGATCGATGATGCGCTGGTGAATACGCCGGTGATAACCAGTGCGGCGCCCTTGAATGGGAACATTGGCTGGCCGAGCGCTGCAGCAAAGTAAATGCCGAAGGTGGCGATCCAGTAGATCTTATCTTTGGATGTGTAGCCGAAGGTGCTCAGCGCTTCAAAAGTCAGCGGCCAGAGAATGAGCAGCGAGGCAACAGGAATCGTAAAGCCAGCGATGAAGTAGGCGCAGAAGAAGAGGATGAACAAGAACACATAAGGACGGCCTGTGATGATCTTTCTGGAAAGGAAGAAACGCGCCAGATATTTGGTGCAGCCAGCATATTCGACAGCGCCGAACAATACCATACTTAAAATAACGGTGATGACGATGTCGCCGCCGATGGCGTTTAAGAAGACGCTTTTAACAGCATTATAGCCGGTGACATCTTCTCCCAAGAAGCCGGAATACAGCGCGAACAAAAGCAGCCCTAAGATACTAGGCCAAATGCTGTCGAGCGTGGACCAGAGATACACCATCCCAAGCAGGATGCCGGCCACCCACATGCCGGTTTCGGTGATTGGCGCAAATGGCCCCAGTTGTGGGAAGCCAATCATGATCAACAGGCCAATAACCACATGGACCCAATAGATCGGTTTTGTTTTAGAAACTTTCTTTGTTTCCGCACTCATAATAAACACCTCGTTTTTTCGATGAGCAAATATTTAGCAAGAATAAATAAAATAATTTCTGTAATATTAAACGTTCATTGGTGAACAATGGTAAAAAAGTGTGCAGCAGCGCGCTGGATGCTGGCGTGCGTGCTGCACGAAGGACGAACATACAATCAGCGTTTGATGCGATCGCGATAAGCCAGAACGGGTTCGCCGTTTTCCAGATGGATGGTCTGGAACTTGTTATTCAGCAGAGGGTTGGTGAAGGTGTAATCCGAACGGCGGGAGAGGCCGCGGCTTTCCTTGCGGTTCTGGCAGCTGAGGATGGCAGCCATGCCAAGATCAATAAGGTCCATGACTTCCAATGCGCGCATCAGTTCGTGTGCATTGGTTGCTGTTAATTCTGCGGTGGCATATTTCTTGAGATCGCCCAGGTATTTGTAGCCGGCGCGCATCAGGGATTCGGAACGAGGGCTCTTGACACTGAGGTATTTGTCCATAATCTGATTGAGGGTGGAGTTGACTTCCAGCCAGCTTGCGCCCACTTCACGATTCATGACACTGGCAATCCACTCCGATTTTTCTGCAATGACTGGCAGATCGTCGATGGCTGCGAGGTCTTTGTCCTGGCAGTAAGCGGCAGCGCTTTCACCAGCGATCATGCCGATGACGGCAGCACCGGTGACAAAGCCGTTGATGCTGCCTACCATGTCGCCGGCGGCAAAGAGGCCAGGCAGCGTGGTTGCGCCGTTTTCATCGATGTCGGCGCCGCGGCCCACAAAGTTGGCTTCGTAGGTGCTGAACTCAACCATCTGATGCTTCAGATCCATGCCCTTCTGATCCAGGTATTCGTTGATGGAGGAAATCCCTTCAGAAACAAAGGCCACACGCTGGTAAGCAAGGTCTTCGTCGGAAAGAACAGAGCAGTTCATATAGACAGGGCCGGTGCCGTCTTTCATCTTGTCGGTGAATACGCTTGGCCAAACATCGGAGGTAACATCGCCCTGAGCGCGGGTTGGTTTGATGTTGAATGGGCCAATTGGCTTGCCGTCGATATCGGTCAGAAGCCCCATCCAGGTGCCTTTGCCGCCGCGCTGGAACATGGTAGGGCCAGCGTGCACAACAGGTACATCCAAGTTCACCAGATTGGCACCGGCGCGATAGACAATCGCTGCACCAGCACCGTTGGATGGGCAGAGCGCAGCATCACAAGGGAAAGCTGGGTTGAGATTTGGATACATGCGCGCAGCACCACCAGTGGTCATAACGACAGCCTTGGCCTGGAAGAGCACGATTTCTGGCTGGTCGTATTTCGTGGATACGCCGATGGCGCCGACCACCTTGCCGTCTTTCACGAGCAGCTCAGTGATGGTGACATGGTTGACGATTTCTGTGCCAACTTCGCGTGCATGCTTGGTCAGGCATTCCTTTTGGTTGTGGCCGTCGTATTTGAGATGGTAGTTTGGACGGCCTGGCATGGTGTGGCCTTCAAAGTTCCACTTGCCGGTAGGACGCATGTTGATGCCGTAGGATTCCCACTTCTGCACCACTTCAAAGGAACGTTTCAGCATCTTTGTGAAGATGTTGACGTCCTGGTTTGGGCCAACGAGGGTTTCCAGACATTCGCGGATGGCACCTTGGAAATCGTCGCCGTGCGCTTCCGGAATGTAGCACATGAAATGGTCATTGCCAGTGGCGCCGCAGCCGGAATGGCGGGTGTTTGCTTTTTCAGCGATGGTGACTTTTGCGCCATGTTCGCTGGCTGCGATGGCTGCCTGCATACCAGCAACGCCGCCGCCGATAACGAGCACGTCTGTCTGGATCGGTTCTTTTCTGATCTTGAGTTCCATTAGTGTTCTCCCCCTTCTACAGTTGGCACATCCATCACAAACATCATGTGGGACAGTGGATAACGCATCGTGATGGCGTCCTGAGGACAATCCATGACACATGCCCGGCAGTGCCAGCATTCATTTGGATAACGAACAAGGATGTCATGAGGTTCCGTTTCAGTCTTTTTGAACACATCCATGCAGCAGCTCTCCACGCAGGTGCCGCATTTGATACATTTATTTCTATCGATCACAGGAGGCATAACGCCACACCTCTTTCATTTGATTTTTGTCTTGCAAGATCTTTTACAAGTCTTATTATAAAGCTCTGCTTATGGAATGTATAATATTTACTTTTTAACGAGCGTGTAAGTTTTATCCTTACACCAAATAGGATCTTTAAAGAAAAACAAACACCAAATAAAAAGAGCGTGCTTCCTTCCCAGTGGAAACACGCTTGGTGATGCGGTTTGACAGCTTATTCTCTGCAGTGTTTGGCCTCTTGCGTGATGAGGTTGACAACGATCTCTTCAATGCGAGAGAGTGGATTGCCGCTGTGGAGCCAGCCGATTGTGTAATGACAGGAGAAATCAGGCACATGCAGAAAGGTGAGTCCGGAGAATTGCTTGATACCGCCAATCTCATTGGACGAGGGCATGATGATGACAGCGTCGGAGTTGTGCTGCAGATCACGGTACATGTCGCGGTCGTTCAGCTGGACAATTTGGCAGTTTGGTTCATAGCTCTGGAAGAATTTGTAGTGGGCTTTGGTGAAATCGGTTTTGTCGTAGTTGAGCAGCGGATATTGCAGCACTGCTTTGGTGGTAAGATGTGATTCGTTTGTCAACGGATGACCGTCTCTGACGACAAACCGCATATCGCCCTCTAAAAGTTTAGAAAATGTCAGATGGCTGCGTCCAATCTCCTGAATAAAGGACTTTTCATCGATGTTGGTAAAATGGATGATGCCGAGATCGAGATCACCCTGAATGATTTGTTTTACAATATCCTGGCTTCGCGCATCGATCATTTCCATCAAAATGGCTGGATAGTTTGTTTTTAGCTGCAGATAAGTTGGCAAGAGCAGTGCAGCCTTGGCGTGGAGTGACACGCCCACAGTGATTTCACCGGCGAGCGAAAAATCCTGATTTTGTTGCAGGTGATAGAGCTTCTGCAGTCGGTCGTTGATTTCTTCCATGAGCGCCACAGCTTCCCGACCTTCGTTGGTGAAACTGACGCCGGTGTAGTGGCGCAGCAGCAGGGTGCAGTTGAGCTCTTCTTCCAAATGTTTGATGGCGTTGCTGACCGAAGGCGCCGAGACAAAGAGATGCTGTGCAGCTTTGGTGATAGAGCCGTATTTATGGATGGCGAGCAAATATTGGATCTGATTGAGATTCATAACCAATCCCCCTTGGCGGTTGTACAAAAAACTTGTTGATAGCTTAGTTCCATACTACCATATGTTGAACAAAAGAACACGAAAAGCCTGCCGTGAGACAGGCTTTTCGTGCAATGACCCCCAGTTATTATAAACTGGTGAAAAGGATGGATGCGATTGGATACCCGATGAACGTGTAGCAGAGCCAAGCGATAAGGCTCATTGGCAACGCACAGGTTTCAATCTGCTTAAAGGTGATTTTATCTTTCTGGGCATGGAGCATGGCGCAGTAAGGGGAGGCTGCTGGTGCAACTGCGCCCACAAAGACGATCATCCCTAAGCTCATGCAAACAGCGATCATTGGAATATTTGGATACATATCCTGGAAAGCGATCGCAATTGGGATCATAACCGTAGCCATACCAGCGTTGTTGGCGAAGTTTGCCATGATCAAGGTGACCAAGAGCAAGATCCCAACAAAGACAAAGTCTGGCTTGTTCCCAAGGAGTGGTGTCAGTGTTTGAACAATAAATTCTTTCAGGCCCGTTTGTGGCTGAGCAACCGCGTTGCAGACATAGACGGAAGCGGCAACCAGGAAGAAAATATCCCAGGATACCGACGTTTTGGCCACTTCACGGTAGTTGAGCAATGGTTTGCCGTCATGGCGCAGAATCATCAGCACGATGATGCACAGGCCCATGATGCCGGTGGTGCCGTAGCTGTTTAAAATATTGGTCAGTGCCCAGGTTTTTGGCATGAAACTTGGTGCCAACAGAAGAATGATGAAGCACAGGCAAGCCAACAGGGTGGCTTTTTGCTGGATGTTCATTGGTGGCAGTGGATTCTTATTGAACATTTCAGGCGAAACGGCTTTCAGCTTGCTGACGTCTGGACGCAGGATAAACTTGACAAAAATCAGGAAGATCAAAAGCAGAAGAATAGCCATGATGAAGTTGTAGGCGATGTAAGCAGGATAGCTTAAATCCATGCCTGCTGCTTTTGAGAATACACCAGTGATGACCAGCGCAGCGCCTTTGAATGGAAACATTGGCTGGCCAAGTGTTGCAGCCAGATAAATCCCGAAAATAGAAATCCAAAAGATCTTATCCTGTGGTTTATAGCCGAATTCATTCATTGCTTCATACATTAAAGGCCATAAAATGAGCAAGGAAGCAATAGGAAGGGTAAAACCGGCCACGAAATAAGAGCAGAAAAACACGATGAATAAGAATACATAAGGACGGCCGGTGATAATTTTTCTGGTTAAGAAAAAACGTGCCAGGTATTTCGTGCAGCCAGCACATTCAATGGCGCCAAACAGCACCATCCCGAGAATAACAGTGATGACGATATCGCTGCCTACCGCATTGAGAAAAACTGTTTTGACGGCGTTGTATCCGGTGACATCTTCTCCCAAAAAGCCAGAATACAGCGCAAACAAAAGCAGCCCTAAGATACTAGGCCAAATGCTGTCGAGCGTTGACCAAAGATAAACCATGCCGATCAAAATACCGGCTACCCACATACCAGTTTCGGTGATTGGTTCAAAAGGTCCCAGTTGTGGAAAACCGATCATGATTAAGAGCCCAATTACAAGATGAACCCAGTAGGATGGCTTTGTTTTAGAAACTTTTTTTGTTTCCGATGACATAATGAACACCTCATTTTTTGAGAAGCAAATTAACGTTTGAGTAATGATTGATATATGATTATTTCTGTTTGCAGTTTACCTGCTTGAAAAATGGTGCAGCAAGCACTATGACAAGCAAGATGCCTGCTGCACGTGGATGAAATCTTTGAAAGCAAAACAAGGATTAATATTTTTTAACCTTATCACGGAACTCGAGCACAGGTTTCCCGTCTTCCAGGCAAATGGTCTGGAATCTATTGTTCAGGAGAGGGTTGGTGAAGGTGTAGTCGGAACGGCGATGGAAGCCACGGGTTTCCTTTCTGTTTTCGGAGCACAGGAAGATGGCCTGACTGAGATCCATGAGGTCCATGACTTCGAGCGTACGCATCAGTTCGTGCGCGTTTTCAGCCTTGAGCTGTTCAGTAGCATATTTCTTGAGGTCGCCGAGGTATTTGTAACCAGCGCGCATCAGAGATTCAGAACGCACACTCTTGACGCTGAGGTATTTGTCCATGATCTGGCTTAAGGTAGAGTTGACTTCCAACCAGCCGGCGCCGATTTCTCTGTTCATGACAGCATTGTACCATTCGTATTTTTCCTTGATGATTGGCATGTCATCGATGGCAGTGAATTCGAGTTCTTTGCTGTAATCAGCAGCGTTTTCACCGGAGATCTGACCAAGAACCGCGGCACCAGTGATACGGCCGCAAACATTACCAACCAGGTCGCCAGCAGCATAGAGGCCAGGCAGAGAGGTTTCGGTGTCGGCATTGATTTCTGGGCCGCAGGCAGCGTAGTCGCATTCATAGGTGCTGAATTCAACCATCTGTTTGTGCAGATCGATGCCGTACTGATCGAAGTATTCATTGATGGAGGTGCAGCCTTCGGAAACGAAAGCGGTGCGCTGATAATCCAGATCTTCGTCAGACAGTGCAGAGCAGTTCATGTAAACAGGGCCAGTCCCATCAGCGATCTTTTCGGAGAACACACCCTGCCAGATATCGGAGGTAACATCACCATATTCACGGCTTGGCTTGGTCATGAATGGACCGACTGGTTTGCCGTTGATATCGGTGAGTAAACCAATCCAGGTGCCTTTACCGCCACGCTGGAAAATGGTTGGGCCAGCATGAACATAAGGGATGTCGAGGTTTACCAGTTTTGCACCAGCACGATAAGCGATGGCTGCACCAGCGCCGTTGGATGGGCATAGAGCCATGTCGAAAGGAAATGCTGGGTTGAGGTTTGGATAGAGACGGGATGCCCCACCAGTGGTGATGATGGCACTCTTTGTCTGGAAGATGACCATTTCTGGCTGATCTTTCTGGCTGTTGATACCGATGGCACCAACGACTTTGCCGTCTTTCACGAGCAATTCAGTGATGGTGGTGTGGTTGATGACCTTTGCGCCAACTTGACGAGCCTTCTTCGTCAGCAGTTCCTTCTGATTATGACCATCGTATTTCAAATGGAAGTTGCGGCGGCCTGGCATGGTGTGACCTTCGAAGTTCCATTTGCCGGTAGGGCGCATGTTGATGCCGTAGGATTCCCATTTTTGAATCAGTTCATAGGAACGTTTGATCATCTTAACGAAAATGTCCATATCCTGGTTTGGTCCAAGAAGACTTTCCATGATTTCCTGCAGGATTTGGTTGACGTCATCGCCGTGGCATTCAGGAATGTAACACATAAAGTGGTCGGTGCCGCAGGTGCTGCAGCCGGAATGACGAGTGTTTGCTTTTTCTACAACAACAACGTTGGCGCCTTTTTCACCAGCAGCGATGGCTGCCTGCATACCAGCAACGCCGCCGCCAATGATGAGTACATCTGCCTGAATTGGCTCTTTTCTGATTGTAACTTCCATTATTGTTCCCCTCCTTCAGCATTTGGCACATCCATGACGAACATCATGTGAGACAGTGGATAGCGCATGGTGATGGCGCCCTGTGGGCATTCGATGACGCAAGCACGGCAGTGCCAGCATTCGTTTGGATAACGGACGACGATTTCTGCAGGTTCGGTTTCGGTTTTCTTGAGAACGTCCATGCAGCAGCTCTCTACGCACGTGCCACATTTGACGCATTTGGTTTTATCGATGATAGGAGGCATTACGCCACACCTCTTTCGTTAGGATTTTTTGTCTTGCAAGAACTTGATTACAGGTCTTATTATAAAGCAAAATTTATGGAAGTGATAATACCTGCTTATTAATAGGACTATTAGCTTCAAACTAATAGTCCTGGCCTTTTACCGTCAGTTTCTGTCAAAACTGTCACATTCTCGACAGAGGCTGGTCATTTTGCTGTGGTATGATGGGGGCAATGAAGGAGATTGACCATCAACGACGAAGGAGGTTGGGATGATGAACATCCTGGAGACAGTGGATTTATGTAAGTACTACGGCAGCGGCCCAACGCAGGTGCGCGCGCTGGATGGCGTGTCGATGTGTGTGGCTAGCGGTGAGTTTGTGGCGATTGTGGGGACGTCGGGCAGCGGCAAGTCGACGCTGCTGCATATGCTGGGCGGGCTGGACCGGCCAACGTCGGGCTCGGTGACGGTGGACGGCCAGGAGCTTTTCAAGCTTTCCGACGAAGCGCTGACGATTTTTCGCCGTCGCAAGATCGGTTTTGTGTTCCAGGCCTACAACCTGGTGCCGGTGTTGAGTGTGTACGAAAACATCGTGCTGCCGCTGCAGCTGGATGGCCGCAAGGTGGACAGGGACTATGTGCACGAAATCATTGCAACCTTGGGCCTGTCGGAAAAGCTCACGAGCCTGCCGAATCAGCTTTCTGGCGGTCAGCAGCAGCGCGTGGCAATTGCCCGTGCCTTGGCGGCGAAGCCTGCGATCATTCTTGCCGACGAGCCGACCGGCAATTTGGACAGCAAAACCAGCCAGGATGTGCTGGGGCTGATCAAGGTGACGAGCCAGAAATATGCACAGACCACGGTGATGATCACCCACAACGAAGAGATCGCCCAGATGGCGGACCGCATTGTCCGCATCGAAGACGGGCGCATTGTGTCGGCGTGAGGGGGTGGCGAGCATGAAGGTATCCAATCGCAAATGCGTGCGGCGGCTGAGCCGCCGCAGCCTGGCGGCCAACCGCACGCGCAACATCGTCGCCATTGTGGCGATCGCGCTGACGGCGATGCTCTTTACCTCGCTGTTCACCATTGCGTTTTCGGTCAACGAAGGCTTTCAGCAGGCGAATTTTCGCCAGGTGGGCGGTTATAGCCATGGTGGGTTTAAGTATTTGACCGAGGAACAGTACAATGAACTGAAGGATGATCCGTTGATCGCGGAGCGGGGGCTGCGGCGTTTTCTGGGCATGCCGATGGAGGCACCGTTCAACAAGTCCCATGTCGAGATCGGCTACAGCGATGCCAATGAAGCCAAGTGGACCTACTGCACACCGGTTGAAGGGCGGCTGCCTAAGGAAGGCACCAACGAAGCGGCCACCGACACCCATGTGCTGGCGCTGCTCGGTGTAGAGCCAAAGCTGGGCGAAACCTTTACTGTGACCTTTAACGTGGACGGTCATGAGACGACTCAAACCTTTACCCTTTGCGGCTGGTGGGACTACGACGAAGCCATTGTTGCCAATCACATTCTTGTGCCGGAAAGCCGCGTGGACGCCGTGCTCGACGAGGTGGGTGTCACCTTGCCGGCGGACGACGGCATGACGGGTACCTGGAACCTGGATGTGATGCTGGCTTCTGGCGCGCGCCACATTGACGCCGATCTGAATCAGATTCTTGCCAACCATGGCTATCAAAGTGAAGAACGCACCGATGATGGCACCTTTATCAATACGGGTGTCAACTGGGGCTATACTGGAGCGCAGATCACAGAAAATCTGGATCCGACGACGGCGGCTGCTGTAATTGGTATGCTGCTGTTGATTCTTCTGACAGGTTATTTGATCATCTACAATGTGTTTCAGATTTCGGTGGCTGGCGATGTGCGCTTCTATGGGCTTTTGAAAACCATCGGCACCACGCCGCGGCAGCTGCGGCGCATGATTCGTCAGCAGGCATTCTTTTTGTCGATCATAGGCATTCCGCTGGGGCTGGTGCTGGGGTGGCTGTTGGGCAAGGTGCTCTTGCCGATTATTGTGGCACAGCTTGATGGCGTCGTCTTGACCACGTCGGTCAGCCCATGGATCTTTGTGGGCTCGGCGCTCTTTGCGCTGGTGACAGTGTTCATCTCCTGCCTGCGGCCAGGGCGCATGGCTGGGCGCGTGTCGCCGGTGGAAGCGCTGCGCTACACCGAGGGGAGCGGCCGCAGCAAAGGCAGCCGCAAAAAAGAAAGCGTGTCGCTGTTTTCCATGGTCTGGGCCAATCTCGGCCGCAGTCGCGGCAAAACGATTGTCACCATTCTCTCACTGGCCTTGGCGGTGGTGCTGATGACAGTCACAGTCACATTGGTGCGCGGTTTTGATATGGACAAATACGTCAGCCTACAAATGGCCACCGATTTTCAGATTGCTGATGCGGGCTATTTTCAAACTGGTGGTGCTGCGTTTAACGATGAAGAAGCCTTGCCAGAGGATGTGATTGATGCGGTGCAGGCTCAGGGCGGCATCACTGAGGGTGGCGCTGTTTATGGCAATACGTCCAATACGATGGAAGGCGTTACGGAAGATTGGTATAGACAAGGCAAAAGTTATTTCCTTTCAAAAGAAGAACTGGATAATAATTTGAAGTACGAAGCGCGTACGCAAGATGGCTTGATTTATGATCGTGCGCAGCTGTACGGCATGGAGGATTTTCCGCTGAGCCAGCTGACGGTGTACGAAGGCGACATTGATTCTCTGCGGGAGCCGGGCAGCAGAAACATTGCCGCTGTGTATTCGGAGGACGACTATGATAAGCTGATACCAGATTCCCACTGGGCGAAGCTCGGCGATCAGGTGACGATTTATTATGTGGACAGTTTTGAGTATGTGGATCCAGATACGGGTGAGGTGTATGCGTCACTTGACAATGTACCTGAAAATAAAGTGAATCAGCTTGTCCGCAATCCCAAGGACTATCGCGCCATCACCTACACGGTGACGGCTGTGGTGGCGGTGCCAACGTCCTTAAGTTACCGCTACTATGGCAGCGATGAATTTATTCTGGGCGCCGACACCTTCAAACAGGACACTGGCACCGACAGCATCATGTACTATGCCTTCAACACCGACGACGATGCCACTGCCAACATGGAGGATTTTCTTAAAGAGTATACGACCAACGTTGATCCGAGTTATGACTATGAGAGCAAGAACACCTACATTGAGCAATTTGAAGGTACACGCAACATGTTTGCCATGACTGGCGGCGCATTGAGCCTGATTGTGGCGTTGGTCGGCGTGCTGAACTTCTTCAACGCCATCCTGACAGGCATCACCGCGCGGCGGCGTGAATTTGCGATGCTGCAGTCTATTGGCATGACGACCAAGCAGCTGCGGCGCATGCTGATCATCGAAGGCTTGCTCTATACCATGGGCGCCTTGCTTTTGGCACTGGTGCTGACGCTGCTCATGACACCAGTGATGAGCCAGGCGGTGTCGAGCATGTTCTGGTTCTTTAGCTTTAAGCCAACCTATTGGCCAATTCTGGCGATGCTGCCGATCTTTGCCATCATTGGCACAGCGCTGCCGCTGCTCAGTGGGCGGCTCATGAGCCGTCATTCGATTGTTGATCGTCTGCGGCAGGAATAAAAAAAGAACGTGCGTCTCGTGTGAGGCGCACGTTTTTGTTATAATAGAGAAAATCGGCAAGGAGGGAGCCTATGGAACGCATTTTATTGGTGGAAGACGACGCCGCGCTGGCGCATGGCATTGCGCTGGCGCTGAATGCCGACGAGCGTGAGATGGTTATTGCCGAATCGGCTGCCGCTGCGCGTCGCAGACGGGCCGAAGGAGCCTTTCAGTTGGTTGTTTTAGACATCAACCTGCCGGATGCAAGCGGCTTGGAGCTCCTGCGGCAGTGGCGCGCGTCGGGTGATGCTGTGCCGGTGATTCTGCTCACGGCCAACGATATGGAAATGGACGAGGTCATTGGCCTGGAAGCCGGCGCCAACGACTACATCACCAAGCCTTTTTCCCTAGCTGTGCTGCGGGCACGTGTGGCGGTGCAGCTGCGGAATCCGCCGGCACAGCCTGCGCAAGTGCTGGCGCTGGGGCCGTTTCGCTTCGATTTTGCGCGTATGGTGTTCCTGCGCGGCGAGAACGAGGTGACGCTGTCGAAAACCGAGCAAAAGCTTCTGCATGTGTTGGTGGAAAACCGCGGCCATGCGGTGCGCCGGGAAACACTTATCGACCGTGTGTGGGGTGACACCGCCTATGTGGAGGAAAATGCGCTGTCGGTGACGGTGAAACGGCTGCGTGCCAAGTTGGAGGATGATCCGGCGCATCCTGTGTGGCTGCGCACCATCTATGGCATCGGCTATCTTTGGGCGGTGGCACCATGATGGGCTGGATTGTGGCAGCGTTGGCGCTGCTTGCAGCGGCAGGGGTGCTGCTTTGGCGCAGATGCTATGAACGGCAGCTGATGGCGCGACTGGATGCGATGCTTTCTGCCGCCATCGAGGGCGACTTTTCGGCGCGCCATTTCGATGAAACACAACTTTCTGCGCTGGAAAGCCGTCTGGCGCAATACCTTCAGGCGGGTAGCGACTCGGCGCAGCGTGTCGCCGAGCAGCGCGATCAGCTGGCAGAGCTGGTCAGCGATGTGTCCCATCAAACTAAAACGCCGCTGGCCAACATTCGCCTTTACGCCCAGCTCTTGGCGGAACAGCCGCTGCCGCCGCAGGCAGAAGAATGTGTCGCCGCCATTGGCAGCCAGAGCGAAAAACTCGACAGCCTGATCAACGGCTTGGTCAAGAGTTCGCGGCTGGAGACGGGCATTGTTGCCCTGCATCCGCAGGTGACCGATCTGGCGCCGCTGGTTCGCAGTGCCTTTGCGCAATATGCTGCCAAGGCCGAGGCTAAGCACATCACCCTGACCTGCGGCAATAGTGAAGGCACCGCCCTCTGTGATGCCAAATGGACCGAAGAAGCCCTCTGCAACCTGTTGGACAATGCCATCAAATACACACCGGATGGCGGCAGTGTGACAGTGGATGTGATGAACTATGAGCTGTTCGCCGCCCTTCGTGTGCGCGACAGTGGGCCGGGCATACCGGAAGCGGAGCAGGCGAAAGTTTTCGCCCGCTTTTACCGTGCCCCCAGCGCCTACACAGCGCCAGGCGTGGGCATCGGTCTCTATTTGGCGCGACAAATTGCCGCAGGCCAAGGCGGCTATATCAAACTCACCAGCACACCCGGACAAGGCAGCACCTTTGCGCTTTGCCTGCCGCGGGTGGCTGTATCTGAAAGGAGAAACTGATTATGAACATTCGTTGTCAATACTGCGGCAAACGGCTGCCTTTGGATGAAGAACGCAGCTTTTGCTCCGATGCCTGCGCCAAAGCCTACGACGAGGCTGTGCAGCGCGACATGCCCAAGGCGAAATACCTGATGGGCGTCATCGGCGTGGCCATGCTGATTATCATTTTCGGGGGATTGTTTATCGGTTCGCTGATGACAGGCATAGGCTGCATCATCCTGGGCTTGGGCGTGCTGATCTGGCCGTTTTCCACACCGGAAACTGTGCGCATGTTTGGCTACCAGCGCTCACGGGTGCTTGCGCGCATCCTGGCGGTGCTCTGCATTCTGCTGGGTGTCTGGATTGGCTTCTTTCCAGGCTGAAAAAAAAGCGCCGGCAAACTTGCCGGCGCAGTACGATTATTATACAATAAAGATGAAGTATCGTAAAAACGGGTCACCGCTCTGTCCTTTATTAAAATTGATAAGGGTCAAAGGGGGTGATGCCATGGAAACAATTGAAATCATTGCTTTATTAGCGTTGATTATCCAAGCCATTGGGCTTGGTCTTTCCATTGAACGAAAAAAATAACCGCCGGGATCCTCAACCATGGCGGTTATTTCGCTAAACAAAGGTGATCCGTTTTTCAACGATACCTCTTTATACATGTATTTTACCATTACAATTATTTTTCGTCAATCTTTGTCCGCCCGTGAAGCGGGCAGAATTGCCTGCTGACAGCGCTGGATTATCGCTGGCGCAGCGTGTATCATAGGTGCATGAACACAGGGAGGTGCGTAACATGCGATTGGGAGAAAGTCTTGCGCAGGCGCGCAAAAAAGCCGGCCTCACCCAGGAAGCCGTGGCAGAAAAGCTCGGTGTAAGCCGACAGACCATCAGCAAATGGGAAACCGATGAGACTTTGCCGGATATTCGTCAGTCCAAAAAGCTGGCGGACCTTTATCAGGTGACGCTCGATGAGCTGGTAACGTTTGACCTCGAGGTGCAGGAATTGACAGAGATGATCGATCGTGTCAGTGATGAGGTTGTTGAGAAAGTCGACTGGACCGCCGTATGGGCGCAGAAATATCCGATTCTTGCACGCTATCCGCAGGAAATGGACACGGCGCCTTACGCCGAGGCATTGCGTGCGCTGCTGGCACAGCTGCAGCGAGAGCAGGGCTATAGCGAAGAAGATTGTTTTCTGGTTCTCAAAGACATTCTTGGCAGCCTTTGGGGTACAGATTCCTTGCAATAGGACACAAACCGGCATCTTTCTGCCGGTTTTTTTGGTTCACAATCGGTAACGTATTTGTTATAATGAAGAGACAATCATGTGTAAGACAGCGGCAAGCGCCGCTTTGAGAAAGGAGGGCTCGTGATGCATGCACGCTGTCAATATTGTGGCAGAGAGACCATCGACGGCAGAGATTTTTGCAGTGCCGACTGTGAAGAACAGTATCAGGCTGCGAAAGGAACAACGCTGACAGATGTCAAACGGCTGCTCATTGGGTTTGCGGTGAGTTTGTTGATTATTCTCTTTGGCCCAGTGACTGGCAATCAGCCGATGGTGGGGATCGGCGTGGCAATCTTGGGATTTTTTATTGCCAAGTGGCCAATGGCAACACCGGAAACGGTCGACGCCGTCGGCTATATTCCATCCCATGAGATTTGCCGTGCCATTGGTGTGACCATCGTTCCTGTTGGGCTCTTCATGACGCTGATGATGTAAGTGTCATCACAATAGAAAAAGACAGTTTCCGAGAAAACGGAAACTGTCTTTTTTGTTGGCGTTATTTTGACGCTTCTTCCAGGCATTGTGCGACGGCTGCGCGTAAGCCGCTGGATGTGTGCGTGGCGCCTGAAACACTGTCGACGTCATAGGTTTGGTTGTCAATCATGTCGGGAATCATCGATTTGAGTGCTTCGCCGCCGTACTCTGGTGTTTCGTCGTTGTCACCGGCTTCGATGTTTGCCATGCGTCCATCGGCAATGGTGACGGTGACGATGAAACTGCCGCCATAGCCTTCGGCTTGTGCGGTGTAGGTGCCATCGGTCCAGGTGCCGGGCTCGGAGATGGTGTACGATGGTTCGCTGGCTTCTTCTGAGCTGCTGCCACAGGCGCAAAGTGCAGGAATAAGCAGCAGAATCAGACAGGCAATGAGAATGTGTTTCATGATGGACTCCTTTGCTTGCAGTTTTGCTTTTATTGTAACGTGTTGCGCTAAAGATGTAAACGAAGAAGTTCATGCTGGTGTTGAATTGACGTAACTGGCTGGAGATGGTACTCTTTTTAGAAAGAACACGAGGAGAGGTGACATTCATGGCGAATGAGGACATCATAGCGACCATCCGTCAGCGCAAAAGTGTGCGCACCTTTGAAAAGCGGCCGCTGACCAACGATGACCGTGCCACGGTGCAGGCGCTGATGGCGGCGGTAGACAATCCTTTTGGCGTTGATGTGCGCCTGCATTTGCTTGAGGCAGGTGGCGGCGAAAAACTTAGCACCTATGGCGTTGTTCGCGATGCCGGCGCGTACATAGGTGCTGAGACTGTTTGGCAGCCTTTGGCGCCTTTGGCACTGGGCTATCAACTGGAGAGCTTTGTGCTCGGTGCAACGGCATGCGGACTGGGCAGTGTTTGGCTGGGTGGCACTTTTAAGCGCGCTGCCTTTGCGAAGGCGATGGGCGTGGCAGAAGACAGCTGGTTTCCAGTGGTCATTCCGATTGGCTATGCGGCGCGCCGCCGTTCCACGGCTGAGCGTGCCTTGCGGCATGTGACCAAGGCCGACGAGCGAGAGATGTGGCGCGATTTGTTCACTCAGGATGGGTTCCAGGTGCAGCTTTCAGAAGAAGCCGCTGAAAGCTACGCCGTGCCGCTTGAAATGCTGCGGCTGGCGCCGTCTGCTGCCAATGGGCAGCCATGGCGCGTTGTCAAATGCGGCAATCTTTTTCATTTTTATGAGACCCACAAGCCAAGCCTGGGTCAGGAACAGGTGCGCTTGCGCCACATTGATTTAGGCATAGGCATCGCTCATTTTCATTTGACAGCACGTGCGTTGGGGTTGCAGGGGCATTTTGTGCAGGCACCGCTGGAAGGCGTGCGCATACCGGAAGACACCTTTTATCACATTTCCTGGTTGGCAGAGTAGAGAGGAGAACATCAATGACCATTAAAGAAATCGTATTCAGTCCCACTGGCGGCACCAAAGCCGTCGCAGATATTTTGGCGCGGGATCTTGGCGCAGAGCCGTTTGTCATGGATCTCACTGCGCGTTTTGCCGATTACGAACAGGTGATGCTATCGAACGAGGATCTTGCCATCATTGCCATGCCGTGCTATTGTGGGCGCGTGCCAGTGCTTGCGGCGGAACGTTTTCGTCACATCAATGGCAACGGTGCACGTGCAGTGATCGTGGCTGTGTATGGTAACCGTGCCTACGACGACCAGTTGGTGGAGATGCTGGATTTGGCGCAGGCTGCAGGCTTTCGCGTGATTGCCGCTGTTGAAGCGGTTGCAGAACATTCCATTGTGCGTGCCTATGCGGCTGGTCGTCCGGATGTCGACGATGCTGCTGCACTGCGCGGCTTCGCCAAAGACATTGCCGATAAACTTGCCCGAAACGACGACAGCCAGCCCCAGGTGCCAGGTAATCGTCCTTACAAAGAAGGCCCTTGTGGCGGCATGGTGCCACAAGCTGATGAAAAATGTGTGCACTGTGGTGCATGTGTGGAAACCTGTCCAACTGGTGCCATTGATCCAGAAAACATGGAAACAGCTGATCCAGCGCGCTGCATTTCCTGCATGCGCTGCATTGCTGTTTGTCCAAATCAGGCGCGCAGCATCGACGCTGAAAAATTGGCTGGCCTCACAGAACATTTGCGAGACGTGTGCAGCGTGCGTAAAGAACCTGTACTCTATCGTTGATTCCATGGAACAGATAAAAGAATCCAATATAACGGTCATCTGCATGCAGATGGCCGTTTTTCGCTCTACAATAAGGTTTTTGGATAAATTTCGTGTTTTCTGAAAACTTTGACAGAACTTGAATTTTGCGCTATACTGAATAACGTAATCAAGCGGACACCTTTCAAGGCACAACACCAGTTGTTCCTGCAGCTGGTCATGACCATGTAACCATGGACAATGCCTCACTGACGGCCTCCTGTCAGCCGTTTCCGCCATCCATTACATACGGCTCGCTCAGCAGTCGCTAGCCGTATCCTATTGAATCGATGCCAGCTTTTCAATTTTGCTGCCGGAAAAGCAGGCCGCGAGATAATCCTGACGGCTCCATGCCATCCAAGCAGGGGCACGAGCAGGTCCGTTAAACAGACTCCACGAGGGTCTGTTTTTTTGTTTATAGGGGATGGGTCTTTTGTGCCCAAGCGTTTGGTGCAAGGGGACCAAGATTGAACGACGGATCATCAGCGACATTTGATGGAAAAATGTAAACGTTAGAATGAGCAGGAGATCATTAAGATGACAGGAAGATGTGATTTAAATAAAAATATTTGATGATGATTCGTAAAGTTTGGACATATACAAAAGCTGTATTTTATGATTATATATTTTTTAATGAGGTTTCAAAATGAATTCATAGAATTGGCGTGTTAAATGATGACTTTATGGGGAAAATAGACGCTCAGGAGAGTTTTTACAGGCTTCATGATGTTTTAAGCTTTGGGTAAATATGGAGAGAGACAGCGGGATTTAGCGTTTATTTGAAAAAAGTTCTATCGCATCAAGATCAAGAGATTGCGAGTCATTTACTTTTGAAATAGACCATGACGAATCTGCGTTTTTTCGGAATGAGGGATGGTTTTTGAAAATAGAGCACCTATATTATTTTCGTGAGGCTGTAAAATGGAAATCTTTATCAGTCGCTGCGGAGAAGAATTTTATTTCTCAACCAGCACTTAGTTCAGCCATTTCTAAATTGGAAAAAGAACTAAATGTCACTTTACTGCATAGAAATCGACGTGGTGTAGCACCTACAAAAGAAGGCATCTTAATTTTAGAAAAAGTGAATGATATTTTTAGCAGCTTACAGGAAATTGAAGATATTGCCAGCCATTCAAAGGCCAATGTGCCTATTATTTTGGCTGCTATGCCTTCCATATGTGATGCATTTAGCCCAGCTCTTTTAAGTGAAATCCATGCACAAAAATTGCCTTATGAATTATCATTATTTGCTGTAGAAAATCATGTTGTCTATCAACAAGTATCAACAGGGATGGCACATTTGGGTGTGGTCGGTTACGATGAGCGCTTAATGAATAGCACCTTACAATTTAAACATTTATTTAATGATGAGTATTTGTTATATGTTGGTCCAAAGTCGCCACTATGGGAAAAAGAAAGTGTAACAAGAGAGGAGTTTATGCAGCAACCATATATTGCTTTTGGTGATGAATTTTTAGATTCACGCGCCAACTGGTCAAAAACTTTATTTGAAAATGGAAATCATATAGCCTCTTTACGAAGCAACAATACAAATTCTATTCGCAATATTATTTTGCATGATAATTATGTTGCATTTTTTCCAAAATTTAGCACGAAATATGATGTGTATATCAACCAGGGACTGTTGAAAGCCATGCCCTTGTCAGATTTTCCGTTGCCTGTAAAGTTTGGATGCCTTTTAAGTAAACAGTATAAATTGTCTGGAAGAGAAAAAGCCTTCACGAAATTATTGGAAGAATGTGTGACAAAACTATAAGTTTAAACAGACTCCACGAGGGGTCTGTTTTTTTGTTTATAGGGGATGTTTGCTTTGAGAACAGTGCTCACAATGTATTTGTGCTATACTGAAAGCAAGTGAAACATGTTCGGCAAACAAGATGATAAAGGGGGGCGTTTCCTGTGAGCAGTGGTGCATTTGTGTTATACGCAGGCATTGTATTTTTTGCATCAGTGGTGCAAGGAATCAGTGGCTTTGCTTTTGGGTTGATTGTGCTGATGGTATTCCCTTATCTTTTTGGCTATTCAGATGCATTGGTTCTGGCAAATTTGATGACGCTGGTGCTTTTGTTATATAATGCTTACCTTTACCGTCATTACTGTGCCTGGAAATGGTTGCCGGTCGGGGTGAGCGTGTTTGCCGTAACCGATCTCATTGGTGTGTTGGTGCTGAAACGCGTGGGTGACAGTCCGATTTGGTATACGCTGTTGGGTGTGATGTTTATTTTGATGGCTGTTTATATGGTATGGGGACAAAATAAACTGCGCATTCGGGCGAATCAGGTAACGCTTGCTGTTTTTTCTGGGGTGACGGGGTTGTTAATCGGTGCGTTTGCTGTTGGCGGACCCATCATGGCTGTGTTTTTTATGGAAGCCTGCCCGAGTAAAGAAGAGTATCTGGGAACCATTCAAGTGTTGTCGTTGTTCGGTATGTCACTGGATATGGCTTTTCGCATTGCCAATGGTATGGTGACGTGGGCGCTTGTTGGTGATACACTGCAGGCACTTGTGTTTTTAGTGGCGGGTGTGCTGGTGGCTCGCCGCTTGGTTCAACGCATTGATGCACTGATGCTGCGGCGAATCGTTTGTATATTGTTGATGATGAATGGTATTGTGATGATGGTACGCTGAAAATAGGAGGTGTGAAGATGGCGGTGTTATCTTTGCTGGCTTTTTGTGGGATTGTGTTTGTGGCTTCGGTTATTCAGGGCATCAGCGGCTTTGCTTTTGGCATGGTGGTGTTGATGGTCTTTCCTTATTTGTTTGGGTATACGAAATCGTTGGTTTTGGCATCGCTGATGGCTACCGTGCTGGTGTGCTACAACGCCTATCTGTATCGTAAGTCCATCAACTGGCATTGGGTGCCTTGGTGGGTTGGCGTGTTCTTGGTGACCGATTTGTTGAGTGTTTTGGTCTTGAAGCAGGTGGGTGATAATCCTATTTGGTATAAGTTGATGGGGATTATATTTATTCTGATGGCGCTGTATCTGTTGTGGGGACAGAAAGTGCTGCACGTGACGGCAAACAAAAAATCACTCCTGCTTTTGGGTGGCGGCAGTGGTCTCATCATGGGCGCATTTGGTGTTGGCGGCCCGCTGATGGCGGCGTTCTTTTTGGAAGCGACAAAGGACAAGGATGAATATCTGGGAACGACACAGATTACTTGTGTCATTACAATGGCGCTGGATATTGTCTTGCGTGCACTTAATGGCATGTTTACAGCAGATCTCGTTGGCTACACACTATTGGGTGCGTTGTTCATGGTGGCAGGTCTGTTGATTGCACGCCGCTTGGTGCGCCATATGGACGCACTAACAATGCGCCGCTTTATTTGTCTGGTGGTTTTGGTTGATGGCGTGGTGATGCTGTTCCATTGATGATTGCTTGAATGATGGGCATCGAGCATTAGTTAGTAGGCATTGATTTTTTCGGGAAAAAGTGGAATGCTATTAGAAAAGAATGAAGGAGGGATCATCATGAGTATTGGTGCGCTGGCTGCATTTTGCGGCATTGTTTTGGCAGCATCGCTGGTTCAGGGGATCAGCGGCTTTGCCTTTGGCATGGTGGTGCTGATGGTGTTTCCTTATCTGTTCGGCTATACGAAATCGTTGGTATTGGCGGCACTGATGGCAACATTGGTCATGCTTTATAACGCTTTTCTCTATCGCAAAACGATCGACTGGACCTGGATTCCTAAATGGCTCGCAGTTTATATTGTGGCGGATCTCTTAGGTGTACTGGTATTGAAGCGGGTGGGTGACCATCCCATCTGGTATCCATTGATGGGCGCAATTTTTATTTTGATGGCGTTGTACCTGTTGTGGGGACAAAAAATCATTCACGTGCAGGCTGGCTTGGGCAGCATGGTGGTGCTGAGCCTTTTAAGCGGCCTTATCATGGGTGCATTTGGCGTAGGCGGTCCGCTGATGGCAGCATTCTTTTTGGAGGCAACAGAGAGTAAGGATTATTATCTGGGAACGTCACAGCTTGTGCTCGGTTTGACGCTGGCCATCGATTTTTTGCTGCGCGTGCTCAACGGCATGTTTACGATTGATCTTATCGGCTATACATTGCTGGGCGTGGTATCAATGGCAGCAGGGTTGTATATTGCGAAAGTGCTGGTCAGACGCATGGATGCGCTGACAATGCGCAAGATCATCTGTGTGGTGATGATGGCTGATGGTGTATTTATGCTTTTTCATAACTTATAAGCTGGTAAAAGAAAGGCCATGCTCTGTTTCAGAGCATGGCCTTTTTTATGCTTTTGCTTTTTCGATATCTTGGAAAACGTTGCGGACAGCGGCTTTGAGGATTTCCAGGAAGGCGCGGTCGGCGCTGGAAAGTTTGTATTTGGTGCTTTCGATGTAGCCGATTTGGGTGCGGGTGTCGAAGTTTGAGATAGGGATGGCACGAAGGGCGCCGGAGGTGAGATAGATGTCTTTGCTGTTCATGTAGCGGTGAAAGAAAGCGACATAGTTGTCGCGGCTGATGAGTTTTTTAATGGATTCGTTTTCATCGGTGCGGAGGACGATGTTTGGGGTCATGCCTTTGAAGACATCGCTGACGCCGCCGTTGTTTTTGATAAATTCTGCACGGAAAGCAATGTACGGTTCTTTCATGGCTTCTTCGATGGTGATGCTGTCGGCGTTCCAGTAAGGGGAATGTGGGCCGACATAGAGCACAAATTCGTCTTCGAAGAGTGGCGTAAAACGCAGTTCCGGACTTTGGACATTGGTTGAGAAGAAGACGACCCCCAGAGATTCGACGCCGGAGAGCACTGAGTGATAGATTTCGTCGCTTTCCGAGGTATGAATATCGAGCTGAAAATCCAGCTTTTTCTCTTTAGCAAGCTGCGCAGAGATGGGGAGAATGCCATCGAGCAGACATGGAATGGTTGCTAAGCGCACAGTACCAAGCACCGAATGGGCGGAAGCAATATCGTTGATGTCACTGATTAGGGAAAAGATCTCCTGAGACTTTTCCAAAATGGCAACGCCAGCTGGCGTTGGCGTGACACCGCGGCTGGTGCGGTTCAGAAGGGTGATGCCGAGTTCTTTTTCAAGTTTGGTGATGGAGGAACTAAAAGTAGGTTGTGAAATATAGTTCTTTCCAGCAGCGACGGAGATGGAGTGGTACTTACAGGCTTCCAAGAAACAGTGAAGTTGATCGAGTTTCATAGCAACGCTTCCTTTCCGAGCTTAACAATACAATGCCAATACTTTCATTATGACACAAAGCGCAGGATTTGCAAAAAGATTTTTATATATCTGGTATCGACTTTTGCTTATGTTCATAAATTCACATTATTTTTATAATAAAAGTAACGATAAGGCCTATCGTATTCGGACAAACATTGCGGATCAAAACAGATAGAGGTGAATGGATTTGTCAGCGAAGACAGTCAATGTGAATAAGGGGGCATTGATCAAGTGGGCAATCAATATTATAGTGCCACTGATTCTTTTCCTCATTCCGGAAACGGAGACCTATACTTATAATGTTAAAATGTTTTTGATCGTTACCATTGCAGGCATTCTCATGGTTGCCTTTGAACAGGTACACCTGATGGCTGTGTCGATGTTGTTCCCAATCGGCTATATGGTAACGGGACTGGTACCGATGGACGTGGCATATTCTGCCTGGCTGCAGACGATGCCATTGGTTGTTATCGGCGGTTATATGATCGCCATGGTGCTCAACCGCATCGGACTTTTGAAACGTATGGCGTACTGGTGTTTTATTAAAGTGCGCGGCAGTTATTATGGATTGTTATACAGTGTGTTCATTGTCGGCTGCATTTTGAACACGGTTACCGGCGGTAACGCCTGGGTTATGATGGCAGCATTCACGTTTGGGCTTTGCATGGGCTTTGACCTTGGCAAGTCCATCGACTCAGCAATCATCATGCTGGTCGGCGGTCTTTCTGCTGGGGCTTCCTGCATGTTTATTTACTCACCATACTTCATGAACTTGCTTTGGAATGCGGCCAACCAGACATTGCCAGAAGGCGCAGAACCTTATGGTGCTACATGGGTAGAATTTTTCTGGCAGAACCTGCCATATTTGATTTTCTGCCTGGTATTTATTTGGCTCCTGCCTAAGATTTTTAAGCCAAAACATAAGCTTCCTGGTGTAGACTATTTCAAGGAAGAGTATGCGAAACTGGGTAAGATGACCCGCGATGAAAAAATTGGTGCAGTGCTTACTGTATTGCTCATCGCTTTCATGATGACCGGTAATCTTCACGGCATCGCTTTGGACTGGGGCTTCATCGTTCTACCTTGGCTGATGTTCTTCCCTGGCATAAAGATTGCAACAGAAGATGACGTCAAGGGCGTTGACTGGAGCATGGTGTTCTTCTGCATCGCCTGCCTCTCCATCGGGACGGTTTCCAGTTATCTTGGTATTGGCGAATTGGTTGCAGACTTGCTGGTACCAATGCTTGAACCATTGAATTCCAGTCTTGTTATGGTTGCTATTTATGCAGTGGCAGTTATTCTCAACTTCTTGCTCACTCCGCTGGCTATTTTGGCTGGCTTCTCCGAACCAATCGCTCAGATTGCAGCTGGCCTTGGCCTCAACCCAGTCGGTGCGATGTACAGCTTGTTCCTGGGTGCTGACCAGGTGCTTCTGCCTTATGAATATCTGACCTACATGATCTTCTACGCATTCGGGCTGATTGCGCTTAAAGACTTTATGAAAATCCTTGGTCTCAAGATGGTGCTGGCAACCGTTGTGCTTGCAGTGATCATGATTCCTTGGTGGCACTTTGTTGGTGTCTTATAATCGATTCTCTTATCATCCTTTCCATTTTATAAATCGTTGATTTTAGCCGTATAAATTTAAGGAGGAATTTTAACATGGCTAGACAAGCAATGACCAAAAAATTGATGGTCCTCGGTGTTGACGGGATGGATGCCCGCATCACCAAACATCTCATGGACGAAGGCAAAATGCCTAACGTGAAGAAATTTGTTGATCGCGGCGCTTGCCGTGAAGACCTGCATTTGCTGGGTGCAATCCCTACGATTACCCCTCCATGCTGGACCACGCTGGCAACTGGTGCATATCCTGGCACACATGGCATCACCTGCTACTGGCGCCAGTCCCCAGAAAGCCTCGATGCTGTTGTTTACAACATGGACAGCCGCAACTGCGAAGCAGAACAGATGTGGAATGTTACCACTGAAGCTGGCTTGAAGACCCTCGTATGGCACTGGCCAGGTTCCAGCTGGCCACCATCCAGTGACAGCCCACTGCTTTCTGTCGTTGATGGTACCCAGCCGGGTTCTGTGAACATGGGTGTTGCTCAGATGGACTGGGAAAAGATCATCGTTGCAACCCCTGATATTGAAGAAGTACAATACGCACCACGCGTTGAAAAGCCAGCTGGTGTCGGCTGCATCATGACCGACATTGACGACATGGTTGTTGGCGACAACGACGATGAAATGATGGAACTCTGGTGGGGTGATGAAGCCCGCAAAGGCGGCGAAATTCGCACTCCTGTTATGAGCCTTGAAGACACTGAAATGATGATCGGTGCAAAGGTTGCTTATGATATCATCAATTCCCCATTGAAGGATGCTGAAGGCTGGGCCAATGCACCAGAAGGTGCTAAGGAATTCACCATCCTTACTTCCAGCGGTTTCACCCGCCGTCCAGCGCTGCTGCTCAAGAATGAAGCTGGCGAATACGATCGCGTAGCCATCTATAAGAACAAACGCGCTGCAGAACCAATCGTTGTGGTTCCTGGTGACGGCACCATCGTTACCGCTATTGACGATGTGACCAAGAAAGAAGAAACCAAGCCAGCCAACCGCTGCTACAAGATCCTTGAACTGAATGCGGATGGTTCCATGATTCGCATGTGGATTTCCAATGCATTGGATACCACCAATGACATGCTCTGGCACACCAAAGATGTGTACAAAGACATCGTTGAACATGTTGGGCCAGTGCCTCCAGTATCCCTCATCGGTGGTGAAGAAGCTGACCTCGTACGTGACGTCTTCATTCCATCCTGGGACAACTACTGCGATTGGCAGGCAGAATGCCTCGAATATCTCGCTGACAACGCTGGTTATGATGTCATCTTCAGCCATCTGCACAACGTTGACTGCGCTGGCCACCAGATCTGGCACCTTGGTCATACCCTGGAACCATGGGCACACACCGATGAAAAAGAATATCAGGAACTGATCGTTGACATGTATCGTCAGACCGACGACTACCTTGGCAAGTTCCTGCACTATCTCGACGAAGATTGGACCGTTCTCATCGTTTCCGACCACGGCCTCATCGTTGGCGAAAACGTTCCACCACTGATCGGTGAATACGGCGGCCTCAACGTTCCTGTCATGGAACAGCTCGGCTACACCGTTATGAAGAAAGATGAAAACGGCAACGACACCACCGAAGTGGATTGGGAAAAGACCCGTGCCGTACAGATTCGTTCCAACTATATTTACATCAACCTCAAAGGCCGCGACAAATACGGCATCGTTGATCCAGCCGACAAATATGCACTGGAAGAACAGATCATCAACGACCTGTACAACTATCGTGATCCAGCCACCGGCCGCCGCGTAATCGGTATCTGCCTGCGTAACAAAGATGGCGTGCTCCTTGGTGTCAACGGCCCTGAATGCGGCGATATTTTCTTCTCCATCGAAGAAGGCTTCAACCGTCTCCACGGCGACAGCTTGTCCACCTCTGAAGGTTACTTCAACACCTCCGTATCCCCACTGTTCATTGCAGCTGGCTCCGGTGTTAAATCTGGTTTCACCACCCCACGTACCATTCGTCAGGTTGACGTTACCCCAACCATTGCTGGTTTGCTTGGTACCCGTTTCCCTGCACAGTGCGAAGGTGCACCAGTTTACCAGATCTTTGACGAAGAATTCTAATTTCACACACCTCAATCTTAAGAAGCAGACCAGCGTTTGTTGGTCTGCTTCTTTTCAATCAAACAAAGGATGATTTTTCATGAATGTTACCAATGAATCGCGGCGTCGCGCCATTCAACTGAAGACCCAGCTGGATAAGCGCTTTTTCCGCAAAGGATTGATTGTTGCCATTTTGTCCGGCATGTGCTATGGGCTTTATTCGGCGTTTATGACGCTGGGTATGGCATCTGGCGTTTGGGTGGCTTGGATGGACCCGGCAACAACCGTGCTTTCAGTATTTGTTGTCACTTATCTGCTCAGTGCCATGGGCAGCGCCATCAATGACACCATGAGTGCTCTATGGTGTCTCTTAACGGCTGCCCTTAAGGGGAAGCTTGGCGATTTCTTTCGCACCTTGAAGAGCAAACCGGGCATCATCATGATCTGTGCAGCATTGGTCGGTGGTCCGATCGCCAGCTCCTGCTATGTCATTGCACTGCAGCAAGCGGGCTCGATTGTGATTCCAATCTCAGCGTTGTGCCCGGCTTTTGGTGCAGTGCTGGCACGTATTTTCTTTAAGCAGCCGCTGACGCCGCGCATGGTAATCGGCATTGCCATCTGTTTTTTAGCCAGTTTCATGATCGCCAGTTCAAGCCTTGGCGGTGATGCGGCGCCAGGCATGGCGCTTGGCCTTTTGCTGGGGCTGGCTTCGGCGTTGGGCTGGGGGCTGGAAGGCTGCATCGCCGGTTATGGCACATCGATGATTGATTACCAGATTGGCATCACGATTCGTCAGCTGACCTCGGGCTTGTCCAATATGATTATTCTGCTGCCGATTTTTGGCATGATTGCCGGTGAAAATGCTGGATTTTCCTGGCATTTATTGGGGCAGGCCTTCAGTGATGGCGGCTCCATCATCTTCTTTGTGATCAGCGGTTTCTTTGCCATGTATGCCTACAGCCTTTGGTACAAGGGCAACAGCATGTGCGGCGCAGCATTGGGCATGGCCTGCAATGGGGCGTTCTCTTTCTGGGGACCGTTCTTCTGCTGGATCGTGCTGGGCTTGGTGTGCGGCCAGGAAGGTTGGGCCATTCCGCCAATCGGCTGGGCAGCAGCGGTTGTCATGGTCATCGGGATTTTCATCATCGCTGTGAATCCGCTGGATTTCATGAAGAAAGGGAGGGCAGAGCGATGAAACCATTGAATTATGCCATCCTGCTTTATTTTACAGAAGTTGAACGTGCCTGCGCCGACGATGTCATTGCTGCACTAAAACCTCAGTATGGCCATTTCCGCGGGCTGCGCAAGGCAGCTGTCATCGAGGCCTTGATGACGGCAGAAAAGAACGGCCTCATCGAAGAAGATGGCTGCGACCTTGACGACAACGGCGAACTGCGCGTGTATTACAGCGCCAATGCGACAAGCCGCGCCACCATTCGCAAGTACATTGGCTAACCACCATCGGCCTTGGCTTTACAGGAGCGCTGTAGCCAGTCTGTATCGTAAACACCCACCACGCACTGATGCAAACATCGCATAGAAAGGAACGTCAGTATGGCAGATGTTGAACACTTAGACGGTGCGCCGCCGCAAAAGGAGCCTGAGACCTGCTCTCCGGACCAGGCCGCTGCACCGGAAGAAAAGCTTTATTCGATCGGTGAAGTGAGCAAGATTTGCAATGTGTCCAAAAAGGCGCTGCGCTTTTACGATAAGATCGCAATCATTTCGCCGGACTATATTTCAGCGGAGAACAATTATCGTTACTACAGCAGGGAAACGCTGCTCTTCGTACCGGTTATCAAGTATTACAAGCAAATGGGCTTCAAGCTGGAAGAAATGAAAAATCTCATGAGCAGCAACCGCTACGAGTTTCACGCCAGAAAGCTCAGAGATAAGATTGACGAATTGAAAAAAATGCGGGAAGAGATTCAGATTGCCTACACATCGGTCAACGATTGGTACAATTTGATTCGAGAAGCAGAAGGCGTCATTGAAAACAACGTTGTCGAGGTGTCGGTGAAATACATTGAGCCGATCACGGCATGCTATATGGTGCAAGATTTTGACCATCACTACATGGATGCGATCATCAACATCGACTGGACCAATTATCTGGAGGCCATTGGCCATGAGGTGACGGGTGCGGTCTATCTCTATTTTCCGGATCATCGCGAGAAAATGGCTGGCAGTCCCACCAAGGCATGTATTTTCCAAAAAGGAGTGCGTGAGATTGACGCCGAGAAAACAGCGACCTTTGGCGGAAAAATGATGCTGGCAGCTTATCATATCGGTGCCCACGACACCGTCAACGCAACCTACCAAAAAATCCACGACTGGGCAGCGGCGCATGGCTACAAATGCGGCGCCGCCTCCATTGAACGGCACGTGACCGATTATTGGACGACGCAGCGACAGGAAGATTTTGTGCTGGAAATTTTGATCGACATTGAAAAATCATGAATCGTTTGCAGAACATTCCTCTTAAGGGGAATGTTCTTTTTTTGTGCGACGTGTTTTTGCAGGGGACAGCTGGGGCCATGTGGCCCAATGCGGCAAAAGAAACAGAGAAACTGTGTGATAATTATGAAAAAAGAGAAGAAAAAATCGTCAAAATCCCACGATAAAAGACGGATCACAAGGTCATTTTTTTCACTAAAGAGGTTTGACATTCCTCTTAGGTCATTACCTATAATTTTACCTAAGTAAATGGCAGTTGAAAGGGGCTGTGAAAGTGGCAAGATATTACGCAGATCAAGCGCTGGGCATGCTTGAAACACTGGGCATGGTGCCGGCGATCGAAGCGTGTGACAAGATGCTGAAGGCGGCGGATGTGACGTTGATTTCCTACGAAAACGTGGGCTCCACCCTCGTCACCATGTTCATCAAAGGGGACGTTGCAGCGGTGGAATCTTCCATCAAAGCTGGGGTGGAAGCGGCATCGGCCATTGGCAAAGTCACCGCATCCGACATCATTCCGCGGCCAATCGATCCGATTGGAGACGTGGTCTCCATCTATGATGTGGACACCCAGGTTGAAACGGCGGACGAGGCTGCGTTCACAACAGCGGCCCTGGGCCTGGTGGAAACCTTTGGCATCGTTTACTGCATTCGTGCCGCTGATGCGATGTGTAAGGCCGCCGATGTGACGCTGGTGGGATTTGAAAACACGGCGTCTGGCTACATTTCCGCCATTGTGGAAGGGGATGTCGGTGCTTGCAAGACGGCAGTCGCTGCTGGTGTGAAGGCAGTGGAAACGCTGGGCCAGCAGGTGTACAGTTCGGTGGTCATCGCGCGTCCGCATCCTGGCATCAAAAAGATCACCAATCAGTACGCTTTGGACAAGCTTTTGCCATATTGAGCGCAGACGATGAAAGCACAGACACACAAGCAAAGGGGTGAAAGGGATGCGGTTTAATATCATTGACAACGATCTGCTGTCGGTGCAGGAGGCGCGCATTTTGGCTGAAAATGCACGCGAAGCACAGAAACGGCTGGCAACGTTTTCACAGAGCAAGCTCGATGCCATCGTTGACCACATGGCAGAGGCTGTGGCGGCACACGTTCAGGAACTGGCGATGATGTCCGCCGACGAGACCGACTACGGCAATTGGCAGGACAAGGTGGTCAAGAACCGATTTGTGACCGAAGTTTTGCCGCGTCATTTGCGGCCGATGAAATGTGTGGGCATCATCCACCGCGACCAGGACAAGCAGATCATGGACATCGGCGTGCCTTTGGGCGTGGTGGTCAGCCTTTGCCCAGCGACGAGCCCGGTGTCGACGGCGGTGTACAATGCGCTGATCGCAGTCAAGTCTGGCAATGCGATGGTGTTTTCGCCCCATCCGCGGGCAGAGCGCACCAGCGCGCGGGTGCTTGAGCTGCTCATCGCTGCGGCCGAGGAAGCGGGGCTGCCAGAAGGCGCCCTGTCTTACCTGCAAACGGTCACCAAAAACGGCACGCGGGAATTGATGAATCACGAGGCCACCGCCTTGATTATGGTGACGGGCGTGCCCGGCATGTACGAGGAAGCACAGCGCTCCGGCAAGCCAGTGATTTACGGCGGCGCTGGCAATGGCCCGGCCTTCATTGAGAAGACCGCCGATTTGGAGCAGGCAGTGTGTGACATCATTGCCAGCAAAACCTTTGACAATGGTGTGGTGTCAGCGGCGGAGCAGTCCAGTGT
>JAXJBF010000018.1:0-24573 GCA_036303105.1 Peptococcaceae bacterium | reverse complement strand
ATAAAATATAATAGTTTTATAAAAGCATGGTCTATTAGAAAATGGGCTATGCTTTTTATGCTTTTTTAGAGATTTGAAGAAAAGGTGTAGGGTATGAGAATGGAACAATTTGAATACGTGTACATGGTTGCCATGTATCATTCAATGAATGCCGCAGCACATCATTTACACGTATCACAACAAAATGTTAGTAAGTCAATTAAGCAGCTTGAAGATGATCTAAATGTGAAAATCTTTAATAGAACACGACAAGGTGTGGTTGTTACCGAAAAGGGAAAACTGGTTGTGGCTTTTGCTGAGACTCAAATAGAAAAGTTAAAAGATATTAAAGAGCAGTTAGCGCTTATACAAAAAGAAAAAATAAGTGGAATGTTGAATCTTTGTACAATGAATAGTGGCAGCTGTATGATTGTTCCGGAGATGTTATGCGAATTTTATAAGGCTTATCCTAATGTGAATTTAAATATAACAGAAGCTAAAATTTATGGGGTTATGCAAAAAGTTATTGATGAGAGTGCTGATATAGGGATTGTGACATATTCTGTTGTTAACGATATGATTTATCCGCAAGTGGATGGAGAACTTAAACTTTTTCCACTATTTTCGGGTAAGTGGCATTATTGGGTTTCTGCTTATTCAAAGTTTGCTGAAAAAGGATGGATCACATTTTCAGAGGCAAACAAAACTTCTATATTGGTAGACGATGCTATTGACGTTGAGTATTTAGTAAAATTATATGAGTTGTTTGGATTAAAAGCTAATTTAGGGCATCGTTCTCGCAATCTGCATGTTCTAGGAAAATTGATTGCAGAGCAACAGGGTGTGTTACCGGATATTCTTTTTGGATCGGGAGAACTTCTTTATGGGTATGCCTTAGAAGGGCTGAATGGTGTTGTTTCAGTTCCAGTTACCAACTGCTCAGGATATGCAGGTGTTGGATATATTATCAAAAAGAACCGTGATAAAGAGTTGCTTTTAAATTTTACGATGGAATATTTAAAAGAACTTACCGAGAAGGAGAATATGGCATGAGAATCGAATCAATGAAGTATTTTCTGACCATAGCAGATTATCAGTCAATGAGTAAAGCTGCAAAATTTTATTCAATACCATCACAAAGTCTTAGTAGTATGATGAGTGCTTTAGAACAAGATCTTGGTGTTAAAATATTTAAACGGGAAAAAAGGAAAATGCTTCTTACCGAGGAAGGTAGGCTGGTATATGCGTATTGCAATCAATTTTTTCAAGCGTTTAATCATTTATGCAGTCAGCTGCATCCTGAGGTTGCTATTCAAGAAAAAGAAAGGTTGTGTGTTTCTACACAAAATAATATTGCGCAAACCATTATTCCAGTTTGGCTAAGTGCCATATATAAGGGAGTGCCGAATATTGATATAGATATTCAAATTAAAGATGCTGTGGAGATTATTGATGATATAGAAAATAATCGATCTGATGCAGGATTTATTTTACTTTTTGAAAAAGGCAATGAGGTTTGGCCAGAATTACCGGAGAAGACTGTTTTTCATCGTTTATTGGTTAGTAGGCCATTTGTATGGGTTCATAAAGATAGCATTTTAGCTTGTAATAAAGCGATATCAGCAAAAATGTTGGAAGATTGTAACGTGATTCAAGATCAATCGAGTGATGAAGAACTCTATGATTATATTTTTAAGAAACATTTTCATTTAAACTTAAATTTAATTATGGCGGCAAATCCTAGAATAATGTTTCAGTTGGTCAAAGAGAATCTTGCTGTTTGTCCGGATCTAAAAACTGCAGATGGTGAGCTTGCGTTAGCAAATATTTTCAATCAAGATCCAAATATTATTGCATTACCTTTTTCACCAAAAGATGATTATAGATTGATTACTGGATATATAATGAACGAAGAAAGAGATGTGACCGTTAATATAAAACGGACATTGGAATTATTAATATAAGTCCTGTATAAAGCTTTGTAATTAAGGCACCTTATTGATGAATTTGTCAATAAGGTGCCTTTTCTTACAACTTTTTTCGTTAAATAAAAATAATTAATGGCATTCAGGGCTGTTAAAGAAAGATGAACTGAATTTAGTTGTAATAAGTTTTTAAAACGCATAAAGCAGATGTTATGCAATGGATAAAAAATTCTTTATTATAAAGCCGGAAGGAAACAATTGATGCGCGTCAAATGAATAATGGATTAAATAATAAGGAGTGTTAAGCAATGACTAGAAAAGCATTAGCAAATAAGATCTTTTGTATCGGTGTTGACGGCATGGATCCACGACTAACAAGAAAATATGTAGATGAAGGAAAGATGCCAAATGTTAAGAAATTGATTGAACGTGGCGCTTGTCGTCATGATTTAGCGATGGTTGGCGCAATGCCAACGGTTACTCCACCAATGTGGACGACGTTGGCTACTGGTGCATATCCGAATACTCATGGAATTACTTGCTTCTATCGTGCAACAGATGAACCGGATGTCATTGCTTACAATTTTGATTCTCGTCATTGCAAGGCAGAACCGTTATGGAATGTTTTTGCAGAATCAGGAAAGAAAACTTTAGTTTGGCATTGGCCGGGCTCTGCATGGCCTCCAACCAGTGACAGTCCTAATCTTTGGGTTGTAGATGGTACTTCTCCTGGAAGCGTGGCAATGTCTGCAGCTGTTAGAGAACAAGAATTTATGCTTGGCGCCAATGAAAAAAAAACGGTAGCAACTTTTAAAGCGGCAGCCGCTACAGCAGGAGTTCAACCATGTGTAGTTAATGACTTGGATCTAGACGCATTGGACAGCTCTAATTCTTTAACAATGGCAGAATCAACCACTGTACAGGAATTAAGCTGTTATGTTTTGGATCGTAAAGATGGTCAAGGTGGTAGTCCTGATAATGCGATGGATTTGCAAGTTTCATATATTCGCCCTGCAGAAGGATGGGCAAATGCACCAGAAGACGCCAAAGAGTTCGTTCTTTTGTTAGGGCGTGGTTTAATTCGTCGGCCAGGTCTTATCTTGAAGAATGAAGATGGCATTTATGATCATATTGCCATTTATAAGAGTAAAAAAGAAGAAGAACCAATGTATACCATTAAAAAAGGTGAAATGAAGGTTCAAGTTATTGATGAAGCAGTAAAAGGTGATGAACGTTTTATTTGTAATCGTAATATGAAGCTCCTACGTTTAGCTGAGGACGGATCAACTTTGAAAATGTGGGTATCTTCTGCAATGGATACCACTTTAGATGCAGTATGGCATCCAACCTCATTGTTTAAGACGATTACAGAAAATATAGGGTATCCAACGCCAACGACGATGAATGGGTTGCAGGATCCAGAACTTATTCAAGATGTTATGCTTGCTAACTGGTATACCAGCGCAGACTGGCAATCTGAAGCACTTAACTATTTGATTGAAAATGAAGATGTGGAGGTAATTTTCTCTCATTTCCATGCAATTGATTTACAGATGCATATGATTGTTCGCTATATGTCTGATAAAGGAGAAAATATTCTTCCTCCAGAAGAATTCCAAAAATTTGCTGAAGATATTTATAAACAAACAGATTATTATGTTGGGAAATTTATGCATCTATTGGATGAAGGCTGGACTTTAACACTTATGAGTGATCACGGTCAGGTTTGCCCAGCTCACGATTTCCCTCTCATTGGCGATATTGTTGGTGTCAATGTTCGTGTTATGCAGGAACTTGGACTGACAGCCTTGAAAAAGGATGAAAATGGCAACGATATCAAAGAAATTGATTGGGAACACACTTATGCAGTTGCATCTCGTGCTAACCATATTTATTTGAATCTGAAAGGTCGTTATGATCATGGCATTATTGATCCAGAAGATCAATATGAATGGGAAGAAGAGATCATGACGCGTTTGTACGGGTATAAGGATAAGAAAACTGGGAAACGCATTATTGCTCTTGCTTTACGCAATAAGGACGCTGTTCTACTTGGCCTTGGTGGTCCAGAATGTGGTGATATTATTTACTTTAATGCTGAAGGCTATAACTATGATCATGGTGAATCCCTTGGTACTTGCTGGGGCGATGCAGACACATCTGTATCACCAATTTTCATTGCAGCAGGTCCTGGTGTTAAAGAAGGATTTGAAACAGATCGAGTTATTCGTGAAGTCGATTTCGCCCCAACAGTGGCGGTGCTTGGCGGTGTGAGAATGCCAGCACAATGCGAAGGTGCGCCGGTTTATCAGATTTTGTCAGAAGAATATTAATAAATGATATGTGTGGGAATTGTATGTTTACAATTCCCACACAATAAAATAGATTGGCTTTTTTGAAAGGGTGGATTGTACTATGCAAAGAAAAGCGTATGCAGAAAAGATTTTGTGCCTTGGTATTGATGGGATGGATCCACGTCTTACTAGAAAGTATGTGGATGAAGGTAAGATGCCAAATGTTAAAAAGTTGATTGAGCGCGGTTCCGCACGTCATGATCTTGTTATGATTGGTGCGATGCCTACTGTAACACCTCCGATGTGGACAACTTTGGCAACGGGAGCATATCCAAACACACATGGCATTACTTGCTTCTTTAGAGCTACAGAAGAACCTGATCGAATTGCTTATAATTTTGATTCAAGACTTTGCAAAGCTGAACAGTTGTGGAATGTTTTTGCAGAAGCGGGAAAAAAGACACTGGTTTGGCATTGGCCAGGATCTGCATGGCCTCCAAGCAGTGACAGCCCAAATTTATGGGTTGTTGATGGCACTTCTCCTGGAAGCGTGGCAATGTCTGCAGGGCAGATAGAAACTGAATTTGTTCTTGGAGCCTCTGAAGCAGTGACGAAAGCAGCAAGCTTCTTGCCTAAAGAAGCTTCCAATGCAGTTGCTCCTTGTGTTGTTACAGACATGGATGCAGATGCGTTGGCTGAGGATTCCGATAAGCAGACTGTTGGTCTTCAGGAAGCGACTACTGGTAATGATATGAAAGTCTATGTTATGAGTAATGAAGATGGGCAGGGTGGAAGTCCAGACATTCCAGTAGATGTTCAGCAATCTCCTATTGCTCCTGCTGAAGGATGGGCAAATGCGCCAGAAGGTGCAAAAGAATTTACTATGCTTCTTGGCGGTGGGCTCCTTCGGAGACCTTGCTTAATACTGAAAAATGACAATGGCATCTATGATAGGATAGCGATTTATAAAAATAAACGTGATGAGGAACCAATTGTCATCATAAAAAATGGCGAATTTAAGCGTGAAATTGTTGATGAAGGTATTAAGAATGATCAGCGATATAAATGTAACCGTAATATGAAGGTTATGCATATCAAAGAAGATGGTTCTGAACTGAGAATGTGGATTTCTGCGGCCATGAACATGGAGCTTGATGCGGTATGGCATCCAAAATCTCTGTTCAAGACGATTACAGAAAATGTCGGGTATCCAACGCCAACGACTATGATGGGGCTTCAAAGTGAAGAACTGATCAATGGCTGTATGCTTGAAAACTGGTATTCTTCTGCAGATTGGCAGTCTGCTGCTTTGAACTATCTGATTGAAAATGAAGATATTGAAGTGATTTTTTCTCATTTTCATGCGATTGATTTGCAGATGCATATGATCGTTCGCTATATGTCAGATAAGGGTCATAATATTTTACCTCCTGAAAAATTCCAGAAATTTGCTGAAGATGTTTATATTCAGGCTGATTATTATGTAGGTAAATTTATGCATTTGCTAGATGAAGGTTGGGCTATTGCATTGATGAGTGATCATGGCCAGGTTTGTCCAGAACATGATGCTCCACTGATTGGTGACATTGTTGGGGTAAATATCCGAGTGATGCAGGAACTGGGATTGACAGCTTTGAAAAAAGATGAAAATGGTAATGAGTTGCGTGATATTGATTGGGAACACACTTATGCAGTTGCTTCTCGCGCGAACCACATATATTTGAACTTAAAAGGGCGCTATGAACATGGCATCATCGACCCAGAAGATCAGTATGAATGGGAAGAAGAAATTATGACCCGTTTGTATGGATATAAAGATCCACGTACAGGTAAGCGTATTATCGCGCTCGCGTTGCGTAATAAGGATGCTGTGCTTTTCGGCCTTGGCGGTCCAGAATGTGGTGATATTATTTATTTCAATGCTGAAGGTTATAATTACGATCATGGTGAATCTCTTGGTACTTGCTGGGGTGATGCGGATACATCCGTTTCTCCAATTTTTGTTGCCGCAGGTCCTGGGATTAAGCAAGACTATGAAACAGATCGTGTTATCCGAGAGGTTGATTTTGCACCAACGATTGCACTTCTTGGCGGTGTAAGAATGCCTGCGCAATGTGAAGGAGCGCCGGTATATCAGATCTTTGAAGAGGCACAGTAATTCTTCATTAACTTAAATAAATGATTAAAGGGTTATGCGGTCAATACTATAAATGATTGCATCGCATAATCCTTTGTTTTTAAGCAAACAATCAACTTATTGAGGTGATATCAATGAGCGAAGTAAGCAATAAAAAATCTTTTTATATTGATTTTGCAATTATCATTTTATTAATGATTGGTTTTGGATTTTTACCTCCAGTTGGACCGTTAACACAGGTTGGGATGCAGACACTAGGTATCTTTATTTCGTTGATTTATGCATGGTCACGAGGCCAAATGATTTGGACGTCGTTATTGGGCTTGATTGTGTATGGCTATGTTGGTGAAAATACGGTAGCAGGTATTTTTACGGCAGCATTTGGTAATGGGACTCTTTTAATGGTTGTATGGATCACAGTTTTTGCTGCGGCTGTGGAACGTTGTGGTCTGTTACAATTTGTTGCAGAGTGGGTTCTGACCAAGAAGTTCGTAACAAAGAGTCCTATGATGATGGCATTAGGTTTCTTTATTGCCTCTGTATTAGCAGGCATTTTTGTTGGGAACCCTGCTGCGAGTATTTTTTTATGGGCGATTTTTTATGATGTAGTAGGAAAATTAGGCGTTCCTAAAAAATCGCCATATGTTACTGCTGTTCTAGTTGGAATTGTTGTGTTAACTTACACTGGTAATGCAATTCTTCCTTACTATGTATTTTTGCAAATTGGCCTAGGGATTATGGCTGCGGCTGATCCGTCTTTTACCTTAAACTTAGGTTCTTTTTCACTGCTTTCTATTGTAATTAATATTGTTTTAGTTCCAGCACTTCTTTTAGTAACTAAATTGTTATGCAGAAATGTAAATTTTAAAATTGATGAAAATATCATTAATAAAAAGGGCAATAAATTAAATCGAGAACAGAAAATCGTATTTGTAACATTAATCTGTGTTGTAGCTCTTCTGATTGTACCAAACTTTCTTCCTGTGAGCTCTATTAAAACGTTCTTATTAAATTTTGGTACAGTAGGTGCAATGTGTTTGGGCGCTGTAGTATTGATGGTGATTACAGTGAATGGGCAGTCTATCAATGATATAGGCGAGTCTATGAAAACGGCATTGCCTTGGAGTACGTATTTTATGTTGGCTGCAGCATTGGCCATTTCAAATGGGATTACTGCTGATGGAACCGGTGTTGTTGAATTACTATCTAATGTTTTTGGACCAGTTCTAGGTGGCAAATCAATGTTTGTGTTCATGGCAATTTTGATTGTGATCGGTGTAGTATTGACAAATATTATGAACAATATTGTTACATATACGCTGTTGATACCGCTCAGTTTGCCTTTTGCTGCAACATGTGGCGTTCCAGAACAGTTAATTGTTGCACTTTTAGCAATTATTTTATGCCAAGGTGTTGTTATGCCTTCTGGTTCTGTTATGGGGGCGTTGTTACATGCAAATAAAGATTGGCTAACAACCAGCATGATTTACAAATATGCTATTTGTTTTGAATTAACGCTTGCCATTATCACGATTATTGTTGGTGTACCAGTTGGTTCTTGGTTATTTTAATGCTTGATATTTTAAAGAGGACGTGTTTTATCATACGTCCTCTTTAAATCATATAGGGGATGGAGGGTCAATAAAATGAAAGAATTGTCTTATAAAACCGAGGGGCGTACGGAGATGTTAAAAGCTCGTACGAAGCGGTGTGTATGTAAATATTGCGGAAGTCGCTTGAAATTAAAACAATTAAATTTCAGTGAGCACGATGATGCTCGTATCGAAATATTCTGCAAAAATTGTGATCGCATTGAATTTGGCGTTGAACAAGAAATATATGAAAGTGCAAAATATTTCGTTGAACAAATGGCGTTTAATTATTATCCAGATTTAGACGATACTGAGCAAACAAAACGAATGAATATTGCTAAAGTATGCGAGATTATGGCGTGGCAAGATAAAATGTTAGGATTCCTGAATAAAGAGGGTTTTGCAGTTTCATTGCAAAAAACACCATTTATTGGAGAATGTTTGCATTTAACCGATGAAGAACTTGATGACATTGAAGTAGTCGAGGCGGATTCAACTGTTGAATAAGGAGGTTAGCAGCATGAATGATGTATTAATTAATGTTGAGCACTTGTGCTGTAAATCCGGACGACGTTATTTGTTGAATCATGTTAATTGGCAGGTAAAAAAAGGTGAACAATGGGCTGTGTTTGGTTTAAATGGTTGTGGAAAAACAACCTTGCTCAGTATCATTGCTGGTTTTCGTAAATACACTAGTGGCAAAGTGGAACTATTTGGTGAACAAATTACAGATGATAATATTTTGCAGATACGTCAACGAATTGGATGGGTAAGCAGCTCTTTCTTTGATAGTTACTATAAAAATGAATCTGCTTTGAATATTATTTTAGCCGGAAAAACAGGAACATTGGGTCTAGATTATTCTATTGATGTTGAAGATGTAAAAAAAGTGAAGAAATATTTAAATCAAATTGGATTAGGCGATAAATGTAATATGCCGTTCTATACGTTGTCCAAAGGCGAGCGTCAAAATATTTTATTAATACGAGCCTTATTAACAAAACCTGAGATACTCATTCTGGATGAACCATGCTCTGGGTTAGATATCGTGGCACGAGAACGTGTACTTCAAACGGTAAAAAGAATTATTGATCAAAAAACAACAAGTGTTATTTATGTGACCCATTATGCTGAAGAATTAATGGATGAGTTCACTCATGTGATGTTATTAAAAAAAGGAAAAATTTTTGCTCAAGGAAAAAGTGATGCTTGTTTGCAATCTTCAATGATGGGTGATTTTTTGGAGATGCCGGTACATGTTGATAGGGATGCGCAGTATCGTTTGCAGATTCATTTTCTTCACGATGTAAATAAAGGAGGGTGGACGGAATGACTGTTGGAATAAACCGTTTGAATCAAATGTTTCGAGATTTTAAGGTTGCTGAAGATGTTGGAAAAATGATGGAGTTGCGGCGTTTTGAAGTGGAATTTGAGGTGTTTGGTACTGTTTATTGGCAGAATGGAGAGCGGCATTATCTTGTAAGTAAAAACGAAAATACTTTATATCAACAGATGCAGTCGCTCGCCCTTGAAGATTCTTACCCTCTTGCAATACAAACATGGCATGAAAGTACATTGGTTCCTGCTGGATGGGATGAAGAAATAGAACAGTCTGTAAAAGTCCATTTTTGTAAAATTTTGCGGGCAAGGTTTCCAGAAACATTCTGGAAAAATATTAATATAGTTGCTTCGAACATGGTTGATGACTCAGCAACAAAAATTTTGGATCCATTACAAGATCAATTGGATGGATTGTTTCAGGATGATTTATTACAATTGTTTGAAGGTATATTAACACGAGTATATCTTAGAAAGAATTTAACAAAACGCAGTTATAATATGTACCAGGATTGGTTAAAAGAAGTAAGACAAGAGATGATTGATGATGTTGCTATCAAAGATCTTTTTAGTCGTGATTTATATGGTTTTGCATATCAGAGTGAGAATGGGCATATTCAGTATTATTTAAACGCAAGTCAAAGGTTAATGTTTGAGAAGCAAGAAAAACAGCTAAAGTTGGGACATCTTGTAAGTCCAGTTTTTCATAAAAAGTTTTGGTATAATTATGATTACCGTTTAGATCAGGTAAGAAGTGATTTTAAGATATTGCTACAAAAACTATATAACGAGAATTATTTTGAACTGTTACGTAAGATAGATCTTTTAGATGTTGTAGTTAATTGTGAGGTCTATCATTCAATATTAAAAGATTATAGTGCAAATGAAATGCTCGCCGAAGCATGGAAAAATTTAGGGTTTCAATGGGGAATTTATACTTCTTCATATTGAGTATATACCGAAGTATGAAGGCAATAGTATTTTGCTTTGCATGCTTCGGTGTTTTATTTGCTTTTGCGAATGTCTCCTTTTACAATTAATCGTATAGGAGGGATTTGTCATGAAGAAGGTTGCCAAGCTCGTACTTGCGGTGGTGCTCGTTCTTTTGATAGGTATTGGATGTTTGGTGGTGGTATTGGGTTTTTTGCCGGATGGGCAAGAAATGGTCGCTGGTGGTCAAACGGGAGTGGATGGATCTGAAGAAGTGCCTGTTCAGACGCTGGATATTGGCGTGCAGAAGAATGACAATGACGAATTGGTTTTCGGTGTCACGCTGGACGATTTTATTGCCAGCTACAATGGTTATTATTGGCAGGATCATGAGTCGCGATATTTGCGGCCGCTGGATGAATGGCAGGTTTCGGCGCTTGATAATACCGTGGAATCTGCTTATCCTGTGACGCAGTATACGCATCGTGCAGAGGATAATGTGTGGACATTGCCAGTGATGAATGTGATGGTGCCAGAAGGCGGGGAGAACATTCAACAGGTGGATCTCAATTATGATGAGCACAGTTACAGTGAAGCGTCTTATGTGTTATTTGAAAGAGATTGTTATTACACACTTAAAGTATTTTTCCCGGATCTCGGCGATGAGCAGCTGACTGCGCTTTGTGAAACCGTCAACCAGGGATCTTACGATAACACCTTCCCATCCACGCAGCAAGATCGAGCCGGCAGTGCGCAAGGGCCAGCGATGTTGTATTATCGTGATGGCATTGGCGTGTTTGGTTATTTTGCCATCGGAGCGCCAGTGCATTTCTGCGTGATTCCGGTGGATGACGCGGTGATTGCTGAATATGAAGCGAGTGGTGTGGATGTGCAGAAAATTGAGGGCTAAAAAAGCAGTGCCGTGATAGGGCACTGCTTTTTGTGATTCTTAAAATAAGATATAGGCGATTGGCAATCCCAGCACGAGATAAATAATTAATGAGAGAACAACCATGATGCCGCCATATTTTAGGATATCGTTCATTGTGATGCGATCGTTGGCATGAAGAACTGCGGCATAAGGGGAAGCGGCTGGTGTGAGCACAGCAAGGAACATGATCATTGTTGTAGTCATTGCTAATGGCACTGGGTTGTCAATGCCAAGTGTTGGTGCCATGGCAACGATGATTTGCATGAGAATGGCACCGGTGATGGCATTGTTAGCAAAGTTGGTGATGATGACACCGGCAACAAGTAGGACCACAATAAAGAAGATTTGTCCGTGTCCGCCAAATAATGGATGAAGAATGCTAACTAACCATGGTTTGATGCCTGTTGCGTCATCCATTAAGCATCCGGAAAAATAGACAGCGACAACGACCAACAGGTAGAGATCCCAGCTGACGTACTCTTTGGTGATTCGTGCGGCGTCAAGGACGGGTTTGCCATCAATTTTTATGATGCATAATAGAGCAATGGCGAGCATGGTAAAACCAACCAAATTGAGATCGGTAAGGAATTTTACAAATCCCCATTCAGCAGGTAAAAACGATGGCGCAAGGGCTGCAATAAGAAAAATAAGCGTGGCAGCAATGTAAATTTTTTGCTGACGTGTCATTGGTGGCAGTGGATTTTTGTTGATTTGCTCAATGGAAATGTTTTCCATCTTGCTCATATCAGGACGCAAAACGTATTTGATGAAGAATGTAAGAATGACAAAAATCAGTAAGCTTGTTAAAATATTGAATAAAATATACAACCCATAATTGGTTGGATACCCGCTGGCTGCTTCGAAAGCACCAAGGATGACAAGCTGCCCGCCAAAGAACGGAAGCGTACACTGACCTAATGAAATGGCGATGAAGGTGGCTAGTATAAGGATGCGGTAGTATGCATCTTCTTTGTGATAGCCGACTTCTTCAAGAATGAGATACAGGGTTGGCCAGAGGACCAATAAAGCCATTAGTGGATCAACAAAGGCGGATACGAAAAACATGGCAGTCATCATGAGAAAATTGAACATTGATGGATGACCATTGACAATTTTTCGTGTTAAGAACCAGCGTCCAATATACTGTGTCAAACCGCAGTCACCAATTGCGCCAAATAATATCATGCAAAAGAGCATTAACATTGGCAGATAGCTGGAAAAGGCAGATAAAATACTGTTCATATCAGCAAAATCTGAAAATCCAAGCGCGATGATGGTGATCAAACTTGGCCAAAAAGTGCCAACTGTGGACCAGAGGTAAATGGCACCAATGAATATACCTCCGATTTGCATACCAACTTCAGTAATTGGCTCAATCGGTGGCAGCAGTGGAATGCCAAACATTAGGAGAAGACCGATTACAATATGAATCCATTCTTTGATAGTGCTGCGTGTTGCTGTCATAAGATATCACCCCGGCATTAATGAAAATGAGTCCGTTTTTGGTGAAAAAGCTTTTTCGTTTATAGAATACAGGTGATTTTATTTATCTTACAATAACAATTGTTATGCTATGAAAAGAAACTGTTGGGAAGGTGAATGGTTTATGTGGGATGATGAATGGTTGGGTCAATATCCTTTGCGTTCTTTCAAAAATGGACAGAGAATTCTCGCCATGGGGGAGAGGTTTTCGGATTATTATTATCTATGTTCGGGGATTTGTGCGCGTATCAATCCAACGCCTGATGGTGAAGAGATCATCATGCAGTATTTGCATGCTGGTGATATGATTGGGTTAGGATTGAAGAATTATGGTGAAGAGTCGGTTTCGGAATTTATTGCACGCAAGCCGTGTGAATGTTACCAGATCCCTATTGAGCATGTTGAACAGCGTTTGCAAAACGATGCGGCGCTTTGTTACGCTGTGTATCAAAAGACAGTATCGGAATTGGATTTCTGGGCCACATCGTATCTTGCTAGAACTTTGGGTGGTGGCATTTCGATTGTATGTTTGGCGCTGGATACACAGGCAAAGATGCGCGATGATGGCGCCTATGTGGTGGACAGCATGTTTACAAATATGGAACTGAGCAAATATTGTGGTGTTCATACGGTGTCAGTGTCAAGATTTATGACGCAGCTTTATCATGAAGGCATTTTAGAGAGAAAAAAGGATGGCATTCATATTTATGATCGCAAGCGTCTGTTTGCATATGTAAAATTGGGAAAATAATGAGCTGTGTGATTTTGTGGTTGTTTCATGGTGACCTTGCAGAGCGTGTGGTTTTATGGTAATATGAAGTTAACTTCATGTGAAGTGGGCTTCATATGAAAGGAAGCGTGTGTATGAAAACAAGGGTAAAAGAATTTCGCATGGCGCAGAAATTGACACAGCAACAGTTGGCTGATTTGGTACACGTATCATCGAGGACAATCATTTCAATTGAAAAAGGTCAGTACAGTCCTTCATTAATGTTGGCTTATCGTATGGCGCAGGTGTTTGGTGTGAGTGTGGAGACGTTATGTTGTTTGGCAGAGAACATGGCAGAGGAGGACAAACGCTATGAAGATTTACAATAAGAAGGGCTTTGTGTGGGGCGTTTTTTGGCTGGTTCTTGGTGCATGTGGTTTGGTCATGGAGTTGTTCATTCATCCATCGGATTTTCTGCCGGAGATGATCAAAGGGATTATTATTGACGGTATTCTTGTATTGGTGGGTTTAACTGGCTTTCTGCGTGCTCTTTCAGCGCAGGCGACACGTGAGGATCTTATTGAAGCAAACGATGAGCGGAATAAGCTTGTTCATCTAAAAAGTGCGGCAAAAACAAATAGCTTTATGTTTTTGTTTTATGTGTTGGCTGTCATTCTCGGTGGTATTGGCTTTTATGGCACAGAAGAGATTGGCTGGGCCGTTGTTTGTGTTGTGGCGTTGATGTTCGCAACGATTTGGTTTATTGTTTCAATTGTGATGTTTGTGTATTACGAAAAACGCGTATAAAAAAGACAGCCTCAGGGAGCATAGCAGCATGTTCTCTGAGGCTGTCTTTTTGCTTAGTGTCCAGCAACGGCAAGCGTTTGCAGTTTTGCGTAGGTAAAATGATTGAATACGGCGATGGTGCGGCCAACACCAATCATAGCGAGAATGGTGCCAATACCGATGCCAACGATGTGTCCAGTGCAGAGCAAACTGATTGTTGAAGTGATGGCAATGTTTGTTAAATCAAAGCAATTCTTTGTGAAGCCAACTTTTTTATGAATGGTATCGGCTATTGTCTGAACGATACCATCACCAGGGTTTGGCACAATGCGCATATTGAGGGACATCGCCGCACCAATGCCAGTGCAGATGATGGCACAAAAAAGCATGATAAACCGGATAACCATTTCAGTTGTCGTATTTAGTCCGATGGTGGAAAAATCTGGAATGGTGGCTGCAAACACGTTTAAGAATCGTGTGAAAATGATGCTCAGTGGAATTTGTAAAAAGTCCATGAACAGGATGAACTTGAGCGATGCGTTTGCATGATGCGTTCTTAGTCCTTTGATCAGATGCAGGAGCATTTGGATGACTACAAAGAGACTATAAAGAAGAAGTGTCATGTCACCAAAATTACGTCCGATTATTTCTGATATACTGAATGATACAGAGATAATTGGTGAGACGCCCAATCCGGCTTTTGTGTTAAGCGTTAAACCCAAAGCGAGGATAAGCAACCCAGTAACATAAAAAAGAAACCGATACATTTGCGATTTTGCCATAATATGCCAGCTTTCTTTGTAAAGTCTACCTTTTTATTTTAGGCGTATGGTGAAGCTTTGTCAAATGAAGGCTGATGAGCGGCTTGTGGTGCCATATATGGTTGCAAAGGTCACCTATTATGTATTTTTATTTGGTTATTAAATTGTATTTTAAGCTAATTTTTATATGATAGAAGTGGGGAAATTTTTGGAAGAAAATAGGTGGAATTATGAAACATCCCAGTAAAATGGCTTTTGGTCTGATGCTTCTTTTGATAACCATATGTTTAATCCTCGCTATTTTTGCTGTTGGTCGACATGATCTTACTGACGAAGAGATTCCTACCGACCAGTTGTCACAAATAGAAAATGCAGACGCTTCAACGCCAAGTGCAGAAGACGTATCGGCTGATTTGGAAGCCATCCTTGAGCATTATTTCGCAGAAACAGGCGTAGACACTTCATCATTGGGTATTGCAATCTATGATTTTGAAAGTGGCGGCAGTTATGTTTGGAATGATCAGACTTACTTTACCGCAGCCAGTACCTATAAATTGCCATTGGCAATGATTTATTATGAAAAAATTGCGGCTGGTGAATGTGCACTTTCTGATGAATTGGTTTACGAAGCCTATCAATATGAAGAAGGCGGCACCATTTGCTATGATTATTCGCCTGGCAGCAGCATTTCTATTGAAGAGCTGCTGCATTGTATGATCGTTGATTCAGACAATACAGCGGCTCATATTTTGTACGAAAATCTCGGTGGGTGGGTAGCGTTTAAAGAAGCCATTACGAGATACAGCGACGTAGCCATTGATGAAAATGATGGTGTTTACTATTCGTTTGATAATGTATTTACGGCAGCATTTATGGAAGATGTGCTTGGCTATTTGTATGCGCATGAAGATGAATTTTCAACATTATTAGAGGATATGCTTCAATCTCAACCGGATGATTATTTAAATATGAACATTGGTGATAAGATGGCGCAGAAATATGGTCAGTATGAAGAAGCAGAGAATGCAATAGGTATTTCAATGAGTGGACATCCTTATAGCATTGTTGTGTATACGTCATTAGGGTACACTGGCCGACTTCTGATTGGTGAATTGAATGCGATGATATGGGATTATTTTAATGAAGGCTATGATGGACAGAATGATACCGCTGTTGCTGCTGTAGAAGATAAGGAAGCTGCTGTTGACGTTTGAGTGATATGATAAGCCGCGTGTGTTGTCGCACGCGGCTTTTTGCGTTATAATGAAAAAACTTTGACAACCTGAAAAAAGGAGGGGAATCATGACAACACAGATTGGTGGTGCTGGCGTGCGTTGGCAAGCGTTCAAAGCAGCTTTTCCTTGTACCATTCCAATTTTCGCGGGTTTCTGGTTTTTAGGGCTGGCGTATGGTGTGTACATGCATGTGTCGGGTTTCAGTTTTATTTATCCCTGCATTATGGCAATGGTTATTTTTGGTGGCTCTTTAGAATTTGTTGCGGTGTCGCTGCTACTTAGTCCATTTGCACCGTTACAAACCTTCTTGGTTGCGTTGATGATTCAGGCGCGGCATCTTTTTTACGGTATTGCAATGCTGGACAAGTTTAAAGGGTTGGGATGGAAACGATGGTATCTGATTTTTGGTATGTGCGATGAAACATTTTCTATTAATTATTCCGTAAAGATACCTGATCATGTAGATCGTGGATGGTTTATGTTTTTTGTAACACTGCTCAATCAGTTTTATTGGGTTTCTGGTTCAACCATTGGTGGTTTGGCGGGCAATTTGATCACATTTAATACAGAGGGGTTGGATTTTGTCCTGACGGCCATGTTTGTGGTTATTTTTCTTGAACAGGTACTCAAAGAAGAAAAACATTATACAGCTGTGATTGGTTTGTCCGCTTCTTTGGTGTGCTTGCTGTTATTTGGTGAAGACAGCTTTTTGATTCCAAGTATGTGCGTGATTCTTCTTGTGCTGATTGGCTTGCGTCAGCCATTAGAAAAGGCGGGTGGTTGGTTTTGACATTCATGCAACAGGTCCTTACAATCGCTATATGTGCTTTAGGAACAATGCTGACACGTTTTTTGCCATTTTTCATCTTTCGTGAAGGTAAAGAAACACCGCCGTTGGTGTCTTATTTAGGTGCGGCTTTGCCGTCTGCTATTTTTGCTATGCTTGTGGTTTATAGTTTGCGCAGTGTGGATGTTTTTTCAGGCAGTCATGGTTTGCCAGAGGGGATTGCTATTGCTGTGACGGTGGCGTTGCATCTTTGGAAAAGGCAAATGCTGTTGTCTATTGCAGGTGGTACGGTGTGTTATATGTTGCTGATACAACTGGTTTTTGGTATATAGATGCATGATAGAATAGTGGTTGTCATTTTGACAGCCATTTTTTGTGCATTAAATTTGGTGAAGATAGGATAAAGCCTGTGATCGACTGCTGCATGCATCAAGGGCGTGCGCGTATTTTCTGTATGCTTTTGTTAAGGCAGGAAGAAAGTCCTAGCAGGCTGTTTCATTAAAAGGAAACATTAAAAGAACGGTGGGATCGACAGTAAAAAAGCGGAGACATAGCTTTCAGTGCGTTTCGCAGGTGTGTGATGGTGTGGGGGATTGCTGTGCTGGCATGAAGGGGATTTTTATAGGGTTGTATATATTTTAACAAGCGCTTTATCAAGATACAGTAAAAACGTTACAACTTATTGACAGCTCAACAAGATACGGGTAAAATAAACATGTTGAAAAATCAATAAGATAAAAAACGGGTGCCATCAAAAATCCCAACCGGCAGCCCGTAAAAAGATATGGAGGAAATTATTATGGTATTTGAAGCAGTACAGGAACTTTTGGCAGATCGTTTGGAATGTGATGCATCTGAAATCACCATGGACAGCACGTTCCATGATCTCGGCATTGATTCTCTGGATACCGTTGACCTTCTGATGGAACTCGAAGATAAGCTCGACATCAGCATCGAACTGGATGAAAAGGTTGAAACGGTTGGCGATCTTGTAAACTTCGTCGAAAAGATCCAGAAGTAAGAAAGAGGCGTACTCATGATAAATTCACCAATCACCGACATGCTGGGTATTGAATATCCAGTATTTCAGGGTGGCATGGCATGGGTCGCCGACGGCAAACTGGCAGCAGCAGTATCCAACGGCGGTGGTCTTGGGATCATCGCCGCTGGTAATGCGCCAGTAGACGTTGTGCGTGAAGAAATCCATATTGCCAAATCATTAACAGATAAACCTTTTGGTGTTAATATTATGCTGATGAGCCCTTCAGCTGATGAAGTAGCGCAGCTTGTTTGTGATGAAAAGGTTGCTGTAGTTACCACAGGTGCAGGTAATCCAACAAAATACATCGGTGCTTGGAAAGAGGCTGGCATCAAGGTCATTCCTGTTGTTGCTTCTGTAGCACTTGCAAAATTGATGCAGCGTCTCGGTGCAGATGCAGTCATTGCTGAAGGCGGAGAAAGCGGTGGTCATGTTGGCGAACTGAATACAATGGTATTGGTGCCATTGATTGCCGACGCTGTTGATATTCCTGTGCTGGCTGCTGGTGGTATTGCAGATGGCCGCGGTTTTGCAGCATCCTTCATGCTTGGAGCTTGTGGTGTTCAGATGGGGACTCGTTTTTTAAGTGCTGAAGAATGTGGTATCCATGAAGAATACAAAAAGAAGATTTTGAAGGCAAACGACCGCAGCACTGCCGTGACAGGTAAGCGTTTGGGTCATCCAGTACGTAGTTTGCGTACCAGTTTTGTACGTGAATACACCAAAGCTGAATATGGCTGTGTGAGTGATGAAGAGCTGGAAGCTATGGGAGCAGGTGCATTGCGTCGTGCTGTAAAAGAAGGCGACAGTGAAAATGGCTGCTTCATGGCAGGCGAATCTTGTGCGCTGGTCAACAAGATCCAGCCAGCTGCAGAGATCATTCGTGAAGTCGTTACCGAAGGGGAAGCGCTCTTGAAAGGAACACAACAGTGGGTAAAATAGCATTCGTCTTTGCCGGCCAAGGTGCACAGCACAGTGGCATGGGCAAAGATTTTTACGATAAAAGCGCTGCAGCAAAGTCGGTGTTCGACGCTGCAGAAGCTCTTCGCCCTGGCACATTAAAGGAGTGCTTTGAAAGCGAAGAAGCTGTTTTGAAAGAAACAAAAAATACCCAGCCGGACATGTTCGTTGTCGAGCTCGCAACGGCGGCTGCCCTCGCAGAGAGCGGCATTCGCGCGGACATGGCGGCTGGATTTTCATTAGGTGAGTTGGCTGCGCTGGCCTATGCAGGTGCTGGCGAGTTTGCTGATATGTTCCGCCTCGTTTGCAAACGTGGTGCTTTGATGCAGCAGGCTGCCGAGGAACAGCCAACAGCCATGGTGGCTGCTTTGAAATTATCGGCAGAAGATGTTGAAAAACTTTGTGAAGGTTTCGATAACGTGTATCCGGTCAACTTCAACTGCCCTGGTCAGGTGTCTTGCTCCGGGCTTGCAGATGAGATCAAAGCGTTCAGTGCTGCTGTAAAAGAGGCTGGCGGACGTGCTGTACCGCTGAAAGTCAAAGGTGGCTTTCATTCGCCATTCATGCGTGATGCTGCAGCCTCCTTTGAAAAGGAGCTGGCTGCGGTGACGATACAGTCTTTAACCATTCCTGTTTATGCCAATTACAATGGGGAAGCCTATGGCAGTGATGTGGCGGAAACGCTTGCGAAACAGATTGCTTCACCAGTGCGCTGGGAAACCACTGTACGCAACATGATTGCAGCTGGCGTGGATACCTTTATTGAAATCGGACCTGGCGATACTCTCAGTGGGATGATCAAACGCATTGATCCATCGGTGCGTCGTTACACGACAGGAACGGTAGAAGAATTTGCAAAGATCTTAGAAGAGGTGAAGGCATGATTCAGGGAAAAACAGCCATTGTAACAGGTGGGTCCCGAGGCATTGGTGCAGCGACCGCAAAGAAGCTGGCAAGTTTGGGTGCGAATGTTGCTGTCATTTATGCTGGCAATGAAGCCGCTGCTAATGATGTCTGCACCATTTGCCGCGACAGCTATGGGGTAAAAGCAGAAGCGTTCCAGTGCGATGTTGCAGATTTTACACAGACAAAAGAAACTGTTGCGGCCGTTAAGGACACGTTTGGCACCGTTGACATATTAATCAATTGTGCTGGTATTACACGCGACAAGCTTTTGGCGATGATGCGTGAAGATGATTTTGACGCTGTCATTGCGACCAACCTCAAAGGCACCTTTAATATGATTCGCCAGTGCTGCGGTATTTTTATCCGCAATAAAGGTGGCAGCATTGTTAATGTATCGTCTGTTGTTGGCCTGACGGGCAATGCTGGACAGTGCAATTATTCTGCCTCTAAAGCTGGGATTATCGGCTTGACGAAATCTACTGCCAAAGAATTGGCTGCAAAAAATATTCGCTGCAATGCTGTAGCACCTGGTTTTATCGCTACTGATATGACCAAAGACCTGGCTGGGGAAGACAGCCCATGGTTGAAAATGATTCCATTGGCACGCGCAGGGGAAGCGGAAGAAGTCGCTGAAGCGATTGTATTCTTGGCTGATGCTGCTTATATTACTGGTGAAGTGCTGCGTGTCGATGGCGGCATGGCGATGTAAAAAGGAGTGTTTGCATGAACGGACAATTACGCAGAGTGGTCGTTACAGGGATCGGTGTCGTATCTCCTGTTGGTAATACCCTCGATGAAACTTGGAATAATCTCGTAAATGGTGTCAATGGGATTGCACCAATTACGCTTTTTGATGCCACGGATTATAAGGCAAAGGTTGCGGGCGAAGTCAAAAATTTTGAACCACGCGATTATATGTCAAAACAGGAAATCCTTCGCAGTGATCGTTTCTCTCAATTGGCTATGGCAGCAGCTGTACAAGCTGTTGAGGAAAGCGGTGTCATTGGGACAGTAGCGCCAGATCGTATCGGTGTATATTTTGGCTCCGGTATCGGCGGTATCAATACGATGACAAAAGAACATCAAAAATTGATCGATAAAGGTCCTGGACGCGTATCACCATACATGGTACCAATGATGATTGCTAACATGGCAGCTGGGATGATTGCTATCCGTTACAATTGTCAGGGTGCGGCCATGCCAGCGGTAACGGCATGCGCTTCCGGTTCCAATGCCATCGGTGAGGCATTGCGTCAGATTCGTCATGGGTATGCTGATGCTGTAATTAGTGGTGGCAGCGATGCTGCTGTCAATGATCTCGGTGTTGCAGGGTTCATCAATATGCATGCTTTGTCTACTTCCGATGATCCAAATGCAGCGTCTCTTCCATTTGATGCGCGCCGCGGCGGCTTCGTTATTGGCGAAGGGGCAACGGCACTTGTATTGGAAGAATATGAACACGCTGTGGCACGTGGTGCAAAAATCTATGGCGAAATTTGCGGCTATGGTTCTACGTGCGATGCTTATCATATCACATCGCCAGCACCGGACGCTGCTGGTGGTGCACGTGCAATGATCCAGGCTATGGAAGAATCAGGTTACAGCGCCAGCGACCGCGTCTATATCAATGCGCATGGTACTGGTACTCAGATGAATGACTCTGGTGAAACCACGGCCATTAAGACTGCCTTGGGCGAAGAAAAGGCTCATGATGTACTGATTAGTTCGACCAAGTCCATGACTGGCCATCTTCTTGGCGCAGCAGGTGCCATTGAGGCTGCTGTGTGCTTAAAGGTGTTGAATACTGGTGTGATTCCACCAACGATTAATCTGCAGGAGCCGGATCCAGCATGTGATTTGAACTATGTGCCAAATCAGGCTGTAAAGGCGGAGGTTGATCTTTGCCTTTCAAATTCTCTTGGTTTTGGCGGTCACAATGCTTGCTTGGCATTTAGAAAGGTGTGAGTGAAATGAACGAAGAGACAATTAGAAAATATGCTGCGCTCATGAAAGAACTTGGCCTTACTGGCATCGAAGTTGATGAAAGTCGTGGCTTTTTCCGTCTCGAATGTGACAGCAAACCGCAGGTCATTGCTGCGGCTGCGCCTGTTAATGCACCAATGGTGCGCCCAACGGCTGCGCCAGTGCCAACCAATGTTACCTACAAAACTGTAAGCTTCAAATCGCCAATGGTTGGTGTGTTTTATGCGGCTCCAACTGAAGATGCTGAACCATTTGTGCAAGTTGGCGATCATGTCAGCCGTGGAGATACGTTGTGCATCATTGAAGCCATGAAGTTAATGAACGAAGTGGTTGCAGAAGCAGATGGAATCATTGAAGAAGTGTGTGCAGAAAATGGTCAACTCGTTGAATACGGTACCGAACTTTTCCGTATAAAGGAGATGGATGTATGAATCAGGAAGAAATCAAACAGATCCTGCCACATCGCGACAACATGCTGTTGGTTGATGAAGTCAACCAGGAAGAAGATATGGCCATTGGCACCTATCATGTACGTGGCGATGAATGGTTTCTTCAAGGACATTTTCCTGGCAATCCAGTGGTACCAGGTGTCATCCTGTGTGAGATCCTTGCACAATCCACTTGCGTACTGTTGCGTGATAAAATGACAGAAGGCAAACTGCCAATGTACACAGGTATGGATAAGGTGAAGTTTAAATCTCCGGTGAAGCCAGGAGATACATTTACCACTAAATGCCGCATTAAACGTAACATGGGGCCATTCTATTTTGCAGAGGGGAGCGGCTTTGTTGGCGATCGTCTTTGCGTAAAAGCTGAATTCTCTTTTGCTATCGTGGAGCGGTGATGCTATGTTTAAAAAAATATTGATTGCAAACCGCGGGGAAATTGCTGTCCGTATTATTCGTGCCTGCAAAGAAATGGGCATTGCAACGGTAGCGGTTTATTCTGAAGCGGACAAAGATGCGCTGCATACAGCGCTGGCTGACGAGAGCATTTGTATTGGTCCTGGACCAAGTGCAGATAGTTATCTGAATCAGGAACGCATCATCAGTGCAGCGATTGCAACAGGCGCGGTGGCCATTCATCCAGGTTATGGGTTTTTATCAGAAAACGACCATTTTGCGTCACTCTGTGAAGCAAACGACCTTGTTTTTATTGGCGCGCCAGCTAAAACCATGCAAGCATTGAGTGACAAGTCAAAAATCAAAACCATGATGCGGGATGCTGGCCTGCCAATTATTCCGGGAACAGAAACACTGGAAAGTGTGGAAGATGCTGTACAACAAGCCGATGGCATCGGTTATCCTGTGATGTTAAAAGCGCGTTCTGGTGGTGGCGGGCGCGGTATTCGCATGGTAACTTCACCAGAAGAACTGGAACAGGTTTATGCGACTGCTGTTGCTGAAAGCCGAGCTGCGTTCGGCGATGGTGCGTTGTATCTTGAAAAATGTGTATATCCAGCGCGTCATGTGGAATTTCAAATCCTTGCCGATGAATATGGTCACGTTGTTTGCCTGGGTGAGCGCGACTGTTCTGTGCAGCTGCGTCATCAAAAGCTGATCGAAGAGGCACCATCACCTGCGGTAACAACAGAAATGCGTGATGCACTCATTAAAGATATTTGCGCAGCTGTAAAGCAGATTGGTTACGTGGGCCTGGGGACGCTGGAATTTCTTTTGGACAAGAGCGGTCATTTCTGGTTTATGGAAATGAATCTGCGTCTCCAAGTGGAGCATGGTGTGACGGAGTTGCTCTACGGCATCGATTTGGTCAAATGGCAGATTCGTGTGGCCTGTGGCATTCCTCTAGGTTTTACACAGGAAGATCTTTATCTGCACGGGACCTGTATTGAATGTCGAATCAACGCACGTGCAACAGGCAAAATCACAACCTTGCATGTACCAGGCGGACCTTTTGTGCGCTTTGATACTTTCTTGATTCAAGGCGGTACCATTTCCCCATTTTATGACTCCTTGCTAGGCAAGCTGATTGTTTGGGCGAATGATCGCGATGAAGCAGTGCGTAAAATGCGTGCAGCTTTGTGCGAATTGGTCATCGAAGGTGTTGAGACCAACATTGAAGAACAGTTGGCGTTAATTGGAGAACAGGACTTTGTACTTGGCACTTATGATTTGAGATTTATGGAAGGTCGGTGAGTGGGATGGCGTTTCTGAACTTTCGCAGAAATCCAGATAATGAATTAGAAGCAGGTGGACGCAAAGCCAGCCAGACTGCAGCTGAAAAAAAAGAAATCAGCTGTCCTAATTGTCACCGTGCTGTTGCGGTGGACAAGCTTGACGCCACATTGAAATGTTGTCCGCATTGTGATCATCATTTCACAGTATCGGCGCGTGCGCGTATTGCCATGATTACAGACCGCAACAGTTTTCATGAAATGTTTTCAGATGTTGTTTCTAACGATCCTTTACAGTTTCATGAGTATGATCAGAAACTGGAGAAAGCGCGTCGGTCCTCCGGTGAAAATGAAGCAGTCATTTGTGGGACTGCCTCTATCGGTGGTGCAAAGTGCGGTTTCTTTGTCATGGAAAGCAAGTTTATGATGGGCAGTATGGGTGCTGCCGTTGGCGAACGCTTGACACGTTTGTTTGAACATGCCATCAGTGAACGCTTACCAGTGGTGGGCTACACTGTTTCAGGTGGGGCACGTATGCAAGAAGGCCTGTTTTCTTTGATGCAAATGGCGAAAGTCAGTGGCGCTGTTTATAAACACAGTCAGGAAGGACTTTTATACATGCCTGTTCTGACAGGGCCGACAACTGGTGGTGTGACAGCCAGCTT
>JAXJBF010000017.1:0-2482 GCA_036303105.1 Peptococcaceae bacterium | reverse complement strand
GGCGTACCAGTCGCCGTCGGCCACGTCGGTGAAGTCACCAGCGCTGGCCGCTGGGCTGCCTTCCAGACGATGGAGCACGGCCACGAGCATGGCGCGGCTGAGGCTGGTGTTCGGTTCAAAGGTTGTTGCCGAGGTGCCGGTCATGAGCCCCTGGCTGTAGGCAAATCCGACCGACCCATAGAACCAGTCGCCCTCGCTCACATCGCTGAATGGCAAAGTGCCAGAGAGCACGCTCAATGTGGTGTCTTCTTCAAAAACATAGCTTGTTGGATCAATAACAGTGTTGTTGCCATCCACCACCACGTCGCCGTCAGCAAGATTTGGGAGCTCGTCGACAGGCAGCATGCTGCCTTTTTCCAGGTACCAGGTCGTGATCTGCGCGTGATGCACCAAGCGTACCCGCACCGGCACCGACAAGCTGTCTTCAAAAGCCAGCAGATCCGGCATCGCAGACGCCTGCCCCCAAGCCGGCGCTTCCTGCCCCTGATTCAGCAGCCAGGCCACTTCACCCGACGCATATTGCGCGGAGGTCTTGGCGTCAATGCTGCGCTCGTCACTCCACTCGGTGGCGTTGCCAACGCCGCCCTCGCAGGTCGTGTCAAGCCAGTAACTGTCTGTCAATTTGTACGAATTATTCCCGCAAAGCCCGCCGACAAACGCATTGTCCTCGCCGCTGACGAGGCCATCGTTGCTGCAATGAGCGATGCTGTTTTCGTTCCAGCCACAAATCCCACCAACGGCTGCAGCCTCAAACGTCGCGCTGACAGGGGCGCTGTTGCGGCAGTTTTCAATAGAGGTAGAACTTGAACCCATAAATTGATAGCCGCAGATCCCACCGGTATTTTCGATGTGGGAGCCGGTATTGACCACTGCGCCATTGTTGATGCAGTATGTCACGGTGCCGCTGCTGTTGCCGCCGCAGATGCCGCCGAGGGAGAACGACCCGGTGGAACGAATCACGCCCTCATTGACGCACTCGCTGATGATACCCTCGTTAAAGCCGCAGATGCCGCCAATTTGCAGACTGTAGCCGACCACACTGCTGCTATTGACGCAGCCAGTGATGGTGCCCTCGTTCATCGCACAAAAGGCGCCAATGTTCGAATCGCCCCAGGAAATGAAACTGTCCGCAAGGGTCAGATCTTTCAGCACGCCGGTTTCGCCAATTTTGCTGAAAAGGCCAACATAACTGTCGGTGCTGTCAATAACCACCCCGCGGATGCTGAAGCCAGCACCGTCAAAGGTACCGATGAATCCAGGCCCGTCAAAGCCGCCGCCCATCGGTGTCCATTGGGTGTAGGCACTGCTCTCGCCGTTGAGCGCGCCGTTTTCATCCAACACATTCTCGTTGATCGTGATGTCTGCGGTCAGCACCGCGCTGGCGTCAACATCACCGCCATTGACCTGCTCCGCGAACCAGTAAAGGTCGTCTGCATCAGCAATTTGATAAGGCGACGCAGCGCTGCCGTCACCAGCCGGCGCCGCCCAAGCCACAGTTGGTCCAAGCAGCACGGCGCCGCAAAGCAGAGCTAAAATGAGCATCCCTTGACAGAATCGTCGTTTCATGGTTGTTTCCTCCTTTTATGTCGTCGTATGTCTCCGTTGTTCCTTATGGGCAGCTCCCCTTTCCAACGTGTAATAAAAGACGCGGCACGCCCATAGATCCATTCCACAAACGCACCGCGCAATTTTTGTTGTGTCATTCGTTGCCTGATCGTCTCGCTTATTTTATTGTGCGTTCAGAATCACGTAGCGCTGCAGCATGGCTGCCACTTCGGTGCGCGTGGCTGTGTTCTGTGGGCGCAGGGTGCTGTCTTCGTAGCCCCCGATGATGCCGTTCTGCACGGCCCAGATCATGGCGTCGCTGGCCCAGCTGCTGATGCTGGCTGCATCGCTGAAGTCACCCACGCTGCCGCTGACTGCCGGGCTGCCTGCGCTGCGATAAAGCATCGCTGCAAACTGTTCGCGGGTCATTGGGTCGTTTGGATTGGTGCCGTCGGAGATGCCGTTGTCGATCGCCCATTGCTGGCTGCCGGCGTACCAGGCGCTGCCTTCTGCAGCGGTGGTGTCGGCACCTTCATAGCGTGCCAGCACGCTCCAGATCATGGCGCGGGTCATGTCGCTGTCTGGCGAGAAGGTGTTTTCAGCAGTGCCGGCAAAGAGCTCGCGGCTGGTGGCGAAGTCAATCGCTGCTGCGCCCCAGTAATCGTTGGCCACATCGTCAAATGTTTTGCTGTTGTCGACAATTTTCAAGGTGTCGCCGTCGCTCACGGCCACGCTGATGCCGCTTTCGGTCTGCACGGTGTTTTTCAGCACTTCCTCGCTGCCATCTTCATGCACGAGGATGGCCACCGTGCCTGCTGTGACGTTTTCCACAGGAATGTCAACCTTGAAGGTTGTCGTGTTCTCTGGCAAACGCACCGTCACCGTTGGCGCTGTGTCGCGGTCGCTGCTTGCCGTCATTTCCGGCACTGGCAGTGCC
>JAXJBF010000016.1:0-23269 GCA_036303105.1 Peptococcaceae bacterium | reverse complement strand
GCTCTATTGAAGGCTTCACCCGTATTCATGAATCTGACCAGTATCTGCATCCAGATCTGAACACCTTTGCCATTCTCCCATGGCGTCCTCAGCACGAACGCGTAGCGCGCCTGATCTGCGATGTTTACAACCCAGATGGCACCCCATTTGTCGGTGACCCACGTCACGTGCTCAAGAGTGTGCTTGACAAAGCCGCTAAACTTGGCTACACCTTCAACGTTGGACCAGAATGTGAATTCTTCCTCTTCGACACCGACGAAAACGGCCGCCCAACCACCAAGACCAGCGACGAAGCCGGTTATTTCGACCTTGGTCCTCTCGATCATGGTGAAGGCACCCGCCGCGAAATCTGCATTACACTCGAACAGCTGGGTTTTGAAATTGAAGCTTCTCACCATGAAGTTGCAGCTGGCCAGCATGAAATCGACTTCAAATATGCCGATGCACTTACTGCTGCTGACAACATCATGACCTTCAAACTGGCCGTTAAAACCATCGCGCAGCGCAATGGCCTGCACGCTACCTTTATGCCAAAGCCAATCTTCGGCATGAATGGTTCTGGTATGCACACCAACATGTCCATCTTCAAAGACGGCAAGAACATTTTCTTCGATGAAAATGGCGAACGCAAACTGTCTCGCGAAGCCTACAGCTTCATTGCTGGTCTTTTGGAACATGCAAAATCCATTGTCGCTGTAACCAACCCACTTGTTAACTCCTACAAGCGCCTTGTACCTGGTTATGAAGCACCTGTTTATCTGGCTTGGTCCGCTTCCAACCGTTCTGCGCTTATTCGTATTCCTGCTGCACGTGGTCAGAGTACCCGCGTTGAACTTCGTTGCCCAGACCCAGCTTGCAACCCATATCTTGCTTTGGCTGTTTGCCTTGCTGCCGGTCTTGATGGTATTGAACGCGGCCTCGTTCCACCAGAAGAAGTCACCGAAGACATCTTCTCCATGGATGCACAGACCCGTGCCGAAAATGGTATCGACAACCTTCCTGGTACCCTTTTCGAAGCACTCAAGCTCATGGAACGCGATCCACTCGTTGCTGAAACCCTTGGCGAACACGCCTATAAGAGCTTCCTCACTGGTAAATATCGCGAATGGGACGAATACCGCACCCAGGTCACCACTTGGGAAGTTGGCAAATACATGGTCATGTATTGATCATCCCCCAATCTCGAGGCTTACACACACTGCATCGGCTCGATACCGTCAGCGGATGAACCTTCCTTCAATCATCATCCCAGACGTTCCTGTCCCCAATTTCGGGCCGGTATACACAACGGCCTCATAACATCCATTCAAACAAAAGCTTAAAAGAATAGGAGGGCGCACAATGATTCGCACGATTATCGCATTAAACGACGACGCACTAGCCCAAAGCATGACACAAGCGCTCGTACATCGTGGCATCACTGTGCGCTATCGCTGCCAGACTGGCGCTGAAGTCATCCGCGCTGTGAAAGAGATGGGCGGCGGCGTGATCATCTGTTCTTTTAAGCTGCGCGATATGACTGTCGGCGAAATGGCCGACCACTTGGGAGGACAAGCTCTAATCCTCGTTCTCGCCAAGGGTAACACGCTGGCGCTCTGTGACCGCGACGATCTCTTCACCTTATCTGTCCCAGTCCGGCCCAGCGAACTCATCGGTGCTGTCAACATGCTCCTGCAAATGGACGCCATGCGCGCTGCGCAAAGCATTCCAAAACGCAGCAGCAGCGCTCGCGAAGCCATCGACAAAGCCAAGGCTTTGCTAATGAAACGATATGGCATGACAGAACCGGAAGCACACCACTATCTACAACAACATAGTATGCGCGCAGGCGTTCGCATGGAAGACATTGCCAGCGACATTCTGCGCAACAACCCCAATTGATGTTTGAACCATCCAGCGGCGCTTTCCTCCATTGCCGGTGCCGCTGTTACCTCATAATTCCATCTCTTTCTGGAAAGAGCAAGCCACCATCCCCCGGCTTGCTTTTTTGTTTGCCTAAAATTCATGCTGTTCACGCACAAAAACACATAACATAAGCTCAAAAAGATCGTGGATAACCACGATCTTTTTGAGCTTGTTGAGACTTCCCCACAAGGGCGACGCATCACATTGGCACAAAACGCCAGATAACGGTCCACCGCATCATGAAACGCCGCATTTACAATGCCCTACATCTTGGTCACATAGCCCTTGTACAGTAGCACACCCATCTCCAGCTTATCACCTCTTCATAGGAAAAGCGGCAGCAACAGCTGCCGCTTTTTTCAATCATTGCATGCACATATCAATCAAATATGGCTGCACTTTGTTACGAAAATCATCAACACTGACATAATGCTTTCCGTAGCTGGCAATCACATGCAAATCAATACGTTCGCTGCCGCCATCACCATCTGGAACAACAATAGCCTGGCCATCAAAAGCGTAGTCAAAACCATCACGAGCCTGATAACGACTGTACAATGTCGTGATATCTACCGCTTTATCCAAAATCACGCAAGAGCCGCTGCTCCAATCCTGAACCTCATCCTTGGTATAAACGAAGGTCGGCTGATCAATGCTGATGCCAATCGGCAGGCTCCCACCTGGACCTGGTAACATCGGATCGTCCACACTGTTAAAGTCAACATCCATATTGGTTGCCGCCGCCAATTCTCGCAGCTGAACATAAGTATGACCACCATAAAGCAACGCATTGTTGATGGTTACCTGCGAGCCATTTACATAGGTCGGGAATGGAAGCGGTTGAATATCTGCAGCATCTGCCTGTGTAGCTGGCAAAACAGCGCCAATACCCATACATGTCGCCAAAGCGAGGGCTGTAAAACGTTTCCTAATCATAATATCCACTCCTTTTAATAATCTCTTTTATTGGCCTACATCCTATCACACATTCACATGTTCAAAACCAAATTGTGATAAACAACCTTCTAAACGATGCAAATAACATACTTGCAAAAAAATTCCCCGAGCAATGAATTGCTCGGGGAATTTTTCACTTTGTTCTTCAACGCATTCTATTCATAAATAACAAAACCTAAACAAAAAACGCCATCTTTCTGCTCGATCACCGGTTCACTGTCGTATTTTGCTAAGGATTCTTTAATATTTACTAGGCCATAGCCATGGTTCTCTTTATCTTTTTTTGAACTTTGTTCTATAGAAGTACTTCCTATTGGTGCTGTATTGCTGATCTTACACACCAATTTCTGATGCTTCTGTACCAGAAAAAGATTGATGAAATGTTTCTCACATTCACAACGTTCACATGCTTCAATGGCATTATCTAAAGCATTTCCAAAAATCACGCAAACATCTACGTCATCCATTGGCAAATTGGCTGCCTGCATGACATCTACTGTAAATATGATTCCTTTATTTTCTGCCAGTATTTTTTTCGTATTTATGATGGCATCCAGAGCTACATTACCTGAATAGATCGATGGTTTTGTTTCATTGATCGCATCAACTAAAGTATTTACATATCCCATGCCACTTTTATTATCACCCTGTTCAAAATAGCTTTTGATCACAAGCAACTGATTTTTCATATCATGACGTACCTTTTTTAGTTCTTCCTGCTTAGCTAAAATATCATCCAGATGACGCAATTCAGTCTTCAATTGCTGTTCATATTGTTCCTGTTGGCGTATGGCTTCACTTTGACGAGCGAGGCGTTCATAAAGATAAAGCCCAAAAAAAGTTGAAAAGAATAGCCCACACATACCCCAGATCGCCATTTTATTATAATTATTAGTGTTTAACTCATAACTCATTCGGAAAATACAGAAAGAAGCAACGATGGAGCCTGAAAATAATACAACAAATAATATCCAATAAGCTCTTCCTGATTCAAACTGCTGTGATGAACATTTTAATCTAAGAATATTACTAATCATCAATCCAAATATCTTTGAAATAACCGTTCCTAAAAATTGATAATCTGGGTTATTTACAATTTCTGTTGCAGTAATGCCTAAGTTCCCTGCCATAAGTACGAGAACAATCACCTCGCATAAGCTAATGAGGAGCGTCCCTGAAACTGCTACCATTATTTTTTTACTTAAAGGACCTTGATACCAAAGTGCAGAAACCAAAAGTGCAGAAAATGCTAAACCAACTAAATTCATTAACCGATATAGAAAGAAAATATTACTAATTACTATTAATATCGTCAAAAGAATTATTCCTAAAATGGGCTTCCAAATCTTTAGACTATTTCGCCTTATCAAGAACGCTTCAAATAGCATAAAAAATATTATGGCTTCGACAACTGTCGAAAACAACACAGAAAAATCCAGTTCTAACATCTGACAAAGCCCCTCTCCTCATAGGAAATAACCGCCTTGTTAAAATCTTTTTTGTAAGATCTTCCCAATGGGATAATTTGATCGCAGCCATGTAATTGAATTTTATCGCCTTTTACCGTTTTTAAATGATAAATGTTAATCACAAAACCACGATGTACACGCACAAACACTTCAGGGGCCAACTTTGCCTGCAATTCATTCATCGATAGGCGCGTCGTATAACTGGCATTTTTTGTAACAATATTGATTCTGTTGCCCTTGCTTTCGCAATACAAGATATCCTCGCAATAAAGTCGGATGTATTCCTTGTTGAATGTAAAATCTATGGTTGCGCGTTTCTGCGTCAATTTTCGATGAATGGCCTGTATTGCTTCCTGCAGCTTTGTTTCCTGCACAGGTTTAACGAGAAAACGCAAGGGTTCACATTCAAAGCTTTCTATTGCATAATGCTCATGGCTGGTAACAAACACGATAAGAGCGCGTTCATCGCGCGTATGAATACGCTTGGCTGTTTCCAAACCATTCATCCCACCCATCTCCATATCAATGAAAAATGCATCATAGTGCCGATCGTTTTTTTCAAGATCCGCTAATAATTCTTCGCCACTTTGATACACTTCACTGTCAATATTCCTGCGGCTGAATAAGTTTTCCAGTTCTGCACAGTGCATAGGCTCGTCATCACAAATTGCAAATTTCATGGTTCTCACCTTATAACAATTATTCTTCATACATTTTACCCCGATAAATCGAAGATTTCAAACAATACACTCTTTTGCCAAGCAAGCTGCTGACTATCCCCCATTTGCAATAAAAAGAAGGTTCACTTCCGATGTACGGATCGAAAGTGAACCTTCTTTTTATTGATGAAAACTAAGGTACCATAATCACCGCTGTGCCATGCAGGTCTGGTAATGGCAGCAGCAGCAACGGACCATGTTCTGTCTCATAGTCCTGCACAGCCTGTGCTACCCCTGGAAAACGCGGATTGGTGTAGTCGTGCATCAGCAAGACACCTCCCTGTTTCATGCGCGGCATAAAATAGTGCAGCGCCGCCAGGGTTGGTGCGTAAAGATCGGCATCGATGCTCGCCAGGGCATAGGATGTTTCAAGAGCTGCGGCTGTTTCAGGGAAGTGTCCTGGGTGCACCACAACTTGTGCAGGATGAGGCATGCGCGACACTACGGCAGCAACGGATGTGTCGGAGAAATCTACCTTGCCTTGCTGCTGAAGCGGAGTCGTCTCAGCAGCAAGATCTGTCTCGGAAAAGCCATCAAAGGTGTCAAAGAGATGCAGCCGTCGTTCTGGAAAAGCAGCGTTTAATTGCCAGGCAAAATCGCCCTGATACACGCCCACTTCTGCCAGGTCTCCTTTCACATGACTAAGCCGCGGCAATAGCGATTGCAAGGTTGCAGCACGCAGATCAACATGCGCAGCAAGATTACTAAGTGCCACCACTTGACCAGTGTACCCTAAAGCGCGTGCTTGCTGCTGCAATTCCTGGCTGCGTGTACGGCCCGCCACCCCGATGAAAACAATGTCCGGCAGCAAGGCAAGCGCGGTTTCCACGGCATAGACAGGAACTACTGCCTGTGGGGTATGGCTGGCTGGGTTGTTGTCACCATAGGCCAGAAGGCGAATATTGTTTTTATTCAATAAGGCGGCAAGGCGCCGACCCATTTGGCCAGCGCCTAGGATAACGGCGGTTTTCATCGTGATGCCTCCTTTGAAATAAGTTTGCGTTTGCCTGGATAAAGGGAGGTATGCTGCCCGTCGCAAAGGCTGCTGGTGACTTTTATAGCTGGATAAACGGCTTTGGCACGATGATACAGGGCTTCGGTGCAGTCTTTTTTGCACAAGGCTTGAATATGAAGCGTATCACCGGTACGTTCGACACAAGTGTCAATCACATCTGGCAGCGCAAAAAGGGCATCGTCGAGGGCATAGAGTAGCTTGGCATCCTCGCCGATGCGAAAAGGCTGTGCAATGCGCTTGGTGATACTCTGGCAGGGGCAAGAATCCGCAAGGATGTGTGTGCGATCGCCAGTGCGATAACGAATCAACGGCATGGCTGTCATGCCAATGGTGGTGATCACCAGCTCGCCTTCCTGCCCATCGGTCAGCGGACGGCCAGCATCGTCAATAATTTCTGCAATGACGTGATTTTCACGCACATGCATGCCTTGAAAAGCCTGGCAAGTGATGGCACCGCCCAGACACATTTCTCGAGAGCCATAATGCGGATAAAGTGCAAATTGCTCTGAAAGGATGTCAAATACGCCTTTCGGACAGGCATCGCCAGAAATCAGCGCCCGCGTCACACTCAAGGCCTCCCCCATGTAACGCGCCAGGCTGAAAAGCGGCACTGGAAAGCCGATGTAACACTGCGGCTTGTGTGCAAGCACCAAGGCACTCAATTCACCATAGGTTTTACCCCAGCCTGCACACAGAGGATGCGCGCCTATTTTTTCAACAGCTTGTTTGATCAAATCGCCCAAGCCCAAGGCACCCGAAAAAGGCATGGTAATAAGCACCGTATCTCCAGGCTGAGCCATTTCGCTGATACCGGCAGCAAAAAAATGAATGGTGTTAGAAACATCTTCAGCGGTGTAAAAGACGCGTTTTGCCTGGGCGGTGGTCCCAGATGTCTGATCGGTGATGATGCGTGCAACATCCCCTTGTGACGTTAAAAGATAACGCGATGGCTTGGCGGCAAGATCCTCTGCTGTTGTGAAGGGCAGGTTGGCAAGATCTGCCAGGGTTTCGAGATGATCAGGAAACTGTGTCTGTCCGTGGGCTCGCATGCGCTGGAGCACATGGTTGAGCTTTCTCAGCTGAAGCTGCTCCAAAGCCGGGCGGTCAAGGAAAGTCAAGCCTTCCTGCTCCATGATATACGCATCGATGTGCGAACGTTTCATTTTCTATACAGCGCCTTTCCGTCAACATTGGTAAGATTGTAGGAACAAAATGGCACCATGCCATAGGCACTGTCAACTTCGCAAATATAACAGCGCTGCAGGCGCTCTAAATCCAAATTCCAGGCATCCTGAAACACCATGCCTGAAACGGTGAAGGTGTTTTCGACCACTTTCTGCAAGAATTCATCCAAGGAAGAGGTCGCACTGTCATTGTCACAGCAGGAAACCTGGCCGCTCCATTGCTGCGCCACGGTGTCACGGGTTTCGCTGCTTTGGCAGCAGCAACAGCCTTCACGCTTTGGCATGGCTTTTACGCCCGATGCACTGCGTGTGTAGCTGGCGTGGAAGGAGCAATAAGGGCTTTCGGCGCCGCCGCCGGAAAAATCACTGATCTTCATCATGCCTTGGGTCTGCGCTTCAATGCGGCGCAATACCGCTGGAATGGTCAATCGGCTTTGGTTTGGATCCATGCTGTTGCGTCCTAAAAACGACATTGGCTGGATGTGCACGCCACGCACATGAGGAGCATGGGCAAGTGCAAAGCGGATGATGTCACCCAAGACGTGGTCATTCACGCCTTTTGCCACCGTTGGCACCAGCACCACCGGCAAGCCGGAACGTTTGCAATTGTCGATGGCCCGCAGTTTTATATCTTTCAGCGGACGTCCGCGCAGCACGCGATAGATATCATCGTCTAAGCCATCAAACTGCAAAAATACAGTCGATACCCCAGCCGCCGCCAAATAGTCGGTGTAGCCGTCTTCTTCAGCCAGGCGTACACCATTGGTGTTGAGTTGGAAAAACTGGAACCCCTTTTCCTTGCCCAATGCAATAATATCGGCCAGATCGTTTCTCACCGTCGGCTCCCCACCGGACAACTGAATATTATACGGACCGCCGTGCGCCATCAAATAATCGTAGGCACGGCCAATGTCTTCCAACGAAAGGTCCTTTTCTTCTTTTTCACCAGCAGAAGCAAAACACACCGGGCACGTCAGATTGCAGCGGTTGGTCAATTCCAAAAGTGTACAGCAGGTCGCCTGTTTATGATTGGTGCACAAGCCGCAATCGTTTGGGCAGCCATGTACTGCCTGCTTTGCAAAAGGCAGCACTGGCGGCGTATGATGATCTCGTGCAGCCCATTCGGCGTAGCTCGCCGCGTCGCCTTCCCAAATCAGGGTGCGCCATGGGCCATGTTCTGGGCAGTTTTTTTCCATATAAACAAAACCATCTTCGCCGACCACTTTGTCTGCAGTAAGTTGACGCAGGCACACAGGGCATACACTGACCGTTTTTCCAATAGCATTTGACATGCATCCACACTCCTCTCACTCTTATGCATGCTTACAGCATAGCATGATCATCCAACAACGTTAGACACTCCTCAAGGGTTGCCGCCATGACAATGGGACAACGCTGGATCTTGTTGCGATTGTCGCCGTCCAAGATCTGATAACATTCTGTACCACCATATTCTGCTGTGTACTCTTTAAACCACTCGGTAAATTGCAGCGCCATCTCCCGATAATCGCCATGTGCGGTCTCGTCATCGGCGCCTTTGGCTGCATAATAAGCAAGCAGGCAAGCGCCGCCGGTCAGGCATCCGCATGTGCTACCGCTGCCGCCAATGCCGCCATTCAAACCTGCCAGAGCGCGTATCAGATCAGGGTTGCTTTTTCCTTGGGCGTCAAGCACGAGACGCATCAAGATTTGTGCACAATCATATCCCTGCTCGTAAAGGGCCAGCATATCATCTAAGTAATCGCTCATCGGTTCACATCCTTTCACAAATCATGAGAATATAGGACAGTCCTTTGCCGGTTGGCACGTTGTCTTCCTTCCACAACGCTTCTAAATAATAGGCTTTCCATTCCTCGCTGAGGTCTTCAATATGGCGGCAGGCAAAACCTGCTGCGCGAACATCGCCCAGTAAGGCTACAACATCGCTGCACACATCAGAAAATGCCAACTTTCCGCCTTTTTTGAGCATGCGCGCCGCTTCTTTCAAAGCCAGAGGGACATCACCGCTGGCATAAAAGCTGCACTCACTGATGATGCCATCAAAACTTTCATCTGCATAAGGCGCATGGAGATAATCGCCTCTGGTCACATCTTGTGCAGGGTTTAAATCGATGCCTTCCGCTTCATAGCCCAAGGTTCTCAATAAGCGAACGGTTTGGCCATCGCCGGCACCCATGTCAAGCACGCGCGCACCTGCAGGCAAAAATGACAGTTCCATGAGATAACGGCTGTGCGCTTCGCCGCCAACATGCCCGTTCATTTGTCCTCCAATGCTTTTTCTACCGAAAGCACTTTCCCAAGCGCCAATTCTTCAGGCACATAAACGAACCCACAAACAGGACATACTGGCAACTCCACGGGAAAGCCATTGTCAAGATAGGTAAACTTGGCCTTGCCTTTTTCCAGCGACACCCCACATTTTTTGCACATGAGCTTTCCCTCTGGGTCAATGGTGTAATAATTTTTTTCTGCCATGATAGCCTCCTCTATTCGCGCGGTGCGATCCCCATACGATGGCTATAAGCACCCACAACGAGATACCCGTTATCCGTTTCTTTATATTTCACCCAAATGGTGACATTACCCAAACGGGCACGTGTAATAGAAATACCGGTTTCTTCATCGAGAATCGCTTCATCGGTTTCGCGAAGTGCGGTCAGCACTTGCGCCACATCGCTTTTCAAAATCATGCGATCATCCATGATGTGCAATGCTTCCGGTGTGTACTCAATATCAAAAGGAACATCCAGCAATGCATAATCCTCCTTCCACAACTCACTAAGCAGCTGTTGTTTCAAGCCAAGACGATTGTACCGTTTCTGGCTGATATCTGGGCAATGGTCGGCACTGGTTCCGTAGACAAGTTCCAGAATATGCATGGATTCTCGTCCCTGACGTGCAAAACGATCACGACATGCCATGCAGTACGTCAAATACGGCGCATCCGACCGCGACAAACACCTATCCGTCATTTCATGGGCCACTTCACGATTGGCATACTGTGTCAGCCCGCCATAGCCGCAGCAAGGTGATGCGTCACCCTCATAAACGGTTGGTTGAATGTCACAATGCAATTGCTCAGCAAGACGACGAATGGATTGCTGTGTGGCTGCGTCACCTCTGGCGCCACAGCTGTCATGAAGAGCCACCACACGTGACGCACCGTCAGTCGCACGATCCGGCAGGCCGATTTCCTCGAGTACCTGCCAAATGCCTATGGTTGGCGCAGACGCAAAGGCAGCCAGTGTTTTCTGACACGTTGGGCAGGCACATATGATGGTTGGGTTGCCTAAAGTTTGTAGAGCGTCTTTCAAAAGTGCCTGAGTTTCCTCGAACATTTCTGTTCGTCCAGCCCAATCTGCAATGATGCCGCAGCAGCCAAGGATCAACGCCACACCGCCATCCAATCGTTCACACAAGTCATTGTACGCAGCACGAACCGTTGCCGGCGCAATGGCTGACATTTGACAGCCCGGAAAGAACACATACTTACAGGTGTCATACCCCACCGCCGGACGCGCCAGGAAGGCTTCACTATTGGAAAACATCATATCCATCAGCGCAAATTCGTGCGGTGCCAGAGGCATTTTCCCTGTTTCAACCATATTTTGCCGTGCTAAGTGACAAACCTCGGCCATGTCGAAGCCATTTGGGCACACCACCTTACACTGACCACACAAGCTGCAGGCATTGATGGGTTTATTCATCACATGATCGCCCATGATGATGGACACGTTGTTGTAAATTTCTCGCGTGAGGCTGCGCGGGAATTTTTTATAATACTGCAAATATGGACATGCTTTGATGCACTCATCACAATGGCATTGAATGCAGCGAGATGCTTCTCGTACAGCATCTTCTTTCGTATAAGTTCCCAGGCAAAGCACTCGCTCGGACGCTTCTACCCCATCAAGGGATGTATACAGTCGCGTTGATACGGCGCCTTCTTCGCCGCGTGTATTGGAAGGATGCAGTTTCTGAGCAAGACGATCCACGGTCAGCGCTGCTTTTTTGGCACCAAAGGCACTGTCCAGCACCCCATTTGTCGCGCCGCACACCAAAGATGCGGATTCCAAATACATCAGCGACTGATCGGGAACGGCCCCTGGCAGACAATCCTGAACAACCGCCATGCTGGCACATACTACGTCATTTTTTTGTTTGAGTGCATCCAATAAGGATGGTGTCAGCTGTTCCTTAAAATGAAACTGAACCTCCATCTTTGCCAGCGTATCCATTGTATGCTGTACGGTCTCTGCACTTGCAAACGCTGTCCCCACAGCTAACCACTCACTGGCATCATTTTCTGCACAATAAACGGACAACGGATAATTTTTCTTTTCCAGTTCCCCTAAAAGAAAAAGAATAAACAGGCCGCTGCCAACAATGGCCACATTTTTTTTCTTTTTCATGCGTAAGCCACGATATATCTTTTCAGGGGTACCATAGGTGACAATTGCCCGCTCAAGATTGCCTATCGCGATTCCTTCACCCAATTCATTAAGCTTACATGCGTTTTCACATGGAGCTTCACAGCCTTCTGCAAGCAAAGATGGAAATGGTGTATTTTTCGCATACAAAGCATATGCCTTATCAAAATCGCCTTTGGTCAGTGCTGCTAAAACATCCTTCATATCCAGTTTCAATGGACAAGCGGCATTACAATAGGCCGGCTCTTCATGAATGCAAAGCTGTTCACGGGCTGCCAATTCTTCTTTGGAAAACATTTGTTTTTGTCGATACACATGGGTTGACGCGCGTTCATCAATCGTCATTGGAAACGCCCCCTTTGCATAGAGAATAAAGTGAAAGAGGCGGTTACCCGCCTCCTTCAGTGTATCACAGTTTTTTTATCAATAAAATGTTTAGTTCAGTGCATCCAGTGCAGCTTTTACAACGTCAGGCGTTGCTGGCACCTGATTAATGCGCGCGCCAGTAGCGTTGTAAATAGCATTGAGGATGGCAGGATGTGGTGCATCCAATGGTGCTTCACCGCAGCCTGCTGCACCATATGGTCCATTTGGACGTGGCGTCTGTACATAGTGCAGTTCAATATCATCCGGAACATCCTTTGGATAAGGAATGCCGCATTTCAGCAAAGTGGTATCTTTTTCCAGATCCTCGAAGTTTTCGGACAACGCCAGACCAATCCCTTGAGCCAAGCCGCCATAGAAGCTCCCATCAACAAGCAGCTTGTTCATAATGGTACCAACGTCGGCCACGCAGGTGAATTTTTCTACAGTAACTTTACCGGTTTCGGTATCAACGCAAACTTCTGGCAGGAAGAGCGTGTACATGTAAACGCTGAATGGATCACCCTGAGCCGTAGCCTGGTCAATTGGTCGATCTGCGCAAGCAGTTGCCACCCATTGTCCTAGCACTTTGGTTTCGATGCCATCGGCAACCATTTCATCATAGGTGCGATAGGTGCCGTCGTCTTTCTTCATAGCTGCCAGCAAGTTTTCAGCAGCGAGACGGCAAGCATTACCTGTCATAACCTGAGAACGGGAACCGCCTGCAGGGCCAGAGTTTGGCGTCACCTTGGTGTCGTTCATCACAAGGCGAATTTGTTCTGGTTTGATGCCAGCCTGACGCAGTGTTTCATGCGCACTGACCAAGGTCCCCATATCAGCGCCCTGGCCGTGGTCTTCCCAGGAAACATACATTGTGACGGTGCCATCTGGGTTCAATTCTGCGTAAGCCTGAGAACTGTCTACGCCGTCAAGCCCACTGCCATAAACACCGCTGGCTACACCAATGCCATATTTATAGCGGCCATCGGAGGCTGCATTCTTTTCTGCAACACGTTTCTTGCCAGCTTCGTAAAGCGGACGTGCCACTTTGTACATTTCTTCCAGGCAATAAACATCTGGTTCATAGCCAGTAGGAATCGTGGAATGTTCAGATTCTTTGTAGCAGTTCAATTCACGAATATCAAATGGATCCATGCCCATTTTTGCTGCAAGCACATCCATGGCAATTTCAGAACCCATAAAGGACTGTGGAGAACCATAACCACGGAATGCAGAGCCCCATGCATGGTTGGTAAATACCGTTTGGCTCTTATTGCGAATGGTAGGAATATGATAACCAGCCCCAACGAATTGGCTGAGGCGATGCGTCAAGAGATCACCAAATTCAGAGTATGGGCCATGGTCAATGTAGTTGTCGCCCCACAGGCCAAGCAGCTTCCCGTTTTCATCTGCTGCCAATTTAATGTGCATAAAAGCAGGAGAACGTTTGCCTGTGTAGGTGATGTTCTGATACATATTGAATACCAAAGATACTGGACGCTGGCATACCAATGCAGCAACCCCCAAAATAGCTTCGTTGGTTGGTGAGAATTTATAGCCAAATGTCCCGCCAGTATGGTTCTGTACGAGGCGCAGTTTTTCCATTGGAACGCCAATCCCATCGGCGATCATTGGCATGTGTAAATGAAGACCAATAGACTTGGAGTGGATGGTCAGCATACCATCTTCATCAATGTAAGCATAGCCGCAGTCTGGTTCGAGATGCAGATGTGGCTGACGAGAGCAATAAGATTCAATTTCAACCACATTTGGTGCGGAATCAAAGTCAAAATCTGGCCCCTTGATGCAGTTGGTTTCATAGTAAGCATTTGGTGTTCCAGGATGGATTTCGATGGCATCTTCTGCAATAGCATCCATCGCATTCATGTATGCTGGCAGTTCTTCAATATCTACTTTAACAGCAGCGGCTGCTGCACGTGCATGTTCTTCAGTATCTGCTGCAACGATAGCGATGGCATCACCAAATTGGAAAATCTTTTCATCGCAAAGGATTGGACGATCCCAGCCGTCGCATTTATTGTTCAGCGGCAGCATGACGAGACCATTGATGCGGTTTTTGCCAGGAACATCTTTTGCCGTAATCACCTTGAATACGCCAGGCATTTTTTCTGCTTCGGATGTGTCGACACCTTTGAGCAAAGCGTGGCTGACCTGTGCCTGTACAAGCGCAAGTCTTAAAGTATCCTTTGGCATCTTCAGCGCGTCGTCTGCACCGAAGTCCCAAGTACCAGTGACCTTCTGCGCTGCAGATGGACGAATATAGTTCGTACCAACGATAGAATCACCTGTTGGTTTAAAGACCAAATCTTCTTTTGTGATTTCGCCACGAATAACACGTGCTGCATCCATGACCGCATCCACAAGTGGCTTATACCCAGTGCAGCGGCACAGATTGCGATTCTGTTGGAACCAATCACGCACTTCTTCACGTGTTGGATTAGGATTGTTATCCAGCAACACTTTTGAAGTCATAATGAACCCTGGAGAACAGAAGCCGCATTGTGCGCAACCATGCGCCATCCACGCAACCTGCAGTGGATGCATGTCACTCAATGTGCCAATGCCTTCAATGGTTGTAATCTCAGCATTGTCTGGCAATCGGGTCAGTTTGGTAATGCAGGCACGGGTTACCTTGCCATTAACAATGACGTTGCAGGCCCCGCAGTGTCCCTGACCACAGCCAATTTTACAACCGGTAAGCAAAAGGCGCTCACGCAGGAAACTGGCCAGCGTTTCGCCCTCTTCTACAACAACTTGACGCGCTACACCATTGACAATAAATGTACGTTTAATCATTTGGAAGTCCCTCCTCTAGATTTGTTCTATTCAATTGCTGGATCCTTCTTCTTTTGCATTCGTGTGATTATTACAAGCATCATGGTCAGGTCCTTTACCGGTAAGATCTTTCATACGCGTCAATCCTCGAGCGGTATAAAACACCAGTTGTGATAAACTGCCATCTAGATTTTCTCCTGACAACCGCAAAAAGTTTGCATTTTCATAATAAGAAATTGGAAGTTCTCGCCTATAAATTTCACCGGTAGCGTGATCACGCACTTCAACAGTAACAACATCTGCACGAATTTCGTATACTTTATCGTCCGTAATCTCACCATCTTTCTGAAATGTGTGAATCTTTTCTAAGAAAAGAGTAGCTCTCATAATGACTTGCTGTCAACTTATATCCATTTACAAGTCGCAGGTAAAACAAGCTACTATAGCTTAACGTAGCTGACTTTATCCCACATAATGATGGTAATATAAAAATATTTTTTCATTTTTACACCGTATTGTAACAAAATACAAATTGCTGTAAAATTCTTAAAACAGCTGTTTTCATATTATTTCATATCGTTTCGTATCATTTCACAAGATACTATGAAAGAAGGAACTCTCATGAAAAAGAAACTACTTGCATTCATGCTCATCAGTGTCATGCTATGTGGTGTTCTGACCGGCTGTGGCGAAAACGGAAGCAGCAATGACGCAACAAGTGCCGCTGCATCTGCCACAAATGAATCAGAACAAGTCGATCTTATCGTATTTGCAGCAGCTTCCATGACCGAAACGCTCACAGAACTAAGCAATGCCTATATGGAAGAAAATCCAAACGTCAACGTTGTGCTCAACTTTGATTCTTCCGGAACATTAAAAACGCAAATTCAAGAAGGAGCGGATTGTGACGTCTTCATTTCTGCTGGCCAATTGCAAATGGATCAATTAGATGCTAATGCAGATTCATCTGTCAACACAGAAGGCTTGGACTATGTATTAGAAGACAGTCGTTTTGACATTCTAGAAAACAAAGTGGCTCTCGTAGTTCCTGACGACAATACGAAAAGCATTCAATCTTTCAATGATATGAAGACAGGGCTTGAAGATGGCAGCATTCTTTTAGCAATGGGAAACAGCGATGTGCCAGTTGGACAATACACCCAGAAAATTTTATCTTACTTAAACCTGGATGAAACAGCACTGGCAAACGCAGGGAACATCACCTATGGTTCCAATGTCAAAGAAGTCACCACTCAAGTGAGTGAAGCAGCCGTTGACTGTGGGATTGTTTACCAAACAGATGCCTATTCGGCTGGCTTAACAGTCGTAGATACCGCTACATCAGAAATGTGCGGACAAGTCATCTATCCTGCAGCAGTACTCAATGTCTCCAAGCACCCAGATATCGCCAAGGATTATCTGAACTTCCTTACCAGCGATGAGGCAGATGCTGTATTTGAAGAGGTTGGATTCACGGCCATCAACGAGTAATCAAAGAATACCGTTTTTAAGTCAAGGGGGGGTGAGCACCATGGATTGGTTTCCATTATGGAATTCGCTGCGTATTGCGGCTATAAGTACGATAATCATATTTTTTCTGGGTATTTTTGCTGCGTACTATATCGCCAAGGCACCGCGAATGATCAAAGGGATTCTTGACGTGGTGCTCACACTCCCTCTAGTTTTACCGCCAACCGTTGTTGGCTATTTGCTTTTGCGTGTCCTCGGTCCTAATCGTGTGCTCGGAGCATTTGTTCTAAATGTTTTTGGTATCAAGATGACGATGACATGGTGGTCAGCTATTTTTGCTACCACTGTGGTTATTTTTCCATTAATGTATCGCACTGCACGCGGTGCCTTTGAAGCGTTCGACGAAAACCTAGCCTATGCTGGTCAAACATTTGGATTATCAAATACTTATATTTTTTGGCACATTCGCATGCCTTCCTGCAAACAAGGTATTTTGGCAGGTACAGTGCTTGCATTCGCACGTGCTTTAGGAGAATACGGCGCTACAAGCATGATCGCTGGCTACACACCTGGACGCACTGCCACAATTTCAACAACTGTTTATCAACTATGGCGCACCAACAATGACGCCCTTGCATTCAAATGGGTGCTTGTCAATTTGGCGATTTCATTCGTAGTGCTTTTAACAGTAAATCTACTGGAAAAAAACCAGAAGCATCCAAAAAACTACCGACGTAGATGGGGGGAATCTTAAGTGACCATTCATTTAAATGTAAGAAAAAATTTTGGTGACTTTTGTTTAGATCTTTATCTTCAAGCAGACAACGAAGTATTGGGACTGCTCGGTGCATCAGGCTGTGGAAAAAGCATGACATTAAAATGCATCGCCGGTGTTGAACGTCCAGATGAAGGGTCAATTGTATTAGATGATAAAATTCTATTTGACAGTCGCCAGCACATCAATCTCGCCCCTCAAAAACGTCGAGTCGGCTTTCTATTTCAAAATTATGCACTATTTCCGCAAATGACTGTGCTTGATAACATTCGAATGGGCGCACGTCGCGAAAAAAATACAGCCTCAAGGAATGTTAAAGTTGCAGAAATTATGGAACGATTTGAAATCACAGATCTATCAAATCGTTATCCAGCACAAATTTCAGGCGGTCAACAGCAACGTACCGCTTTGGCACGCATTTTGGTATCTGATCCAGAGATATTATTACTAGACGAACCGTTTTCAGCCTTGGACACCCATCTACGATTTCGCCTAGAGCGCGAACTTCGGGAGGTTGCACGAGATTTTGGGAAAACGGTTTTTTTAGTTACGCACGATAGAGATGAAGCCTTTCGTTTGGCTGATAAAATTGCCATTCTAAATCATGGCAGTGTAGAGGTCTGCGGCAGTAAAACAGACATATTCCACAATCCAACCACCAAGCAGGCAGCAATTCTAACCGGATGCAAAAATTTTTCAAGCTTTGTAACAAGGAACGCACACCAGATCTATGCGACAGATTGGGGCATAATACTTGATGTCTCACAATATGCTGCAAAATACCATTATGTCGGCATCCGCATGCACGATATTCTTTATGGTGCCGGACCCAATCAAGCGCTCTTTACAGTTCTGGAAGAAATTGAAAACCCTTTCTCCTATACAATTATGGTTCGCGCTAAAGAAATGCCTAATGCCTTGCCACTGGCATGGGAAGTGGATAAAACACTGTGGCAAAATGTACGCGCATCAGAGCTTCTCCTGCACATTCCTAGAGAAAGAGTAATGCTGCTAAACTAACCGCCCATTTAATATGAGATCATGACACACTAAGGAGGAAACTGTTATGAAAAAGGTCCGAGTAAAAGATGCCATTGGCATGACATTATGCCATGACATTACTGCGATGTATGATGGCTTTAAAGGTGCTGCCTTTAAGCGCGGCCACGTGATCACCGAAGAAGACATTCCAAAGCTTCTGGACATAGGAAAACAACATGTCTTTATTTGGGAAGAGCAAGCAGGCGAAATCCACGAAGAAGATGCTGCACGCCGGCTGAGCCAAATGACAAGTGTAAGTGGCGCGCACTATGGTGCCATTTCAGAAGGCAAGGTGCAGCTGGTGGCTGATCAATGCGGAATGTTTCGTGTCAATAAATCACTTCTTGAAGCCGTTAATCGTATTGGAGATATCACCATTACCACTTTACCAGACCACTACCCTGTTAAGGCCGGTGATCGATTGGTTTCTATGCGTATTGTTCCGCTTGTTACAGAAGAGCGGCAAATCGCTGAAGCAGAAGCGCTTTGTCGTGGTAAGCAGCTCTACGACTTGCTCCCTTATAAGCCGATGAAGGTTGGAATCATTATTACCGGCTCAGAAATTTATCACGGCCGTATTCAGGATAAATTTGAATCTGTTGCGAGAACAAAACTTGCTCATTATCCTGCAGATATTCTTGGCGTTCGTTTGTGTGATGACGATCTCGAAATGATTGTTGACGCCGGGCGTTCTTTCGTCGCAGAGGGCGCAGACCTCCTTGTATTTTCTGGCGGTATGTCGGTAGATCCAGATGATTTAACACCAAGTGCCATTCGTGCAATGGGTGCAGATGTTATATCTTATGGAGTACCCTCTCAACCAGGCAATATGACCTTAGTGGCTTATCTTGGTCACACCGCTATTCTTGGTGTTCCTGGGGCAGCCATCAGCCGACCAACAACCATGTTTGATGTGTTATTGCCACAAATTTTCAGTAAGTTACCATTAAGCAAAGACGATTTATTACGCTTAGGTGAAGGTGGCCTCTGTCAGATGTGCGAACACTGTCATTTTCCAAACTGCACCTTTGGTCGCTATTGATTGCTAGAAAAGCATGGTCTCGATGTCAACAGTCTTCATCTGTCATTTTGACTTCGGCTTGTTTCATAAACAAAACAATTTAATCAGCTAGAATCAACACATCCTTTTCTCAGTGTGATCACAAAACCATCTGCCTGAACCCAGTGAGACTCCACTATCCATCACCCTACTATATGAATCGTTAAAAATCAGATTGGAGGTTACATGATGCAAAGAAACAAAGCTTTTCTCAATTTTTATGATAAGCGTCCTACCTTTATGCAAAACCTCAACATGCCAGTCAGAAAAATGTGCGTGAAAACAGAGAAAGAAGGTGTCGAAAAAAGCATCGACGCCGTGATGTGCCCATGACACCACAACCACATGCCACCATTGGCGCCGTCATTGTTGCTGCCGGGATGTCTTCTCGTATGGGCGATTTCAAACCCATGCTCAATATTGGTGCCATTTCCATCGCTCAGCGCATTGTTGCCACGCTGCGCCAGGCTGGCGCCCAACACATTGTTGTAGTTACTGGCTTTAATGCTGATACTTTAGAGAGACATCTGAGCGGTAATGGTCTTGTTTTCTTGCGAAACATGGCTTATGAAACCACAGATATGTTCACCTCCGCTAAAATTGGCCTCTCATACTTGCAAGACAAATGCGACGCGATTTTATTCACACCTGTGGATATCCCTTTATTTACTTGTGACACTGTACGTGCACTCATCACAACCCAATGCGCCGTTGCCATTCCTGTGTGCGCACAAGCTGAAGGTCATCCTATCCTGATTGCGAGTCATCTTGTGCCAGCGTTATTGAATTGGCCTGGAGAGGGCGGCCTGCGCGGTGCAATTAATGCTTTGAATGTCAACATCTGTCATGTGCCAGTACACGATGCCGGGATTCTTCATGATGCAGACACGCCGCAAGATTATCAAGCACTTCTGGATTATCACAATAGACAATTGGCACGCACTGAAATAAAAGTCACCCTCTCTCGAGAGCTGCCATTTTTCGATGAAAAAACAGCTATGCTGTTGGCCCTCATCAGAGAAACAGGCTCTGTTCGCATTGCCTGCAAGCGCATGCAAATTTCTTATTCCACTGGCTGGAATAAGATTCGCCGCCTGGAGTCACAAACCAAATCGGAGGTATTAACTCGCGTGCAAGGTGGCGCTGGTGGCGGCGGCAGTCACCTTACACCAGAAGGGCATCGACTTTTAAATGCCTACTACCAATATGTTGCAGATATTAAAGAGTACGCCGCCAGCCGTTATAATGCCTATTTTGGAGATGATCTGTAATGCGTCACATCTATCTGATCCGACATGGTCATCCTGATTTTCCCATCGGCAGCCGCATCTGTCTGGGCCGAACCGACACTCCGCTTGGCCCTCTTGGTCATCTGCAGGGCGTGCTTCTGGCACGCACCTTCTCCACGTCCACATTATCCAGTGTTTTTACCAGCTCCCTCAGCCGCGCTTATGATACGGCTTGCTACATCCACGAAGCGCCTGTCATAAAAACTGGTTTAAGTGAACGCAGCACTGGATTATGGGACGGTCTCTCTTTTGACGAAATTGCCCGACGTTGGCCCAACGAATATGCCGAACATGGAAGGGATCTCACATTGACCATGCCAGAAGGGGAACCGCTGGCTCATGCACTAGCACGATTTACAGATGCTGTTAACACCATCCTTGGAAGCTCGGAAGGTGATATTGCCATCGTCTCACACAAAGGCGTCATCAACGCTTTTGTGCAGCAGATCAGCCAACAGAGCACTTTGCCGAAACTGCCTTATGGCGCCTTTTGGCAGCTAACGTCGGAAGGCAATGCGCTGACCCTAAATAAAACAGCACCGATCAAACCTTTGCCAGAACTAGATCGGCCCTTATGCCTGGCGCTCTTACAAGCAGTTGCCCCAGAACAAGTCATTGCCCATTGTGAAGCCGTTGAAGCATTCGCACTTGAACTTGCGACTCAGCTTCCTCTGCCACTTGACACCACACTAATTGGACAAGCTGCACTTCTGCATGACATTGCACGCATACAGCCAAAACACGCACGCATCGGTGCACAATGGCTAGCTATCCTTGGCTACACAGAGGCAGCAGATATTGTCCGCCAGCACCACGATCTTGACGCCTCTGAGATCAATGAAGCCAGCGTCGTCTATATGGCCGATAAATGCCTGCAAGGGACACAACGCATCTCTATCCGTGCGCGCTTTGCAAACGCTAAAGAAAAATGCCAAAGCAAAGAAGCTCAAACTGCCTGGGAGCGCCGCTGGAAAATCACCGAAACACTGCAAACTACCATGAACGCTTATTGTAGAAAGGAGATCATACAATGAGGACATTACTACAAACAGCAAAAAAGCATCTTGAAAAAAACGAAAACTTGGCACTTGTGACCGTCATTGCTTCCAGCGGCGCAACGCCACGCGGCGCTGGTGCACATATGCTTGTCAGCACAGCAGGCTTATTGTACGGTACCATCGGTGGCGGCGCTGTAGAGCATCGTTCCATTGAAATTGCTCAAAAAGTGATCCAAGAAAAGTCCTCGCGCACACACGATTTCAGCCTTACAAAGGACGATGTCCAAGCACTTGGAATGATCTGCGGCGGTGACGTACGAGTATTTTTCACCTATCTCTCTGCTGAGGATCATCAACTGCAGGCATTTCTGGACACTGCCGAAGAATGTTTCCAAGCCGGTGACAACTTATGGTTAATCTGTGCTGTTTCTGCAAATGGTGCCATGGCACTATACGACCCCACACATGGTTTTATGGGTGCAGACATGCCAGAAGTGCTCACAGCCTCGCTTAAACGCAAACCACTTTTAGTAGAAGTGGATAGCCAAACATATTATGTTGAACAAATCAACAGTGCTGGTCGTGTTTATGTTTTTGGCTGCGGCCATGTTGCTCAAGAACTGGTGCCTGTATTAAGCCACATCGGGTTTCATTGCATTGCCATGGATGACCGCGAAGAATTTGCACAAAAAGCTCTTTTCCCTGATGCAGAAGATGTTCTGCTCGTTGATTTCAATCACATCGGCGATGCCATCACCATCACCAATGATGACTACGCCTGCGTTATGACCCGCGGTCATGCTTACGATGCCATCATCCAGGCGCAGCTGTTGCGCACACCAGCCTCTTACATTGGCGTTATTGGCAGTGCGCGCAAAAAGGCCGGCGTATACCAAAAGCTGCGTGAAGAATACGGTTTTTCTGATGATGATTTCGCCCGTATCACCTCTCCAATCGGCGTCGACATCCAAGCCGAAACACCAGCAGAAATCGCCATTTCCATCGCTGCTCAACTTATTTCAGTACGTGCAAACCAGATGAAAGAGCAATAACAGCAAGCCCATTTTGACCAGGCTTCATCATCAAGTGTCCAGTTTACTGGGCACTTTTTATGCATCAACAAAAAAATGATGCATGCATATACACCATCAATGGTAGACCTCACAATGAGAGAGAGTGTCTTCTTTTTCCTTTCCCACGTTCTTTATGCTACAATAGAACCAAGAATGACAACAAGGAGTTGATTAACTATGGCAACAATCGAACAACAGGTCAAAGACCTGAAGAAGGAAAAAGATTACTGCTGCACGCAGATCACTTATCAGCTGGCTGGACTGGATCCGCTTGGCTTGGAAGATGCCGTAGGGCAAAAAGCGCTGCGGTCGTTGGGCTGGGGAGCGCGCACGCAGCTGACTTGCGGCGCGATCACTGGCGGTGCCATGGTGCTGGCACTTTATATTGATGACAAAGAAAAGATGATCAAAGCAATCAAGGAATACACCGAATGGTTCAAAGAAACCTTTCACCACACAGATTGCGGCGATCTGCTTGGCTGGGGCAAAGAACCAGACGGCACTTGCCATGATACGATTGTTGCACCATGTGTGAAGCATTTGCTGGCGCTGCGCGAACGCTATATGAATACTGCAGAATAACAAGAAACGGCCTTTGCAATGCAAAGGCCGTTTCAGACTGTAGATAAACCCTATTTTGGCAAAAATGTCAAAATAGGGTTTTCTCATCTATTCTGAAAAAAAGCAGCTATCTTCCCTCAGATAGCTGCCAATGGCGTCCCATG
>JAXJBF010000015.1:0-9362 GCA_036303105.1 Peptococcaceae bacterium | reverse complement strand
TTGGTAGCATCCACAATGTTAATAATGGCATCAGGTTTTTCTTTTCTAACATAGGCGCTTGTGATACTTTCCTCGGAAGTAAATGGCGACATCGAGTACGCCCCCGGTAAATCTACCACAACCAGCTCTTCCGGACCACTTACGAAACCCTTTTTGATAACATGTTCTTTTTTTTCTACGGTAACGCCTGCCCAGTTTCCTACTTTTTCATTACGCCCTGTCAGGGCATTGTACATCGTGGTTTTGCCTGAGTTAGGATTACCTGCCAATGCAATACGCATACACATTTACCTCCTTATTATTTATATTACGGCCCCAAAGATAGTTTAGGCTAACTCGAGGGCATTGTAATCCGCTCTTTAAAGAAAATGCCATCATATCTCAATAGCACTCGCCAATTGGTTATCAATGTTGTATCTGCCATCCTTAATGGATACTACACAACTTCCCCGCATGCGAGAAACAACTGTAATTGGTTCGCCTGCATAACACCCTAAAGAGAATAAAAAGCCATTTAATTCTTCGTCATCGGTATTGATTTTTTTTATTAAATATTCTTGCCCTTCAATCGCATCCATCAATGTCATAGTATTCACCTTTTCATTTTTTAATACTAATAGTTTATGAAGCAACGTTATCAGTTAACATCAACTAACATTAGATAGAATACGCTAATTTCATTGCTTTGTCAAGTATACTGCCAATTTTTTTCAGTAATCATCCAACCATATAAAAAAGCACGTTCAATAATTGAAAAAAATTATTGGACGTGCTTTTCACCATCTTTATGTTTATTTTCAACGCGTTATTTATATTAAAACGCCTGTCACCCAAATTTCTATGCCTATAAAAATCAAAATCGCGCCACCAAAGATGGCTGCTTTATTAGAAAATTTATCCCCTACAGTCTTTCCAATTTTCAAACCGCCCATACAAATAAAGAATGTCACCACAGCAATTAAAACTGCACACACAAATGCCATCAGCGCATTATAAGAAGCAATGGTAAAACCTACAGAAAGTGCATCGATAGAAGTCGCAATCCCCTGCATCACAAGTGCACCTGCACCAACACCGCCTGAGCCAGGCTGAATATCATTTTCGTCATGATCATGCAATGCTTCAAAGATCATTTTACCACCAATAAAGAGCAGCAGAACCAAAGCAATCCATGGAATTGCTTTTTCAAAGGCACGAAAATATTGAACAATCGTATGTACACAAATCCATCCAGCCATTGGCATAAACCATTGAAAAAATGCAAAGGTACCTGCAATCAGAGACATTCTACCAAATCTCATGCGAGGCTCATTTAGCCCATTGGCTATTGATACTGAAAAAGCATCCATCGCCAAGCCAATACCTAGCAAAACACTATTGACAAAAAACATCAGACTCCAATCCATTTTCGGAATTCCTCCCAATATAGTTAGTTATGCTACATGCATAAAAAGGCCCAAGCATGACGTCGCCACGCTTGGGTCATATTTCATTTTCCAGTACTTATGCACGCACCATCAATCAAATGGTGTTCTCCTCTTCTTGAGATGCATTTAACTGCTGATTTCTTTCCTTCTTGACTCTATGCAAAAATGAATTGTATTTAAACAATATCACCAATGCAATAATAAGACATACAATCGTCAAAATTCCAGGCAAAATATTTCCTGTAATGATGTACCCAATATAAAAAAGAATTGCCATGACAACAAAAGGAAAAGTCAGAATAAAAATTCTTAGCATCAATCATTCTCCTTCATCTTAAATCCACTGGAGCAATAGAAAACCTTCCTTTCATTTTACTCCGTCATTAATATGAAATCAACGATTTAAACGTTTTTGCTTTTCTTTTTTCAAAATCTTACGTTCTTTTTTCAGATCATGGCGCTTTTTATACAAACTTAACCGTCCAGCGACATTACTCACACTATCACTGATATCTTCTACAACATTACCAATTTGCGCACTTACAGAAACGATCATATCTCCAGCCATATGCTGGATATTCTTATACGTCGATGGATGTGATTTGCAACGCAAATCATAATCTTCATCATGTGGATGAACATTTGCACTGCTACCCATATTGAGGCCAATAGAAGAAAACAGACGCTCATCTTCAAGTGCATCATAGTCTTCTGCAACAGAAGGACCAATAGTACTGTCATCTTGAGGTTCCTTTTTTGCTGACATGGAAGATTCACTTTCCTCTGCAGATGCTACGACCTCTTCTTCTGCTGCAGGGTCTTCTTGGTCAGCCTCCACTTCAACTTTTTCCGATTCGGAACCTTCTGGATTGGTTGACGCATCTGCAACTTCATTGCTTTCATTGGATGCAGCCGAACCTTCCGTTTCATTGGTCACTGTTTCTTGTTCTGTTGGTTCATCGCCAACTTTATCCGCAACAGCTTTGGCTTCCTCAACTTGCACGACCCAACGACGCAGCGTGCTATAGCCGATATCAAGGTCAGCAGCGCAAGCTTTCATCGTTTTTTCAGGATGTTCCTGACAATAGGCTACGGCACGTTCTTTGAATCCATCTTCAAACTTTCTTCTAGCCATCCAGACGCCTCCTCTTTATTGATGATAAATATGAGCAATATCCTCGGCTACCATTGGCAATTCTGGATCAAACATCGCAATTCCTTCAAATTTAAAACGACTGATGCGATGCATGTGATCAATCTTTTCGCGCAATTCATCAGACACTTCACCTGTACGAATATAGGTATTCAACGTATCATATGTAAAGCCAAGTACATCTTCGTCGGTCTTGCCTGTCAAACCATCAGATGGTGGTTTGACAACAAAACGTTCTTCAAGGCCTAATGAACGCCCCAATTGGATGACTTCATCGGTGGTAAGCATAGCCAATGGAGAAAAAGCCCCTGCAGTATCACCATATAGCGTCGCATAACCAACCCAGTCTTCTGAAAGATTGGAGGTATTGAGGACCACAGCATTTAAACTCTGAGCCACCGCATAAAGCAGTGTCATCCGTACACGAGGTGGTAAATTAAGTTTGGTTTGACGGCTCACGTCATCAAAGAAATCACATTTGCCAAGTGCTTCATAAAAAGCATTGGTCATACCAGAAATATTAATCACTTCATGTCGAATTTGCAAAAATTCGCAAAGATCTTTCGCATAATCAATGTCGCTTTGTGTACCATCTGGCATCAATACACCATAAACATGATCTCTACCGTATGCGGCCACACAAAGGGCAGCTACTGTTGCGCTGTCTTTACCGCCAGAAATGCCTACAACAGCATTTTCTGCACCAATTGCCTGTAAACGCTCTTGCATCCAGACAATCAAACGTTCCTTCATTTGGTCGAGTTGTGTTTCAGTTAATTTCATAATGGGCGACCTCCCTAAGTCGTAATGATTACGTCTATTGTAGCCCAAAGCGCTCTTAAACGTCAAGCAAGGATACTGAAGCGCTCTCAAAACACTGGTCCATCGTCGTCACCACACCGAAAAAAATAGGAGCTAGAACATTCTAACTCCAAATAATCATTGTAAGCAGGGCTTAAATTCCATGCTCTTTTTTTATATATACTGTTGAAAGATTGAACTGAAGCTGTCTATCAAACGTCTTTGCTGCTGGTTGGCATCTTTGTTATGAACCATATATAATTCAAAGAAAATATTTTTCGTATGTAATGGAATATGAACGCATTCAGGGAACGCACCACGTGTTACATATGGCGGATATGAATACATCAATGCATTGCCCTCATTTAAAAGTTCTTTGGTCATATTGGTATTATTTGTGCTTAAAAGAATATGCATGTCGACCTCATTTTGTAAGGCATGCTCTCCCTGAATGCCACCAGCTTCATAAATAATCAATGGATAATCTTTAATAGATTGTAAAGATAGGGTGTGTTGACGTGCCAACGGATGCCGTGGTGACATGGCCATATAGATTGGATATGTATTGAGCAGCGAAAGCTCAACATTATCAGGAATATTATTAAAGAAATGTTTTAACGTATTTGCAACCAAAACATAGCCAACATCCCCAGGATGTTCCGATACTTCTTTGACAATATCATCCTGATACCGTTCCTGACAGAAAAGCTGAACCTTTGGGAAATTATGTTTATAATCCACATAAACCACTGGCAATATGCAAACACTGATCATCGGCGATGTATGAACATTCATTTTTCCACTAATGACTTCAGTGGAGTCTTCCTTCAATGCCGAAATCTGCCGCAGCATTTGATCATAGCGTGCTACAATGGCTTGCGCTGCACTAAATACTTCTCGTCCACGTTCCGTTAATGTAACACCTTTTTTGGTACGATTTAGCAATGGAAATCCTATTTCATCTTCCAAATTACGCAATGATTGATTTAAACTTTGTTGCGAAATAAAAATCTTTTTGCTAGCTGCATTGATAGAACCTGCTTTAACGACTTCGATAAGAAATTCTAACTGCTCTATTTTCATTCTGACACCTCAATTCTAGCAATGATGTATGACCTCCCGTTCTCCTTCATTTTCTCGATACAGTATTTTTATTTTAGCATAGAATTGTAAATATATCCATATGAAAAAGCATACTAAAATCATTTAGATTCGATATCTTCTTATAAGAATGCTTCGAATGAACAAAAATATAATATAACACAGAACTGAAAATATACTGAACATCATTCCTACTCTTTTTCCTGGAGGTGAAAAAACTACACAGATGTTGTGTTTGCCCTCAGAAAGGTAACAACCAAGAAACGCTGTATTGATACATTTGATGTCTTGTTCCTGACCATCCACAATGATTTTCAAGCCCTTCTGTATAGGGATGGTTGTAGCAAAGACCATCTTCTTTTGACAAGTGATCTGTCCATTCCATATCCCATCACCAGAAACTGACCGTAATGCTGTAAATTGTTTTTTGTTAAAATTATCCGCATCATAACAATACCACTGTATATGATGAATCATATAACATCCTGGTGATAAATCAATGGACAACGATTGAACACCATCATTTTCTGCGGTTGAAAACTTAAAATGAAAACAAGTATTGTGATTCGGATAAGGGGCCGAAGCACCTGAAAGCATATTACGCATACCATTGATATCAATGATCACTGGTTTTTTTGTCCGATTATCTACATTAAATTGACAAAGAAGAATGTTTCCTGGCTGCGGATTTTTCAAAGTAACATCAAGGTGACAACTTTTTTGGGCATTGATTAGCCAGCCTTCTTCCATTCTTTTTATTTGCAATCCATCTGGTAACGCGTGCTGCAAAAACAACGCCGGTGAAAACACAGACATTCCCGCTTCACATTCCGACGATGCTTCTGGATCGTCTATCACAGTTTTACGTGCAAGCACATCCAGCTTGGCATAAGGTGATAAAGTTTCAAACCAGCTTTGAGCAACAACCGCTTCGGTCACATAAGCACGTGGCAGCACACTGCTATTTTCTCCCAAAACAGCAGTGTTTTCTTGTTTCAAAACATGATACCCCTCAGGAAGCCAGTCAGAAGACGTCTCCAAATAGCGTGTTCCTAATAAATGCAGCAAGAAGGGATCATTTGCAGTTAAGAGGGCCACTCGATTATTAATCTGAATTGGCGCTAACAATGTATCATAATAAAACGAGGCATAAGCCTGATTGGTTACAGATGAATACATACTACTACGCGGCAGCATCCTTCGCTGTAAATTGGCACGTTCCAAAGAATGCAGAGAACTGTCCCAATGATAACATGCCATATTATCGGCCATCTCTCGAGCATCAACAGGCACTCCTTCCGTCATTTCTAACAGTGTCTTTTCCGATACCCAATCTTCTGTTGCTGCATTGGCAAAATATAAACCAATGGGTGCAACGAGCAGAAGCGCTACAACAAGATAACGATGTAAATGAAAAAAGCGCAGCAAGATTACAACAAGCAGCAATATGCCTGCATCAATAAACACCCATACGGCCCTATGGCTATGCTGCCAACATACAACAACTGGTAATAGAACTGCAAATGGCCAAAGCGGCATCAGCAACCGTTCATTTTTCTCTTTGCAAGCCGCCACAATATCACTACAGTAGACGGCCACAAGCATAGTCACCAATGGTAAAAACGGCATCAAAATCTTTGCTCTCGCATAAAGCGTACCATTCAATAAATAGCTGATAAATGGACATACACATAGAATCAGCAAAAATATTGCATCAGCACGCAAGCGCCTATCCCGTATACAAACCACTAACACATACAAAGCAAGCAGTGAAAGTCCCATACCGTATTTATCAAATAGCAAACTGCTAAACATCCAGTTCGGGGTTAATAATGCCAGCAACGAGACACCGCCGCTCTGACTGCTGCGATGCTCTAATAAAGCCAACGCCGTTGGTAATAATAACGCAGCTGCCATTCCCACTGCCACGAGTGAAGACATGAGCCAACCACGCCAAAATTTTTTTCCAACCAGACGATACCAATACCAGCCAACCGCTATGAATGCAGCTGGTGCATAATAAAAACTGCTTAAACACACACCCAAAAAACACAAGGGTATCCAGTGATGCTTTCTCTTTTTTAGGCAAATGAAAGCTAGCAACAAAAAAGGAAAATAATTAACAAACATGACTTGGCGATGTAAATGAAAGAAGCAACCTGCTGTCATAAATAAGACTGCGCCAAACCAGGCTGCCTCTTGCCTCCCTGTTTCCAAAATCAACCATCGATACATGAATAGTACGCTAATAAGACCGACCAACAACATATACACTATTAATATGATTTGCATTGAAACATTGGGCAGCAAACACCCTACTAACACATCTGGCCTCAAAAATCCATAATATGCAAATTGATAGCCATTGGATCCACCGCCTAATTCTAACCAATTTGGCAACAATGTATGCTGTGCCAAACAAGCATCGCGAATGGTTTCTGCCAGCGCCACATGCTGACACAACCAATCGATATTTGAACCAAATACATGCCCAGCAGGTACACTGATTGTTACAAGCAATCCGTATACTATCACCAGAACAAGAGGTGCGACTATTTTTTTCAAGGGAACGCCTCCTTCCATCCCCTTAGCATATTCTGCATTTCTTAAAAAACAACATAAGCGCTTCTAAAGAATTCTTAAGAAATCACCGTCTCGCCATAAAATCCGATATAATAACACTATCTACAGAAAGGAGGAATGGATATGACCGATACCCTGCATGATTCCGCACCACAAGTACTCATTGTCGATGATAATTCAGAAATACGAGAAATACTTTCGATTCTGCTTAGTGGTGAGGGTTTCATTCCTCATGAATCTGCCACGGGCAGTGATGCACTAATAAAAATCCAAGAAATGCCATTTGATCTGATCATCCTTGATGTTATGATGCCAGATCTGGACGGCTACCACACTTGCCTAGCCATACGCGAACACACCAACGTTCCTATTCTCTTTCTTAGCGCAAAAACACAAGAACAGGATAAGGTACTTGGCTTTGCCAGCGGCGGCGATGATTATATCGAAAAGCCATTTTCCTATAACGAACTCATGAGCCGCGCCAAAGCTCTGGTGCGACGATACCATGTTTATCAAGGACGGCAGAAAAACACCACGCCGGTGTACCGTATCGACGATCTAACCATTGATACTCGCACAGCCTCCGTCAATAAAGCCGGCACTGAAATTGCACTTACGGATCTTGAATATGCCATTCTCCTACTTCTCGTACAGCATCGCGGACAAATTTTTTCGGCAACCCACCTTTTTGAAACCGTATGGCAAGAACCTTACTATCATGGCGCCAATAACACAGTAATGGTACACATTCGTAATTTAAGGCGTAAAATTGAAAACGATCCAGCCAATCCCAAAATCATTCGTACTGTCTGGGGGAGGGGATATCGTTGTGAATAGACTATGTTCATCCACTGCGTCCTGGCATTTGCGCACAAAATTTTTGCTATTCATCATCTTATGGGCAGCTTTTTCCATACTGTTATTTGCTATATTCTGGCAAAACCAAGGACGCGCCGCCCAACTTGCAGAAAATATTGGTTTGATTGACTGGTTCGATGAGCCAGCATTTCATGAAAAAGCCAGCCAAATGGCAAAGGACCATATTGTGCCAGCCTACCATGAAATAGATGAAGGAATGGACGATCCCGAAGTCGTTGCAATACAACCTTATCTTGATGCACTTTCTGATGAATTCACAGGAGTATATATTTACGGTATCGACGATGGCCTTTATCGTGCAGGAAAATCTGCAACAATAACACAACAATCCTGGTTTAATACCATCTGGGCACTTGAATTCAAAATGCTTGGCGAAGAAATTGCCGAATTTCCAGTTGAATTTGCCAACGGCACCTATACATTACTTTATATTTCCTACCACCGGGTATTATTTGCCTATCCATACACAATTGGCAGCGCCCTGTTCTGTATCATACTCTTTTTGGCTGGCATACTGCTCTTTGTCAACCGAATGGTGCGGCGCATTCAGTGCATTGAACGCGCCATCCTCAGAATGTCCAGCGGTGATCTTGAAACTGCGGTGCCAGCCTGTGGAAAGGATGAAATTGGCGTTGTCGCCCAAGAACTTGATGCTCTACGCCACACGCTCGAATCATCTATTCAACAAGAACAGGAAAGCCGCCGGGCCAATCAAGATCTCATCAGTGCCCTTTCACACGATCTACGCACGCCACTTACCATTCTCACCGGTTATCTTGAAGTATTAAAACGACGCCCAGAAACAACAGCATTGCAGACGTCAACAATTGATCGATGCCTAAAGAAATCTGCAGATATCCGCATCTTAGCAGATAAAATGTTTGACGCTGCACACATCGAGGATGCAATTGTACCACCAACTTTAACAAAACAACCGCTCAACACATTGATAACCTGTCTCGAGGAGGGTCTTGATTTTATTCAAATTGCTGGCTTTACAGTAGAATCACAATACGTCTCATGTGATAAATATTTTTTTGGTGATGCCATTATGATTAAACGGATTACCGATAATTTGTTTTCCAACATCTTAAAATATGGCGACAAACGCATACCAATTCATCTCACCCTGCAAATCAAGGCATCAACCTTATATTTTTCGCTCAAAAACGGTATTCGTGTCAATTCCAATGCACACTCAAGCAGCCACATTGGCCTTCGCAACGTGCAGCAAATGCTCAATTATCATCAAGGGAAGATGCAAACTCAAACAAGTAACAACATGTTTACTGTAAAAATCGAACTTCCGCTTATCAATGAATAAAAAGAAAAGCCATAAGAAACAAACGCTGTGTTTCTTATGGCTTTCTTTCTAACAAAAAAGACCAGAACAAAATGTCCTGGTCTTTTAATGATCA
>JAXJBF010000014.1:0-15284 GCA_036303105.1 Peptococcaceae bacterium | reverse complement strand
TGGGCCCGCCAGTCGTCCGTTACACCGTGACCTACGACCTGAACGGCGGCACGGACAATGGCAAGTATGCGCCGGTCACTGTCGAAGCAGGCGACACCATTCGCACGGCAGAAGCGCCAACGAAGGAAGGGCACATCTTCACCGGCTGGAGCGATGGGGAAGCCATCCATCCGGCAGGCGAAGCGCTCAAAATTGACAACGATCGCACACTTACCGCACAATGGCAGAAGGCGGTGCCGTTGGCCACAGATTGTATCCTGAGCTATGATTTGAATGGCGGCGTGGACAGCGGCCTCTATGGTCCTGTTACAGTTCAAGCCGGCGAGACCGTTAACCTGGCGGCAGCGCCAACGAAGGAAGGCCATACCTTCACCGGCTGGAGCGATGGGGCTGCCACCCACCAGGCCGGCGATGCCATCACAGTCAACAGCGACATGACGCTCACCGCGCAGTGGGAAGAAAAGAAGGCGCCATTCGTTGTCCAGTACACCGTGACCTATGAGTTGGCTGGTGGTGACAACAATGGCAACTATGCGCCGGTCACCGTCGAAGCAGGCGAAGCCGTTAACCTGGCGGCAGCGCCAACGAAGGAAGGCCATACCTTCACCGGCTGGAGCGATGGGACGGCCACCCACCAGGCCGGCGATGCCGTCACAGTCAACAGCGACATGACCTTCACCGCGCAGTGGCAGAAGAAAGCAAGCACAGGCGGCGGTGTGATCAACGACTGCGTCCTGCATTTTGAATCCAATGGCGGAACTGTGTTTAAGGATGAGCGCCATGCCAAAAACACCATGGTGCCGCTGCGTCACCTGCCGACCCGCGACGGCTACACCTTCACAGGCTGGTACAGCGACGAGGCCTTGAGCGAGCGCCTGACCAGCGTGAAGATGGATCGTAGCAAGACCGTTTACGCAGGCTGGAAACTGACCGACGTGCCAGACTGGCTCAATGGCGATACCCACTTCGCCTATGTGGCTGGCTATGCAGATGGCACCGTGAAGCCGATGAACAACATCAGCCGCGCAGAAGTGGCCGCGATTTTCTTCCGCCTGCTGAACAAGGATATTAGAAACGGCAGCCTCACCAGTGTGTATGCCTTTGACGATGTGGCCGATGATATGTGGTGCAACACCGACATTGCCACCATGGCCAAATTGAACATTCTCAAAGGACGCAGCACCTCGCACTTCGATCCGAATGCCAGCATCACACGTGCTGAATTTGCTGCCATCTGCGCCCGATTTGACACCTCGACCATAGCGGCCAACAGCAATTTTGCAGACATTTCCGATCACTGGGCAAAAGCCGACATCGAGCGCGCTGCGACGTTGGGATGGATCAGAGGCTACGACGACGGCACCTTCCGCCCGGATCATCACATCACCCGCGCGGAAGCCATGGCGATGATCAACCGCATGTTGAAGCGCCTGCCAGAGAATGACGCCGATCTGCTGGATGGCATGAAAACCTGGCCGGACAACCAGCCTGGCACCTGGTATTACCTGGCAGTGCAGGAAGCCACCAACAGCCATGAGTTCGTCCGCAAAGACGACGTGTACGAGCATTGGACCAAGCTCATCGATACGCCCGACTGGCTGGAGCATTAAGGCGGATCATTAGCCGCTGACGCATACAAAGAGAGCCACCGCACAAACGCTTTTTGCGTGTGCGGTGGCTTTTTTTGTGTGCGCGTGATTCAGCGCCTTCTCAGAGCTGTCCCGATGCATTGAGTGTTATAGCAATAAATATCATTGTCAAAGAGCCTCCTGGCTTCGTCAAAAGATGTTGGTAGATGTTTGTAGAGTTAAGAATTGAAAAGAATTCTTCTGCACCCCAAATGTTTGGCGATTTCTCTATGAGTTTTTCCTGCAGCTATCATGGCACGAATTTCTGGCAGCAGTTGCACATGTTTTTGTCTGGACGTAAATTTACCACCCGATGCCGTGGATTTGGTTTCCACTATTAGGGATTTTTTATTTACTGTACGCTTTTATTGGACCGATTCAATTTATCAGAATGGGATTAATTTCTGTTTTGACATCATAGGATAATATACTTCTAATGATGTCATTACAGAAAATGAGCATTGGTCATTTGTTAATATAGAGTGAGAGAGGTATTCGATGAATTCCTCTTTTCAAAAAATTTTTCAGTACAATATTTTCTTTATAATAAGTTTTAATTTGAAATATGCACAACAGATTTTGGCCTCATTTAACAGAAAATGAGAAATGTTTTTTGACATATATAAGGATTGATGTGATAGATTTCATGGAAAGTCGTTCGACTTTTAATATAATTTGATCGCCAACTAGGCTGACATGATTTTTGGTTTGATGAAGATTTTTTAGAGTACAGAAAATTCTTTTTTAATCGATAGATTCATGGTAAAAAAAATCAGTTATAGATTGGCGGAGCTCATCTAATAATATTTTTATAGATAAATTATACTTTGTAGGAGTGACAATTCCAATATCAGCATAAAGAAAACAATCCAGAACACTTAATGGTACAAGAGTATTATCTGTAAAAGAGTGCCTAGGCATTATCATTGTTGATGAAGTTTTTTGAATATATTTTTTTAAAGATGCTCTATCTTCAAATTGAAGAGTATTAATAGTATCACTATTAATATATTTTTTAAAAAGAGATTCTGTATATTGGTTAAAATTTCCTTTGTAATACACTAAAGGATATTTCAAAATTTCTTTTAAGGTAGCTGATTTTTGAACATGTAGTGGATTGTTTGAACTTACCCAAAAGCACATCTCATCCTGAAAGAGTCGTGTGAAGATTAAACCTCTTTTTTGTATTTCATCGCACAAAGCATCCTTGTCTTCGTTACATAAAAGGATAATTGCTACATCTAGTTCATGGCTTCCAATTCTTTTTAATAATTGAAATGAATCATCTTCAACTAATGAAATTTTTAATAGAGGATATTTTTTCTTCAAACTTATAATTGAATCTAATAAAAAAGTATCTGATGCAAATGGGACGCTACCAATAGTAAGTAATCCGGAAAGAAATTCAGATTCATTTTCTGCTAAATTTGTTATTTCTTCAATTGTTTGAATAATTAGTTTTGCTTTTTCTACGATAATTTCACCAAGAGGTGTAAACTGGCATCCTTTATTACTCCTTTTGATTATTTCAAATCCAAGTTCTTTTTCAAGTTCTTTAATTGCGGTACTTAAAGCAGGCTGAGAAATAAAAAGCTTTTTACTCGCTAAGGTAATATTACATGTATCAGATAAAGTTAGAAGGTATTTTAATTGATTTAATGTCAAGAAAGTACACCCCCAAAAATTCCAAAAACACTCAAAAAGCTCTTTATATATTAAAACGTGTTTTCTTTAAAAGCAAGATTGAAATGTAATTGTTTCGCCATAATTAAAAATTATGGTAGAGCATAAAACGTTAGTATTTTTTATAAATTAAATAAATCGTTATAATTAGAATAGTTGAAGAATACTTAGGGGTGAGACAATATGATAGAACATTTATTAAAAGAAGGAAAAGTTGGCAGTTTAAAGCTTAATAATAGAGTAATATATTCGGCAATGTCATTTGATCTTAGTCATCATAATGGCTTTTTGACGGAGAGCGAAATTAAGAGTTTGGTATATAGGGCTAAACAGGAATATGCACCGGGATTGATAAGTTTTCCTTCAATGGGAACTGCAGCTCCAAGTAAAGTTGGCATGAATGATATGGCGACAATCTTTGATGAGACAAGTATGTTGATGGCAAAAAAGGCAGTTCAGGAAGTAAAAAAATATGGTGTGAAGGTAATGGTTCAATGTGGTGGTGGATATGAAAATCCAGGGTTTGGACCATCAGATCGTACAACAACAAATACAGGTCAATCGATAAAAGCGATGACAATTTCACAGATAGAGGAATATATAGATAGTGTTGGTAAAGCAGCTAAATTGAGAGTTGCAGCCGGTTTTGATGCTATAGAAATACATGCTTGTACGGGTAAATTCTTAAGTACATTTTTATCTCCATATACGAATCAACGAGAAGATAAATATGGTGGCTGTATTGAGAATCGAGCACGAATTGTTATTGAGGTATTAAAAGAAGTTCGTAATGTAATCGGGAAAGATTTTCCTATTTTTATTCGATTAAGTGTAGATGACTTGATTGGAGACCGTGGCTTACAAATTGAAGATGGTATAAGAATTGCACAACTAATTGCTCCATATGTGGATGCAATTCAACCATCTGTTGGTTTAAATGAATTTAAGTGGACCATTTCCCCTTCATATTTTTTTAAGCAAGGCTATGTTTTGCCTTTTACTGAGAAGATTAAGTCTTCACTTAATGCTGATACCGCAGTTATTGCCATGGGAAAATTAGGAAATCCAAATTTAGCAGATCGAATTGTTGCACATGGAAGTGCAGATTTTATATGTTTAGGCAGACCTCTTTTTGTTGATCCTCAATGGATGACAAAAGCGGCAAAAAATCAAAATGATAGGATTTTGAAATGTATTGGGTGTGTTAATTGTTTTTTGACTAACCACAGAGAAATTTTTCCACCGCATCGTGCTTGCACCTTGAATCCGGCCAATTTGCGCGAGGATCAATTTTATCACTTGGAACCAGCAGATAATAAAAAAAATATATTGGTAATTGGTGGAGGTCTTGCTGGGATTGAAGCTGCAATTACACTTTCAGAGCGAGGACATAATGTGACATTATGCGAAAAGCATGACAAGTTAGGGGGGCAATGGCTAATTGCATCCCACGGAGAAGAAAAAGGAGATTACAGAACATTACTACCATATAAAATGGCACAACTCAAGAAAAATGGCGTAACGATTAACCTGAAGACTACTGTTGATAAAAAATTTTTGGATCAACATACTTATGATTGTGCTGTTTTGGCCACAGGTGCCACGCCAAAGATGTTACCGTATGCCGAAGATCTATTAGAAATCAAAGTTGTCCAAGGAAATGACGTGATTATGGATAATGTAGAAACTGGTGATAGAGTTGTGGTCATAGGAGGAAGATTTATTGGAATGGAGGTTGCGGTTAAATTAGCTAAAGGCGGTAAAGATGTATCTATTGTTGATATGCAAGAGATTGGTGCAAATGCCAACCCGCGTATTGCGGGTATTTTAAGAAATCAAATGGTTAAATATGATGTAAAAATGTATCCGAATTGCCCGGTGAGAAAGATTGATGATTTTGGCGTGGAAATAACTCATATGCATTTGCCGCTGTTGTTAGAGGCTGATACAGTCGTTTTAGCTATTGGTACTTCATCAAATGATGGATTAAAAAAAGTATTGGATGAAAAAAATTTGGTATATTACGCTATTGGTGATTGTAGGCAAGTGGGTGATGCTTTGACGGCCATAAGGGATGGAGCCGAAATTGGTAGATTATTATAATCTTTTATTTGAAAGAAGGCTATAAGAGATGATTGATAGTTTATTACAACCAGGTGAAATTGGAAGAATGCGTTTGAATAATAGAATAATATATTCTGGGATTACATTTAAAGTTGGTGATAATCATGGTCATTTAACCCGTGCTGAAGTTGATAGTATGGTGTTTAGAGCTAAACAAAAATATGCTCCTGCCTTGATAACTTTTCCTGGGTTAAATGACTCAATGTTCGAAAAGATAAAAGCTGTTAATATTAATACTGATGAAGCTATGTATGTTCTAAAAGAACAGGTCGACGAGGTGAAAATAAATGGCATAAAAGCAATGGCCATTTTAGGAGTATTGGGAACTAATACTAAAGAAAATTATTGTTTAGGTGCATCAGATATTAAATATCCAATAAATATTAAGCACATGTCTGTTGAACAAATTAAGGAATATATTAAACGCATGGGTGTATTGGCTAAAAGGAGTGAGTTAGCCGGTTTCGATGCGATACGTCTTCAAACAGGGACACCTAAAAAAATGTTGACCTATTTTATTTCACAATATTCTAACCATAGAATGGATAATTATGGTGGGAGTTTAGAAAATAGATGTCGTTTGGTGAAAGAAGTTCTTGAAGAAATCAGAAGCGTGGTAGGAGATAAATTAGCAATCATTCTGGAATTAAGAATGAAAGAAAGATGGATTGAAGGAATTACTTTAGATGACAGTTTAAAAATGTTCGAGTTGTTGGCACCATATATTGATGCAGTTGAACCAAGTTTTGGAAAATATGGAGTACTTTTAGATGGTGTTGGACCATATTTTACTCCATATGGGGAAATTTTAAATTTTGCAAAGGAAATAAAAAAAATAAATAAAAATATCAAACTAATCGCAAGTGGAAAAATGGGAAATCCTGAGCTTGCAAATAGTGCGATTTCTGAAGGTATTATTGATTATGTTGCAATGGCTCGTCCGCTTTTGGCTGATCCGGAGTGGATAACTAAAATGGCAACAGGACGAGAAAATGATGTTATAAAATGCATTGGTTGTTTGAACTGTTTTACGGAAAAGAGACGTAGTAATATTTATCCTGCTAATCATAGGGCTTGTACAGTTAATCCAGCAAATTTAAGAGAAAAAGAATTTTATAAAATTACTCAAACGGAAAATCAGAAAAAAATCCTTGTAATAGGAGGTGGATTAGCGGGCATGGAAGCATCTATTACTCTTGCGAAGCGGGGCCATCATGTAATTCTGTGTGAGAAAAATGAAGAACTTGGTGGACAATGGATAGTGGCTTCCCATTCAGCAGAAAAAAATGATTATAGATCTCTGTTATTAAATAAAAGAAAGCAGATTTTTGAACAAGGTATTCATGTTTTAACAAATACAATAGTTACAAAAGAATTTATATTGTCAAATGATCCTGATTTTGTTGTTCTGGCTACAGGTGCTTTTCCAAGAAATTTTGAAAAAATACCCGAAAAAAATTTACAGGTAGTTCAAGGTAACGACATAATCATGGATAAAATTAAGACTGGGCAAAATATCGTAGTAGTTGGTGGAAGGTACATTGGTCTTGAGTGTGCAGCGAAATTAGCAAAACAAGGCAAAACAGTTTCTGTGGTGGAAATGAACAATATTGGCAAAGATGCTACACCAGAAATTGTTCAACATTATTTAAAAACATTAATTGATTATCATGTATGTATCTATGAAAATTGTCCGGTTTCACGTTTACTCGAAGGCCGGGTTGAAATAATGCATGAAACTGGGCTTATGTATTTAGAAGCAGATACGGTTGTATTGGCGCTAGGTACTATTCCTAATAATGATTTAGTTGATGAAATTGGAAGAATAAATATTCCATATTGTATGATTGGTGATTGTAAAGAAATAGGAGACGCACTAGACGCTATTCGGGATGGTGCAGAGATAGGTCGAATACTATAAGGAGGAGAAATATGTCTATGGCGGTGAATGGATTAAGAAAATCCGAAAAAGTAAAGTGGATGATACTTGCTATTGCATTGATTGTATTGTTTGTAATACCAGAAAATGATATTTATTCGCTTCCGGTTAAGATTTTTTGTATGATAACCTTAGCTGGTATTTACATGATGGCTACGGATCTTATTCCGTTATTTATGGCATCTATTATGATGCCAATTGGGTATTGGCTTTTTGGCATTGTACCAGCAACAACAGCCTTTGGCTCGTGGACAGGGCAAGTTACCTGGTGTGTGTTAGGTTCTCTAATGATAGCTCAAATTATGAATAAGACTGGGCTTGGTAAACGTTTAGCATACTTAACATTAATGTTGACACGGGGTAATTTTTATCTAATGCTTGCAGTTTTCCTTGTCATTGGTACAGTTACCTCGATTTTTGTAACAACAGCTGTTGCACGAATTGCGTTGTTTGGTGCTTTGGTAATAGGCATGTGCAAGACTATGAATTGGGGTAAAGATAGTAGACATGCGATTTTACTTATTATGGCATTGTCTATTGGTCCAAGCAATATGGCAGCTAACTGTTGGTCAACAGGTTCTGGCATGACAATTCTATTAGCAGGAACAATGGAAAGCGTAGGATATCCTGTTACGTGGGTTGAGTGGGCGATATATAATTTGGTACCATGTGTAATAATGATGATTCTACAATTATTTGTCATAATTCTTATGTATCGTAACGCGGATGGAAAGAATGTTAATCTATATAGTTCACAAGAAACACTTGAGTATATTAAAAAAGAATATGTGAAGCTAGGTAATTTTTCACAACAAGAGATTAAGGCATTAGTTATTTTTGCTGCGACACTAATTTTGTTGTTAACTAGTCAATATAATGGATTGGATGCCGGAAGAATATTCATGTTAGTTGTTTTCTTATCGTATCTCCCTGGCATAAGACTTTTAGGTAGAGAAGATACAGATGCAATTAATTTTTCAATGGTATTCATGATTGCAGGATGCCTTGCAATTGGTCAGGTTGCTAGTGAATTAGGAATAGGTTCGATTATTACTGAAAGAATTATTCAATATCTGCCAGCTTCTACCGTAGGCATTTGTATAATTGTATTCATTATTTGCTTTTTGGGCAATATGATGATGACACCAATGGCAATGGTTGGTTGCTTGATTGAGCCGTTAATTAATATTGCAACTATTATGGGTGTTAACCCTGTTGGCTTAATTATGGTATTTATGAATGCCTCTGCAGCACTGTTGTTCCCATATGAAACGGGTAGTGAAATGTTGCTCTATAGTTTTAATCTTGTTTCTATGAAAAATTTTATAAAATGTTTAGCCGTTCGATCCTTGATTTTGTTTGTAGGGTTATTTGTTTGTTATATTCCATGGTATATGCTTGTTGGTATTCTTTAATGGATAATGATAAAAGAGAAAGGGTAGTATTATGATCGAACTATTTGATAAAACAATTGAATGCGATGTATTGGTTATAGGTGGTGGTATTGGGGGATTGATGGCGGCAATTGCAGCTGCGGATGAAGGAGCATCGGTTATTGTTGCTGAAAAAGCCAATACGCTGCGTTCGGGATCTGGGGCAACAGGGAATGATCACTTTATTTGCTATATTCCGGAATATCATAAAGATTTTAATGAATTTCTAAAAATGGCAATGTTTATGTCTGAAGATGTAACAGATAGGGATATTACTGAGAAATGCATGAAGAGGTCTTTTGAAGTTGTCAAAGACTGGAATGATTGGGGTATTAATATGAAACCTCATGGCGATTGGGAATTCAACGGGCACGCGATGCCAGGGAAAATGAGAGTGTATTTAAAATATGATGGATCAAATCAGAAAAAAGTATTGACAAATCAGGCTTTGCGACGTGGAGTTCGGATTGATAATTATTCACCTATTACTGAACTACTTATCAATAAGAATCGTGAAATAGCCGGGGCTGTTGCAATAGACGTATCAAAAAATGAGCCAAAAATGAAATTATATAAGGCGAAAACTGTTATTACTGCAACAGGCATCGGAATGAGGCTATTCCCTTCTATCACTCCAGGATGGATTGGTAATGTTTTGAATTGTCCAGCGGGCACCGGTACTGGTAGGGCTGCCGCGATGAGATTAGGTGCGACATTAATCAATATGGATCAATTATGGACGCATGCTGGCCCAAAATATATGGAACGTTGTGGTAAAGCAACTTGGATCGGCTACTTATCGGATATTAATGGGAAATCATTGAGTCCATTTGTTCAAAAGCCCACAAAAGAATTAGGTGACTTTGCTGCAGATTGCTGGAAAGGCGTTTTCGATGAAAAGAAAAATGACGGTAGCGGACCAGTTTTTATGAATTGCACAGAAACCGATGAAAAAGATATGGAATATATGCGTTGGGGGTTGGAGTGTGAAGGCGCAACTAGTGTGTTGGAAGCTATTGATCACCAAAATATTGATTTAAAAAAGATGGGCGTCGAATTTTGTCGTTATAAACCTAATTTACAAGGTCGAGGGTTACTCGTAGATATTAATCATGAAACAACTATCAGTGGATTATATTGTGTTGGTGATGAAGCAGGAAATTTCGAAAGCGGGATTGGTGGTGCGGCAATAAGTGGCCGATGTGCGGGAGAAAATGCTGCACTAAAGGCTTTAGCAAAGGAGTCAGATTTTAATATTGATTTTTCGTTTATTTCAGGTTTGAGAAAGCGTTACGATGAAATATTAAGTCGTGAAGGCGGAGCAAGTTGGGAAGAATTAAATTTAGCGATTCAACAAATCATGGATGATTATGTTGGTGTTGATTTTGTACGATCTGAAACAAAAATGAGGGCTGGATTAAAGTATCTAAATGATTTAGAAACATATGCTCAACAATATATTTGTGCTAACACTTCCCATGAATTAATGAGAGCATTAGAATGTTTTGATTTGATCGATCTTGGTAAAGCTGTGTTTGTTTCCGCACTTGAAAGACGTGAAAGTAGAGGAAATCATCAAAGGTCTGATTATACTTTCACAAATCCGCTTAAGGATGATCAATTAATTATTGTTAGAATGAAGGACAATGAACTTGTAGCAGAGTGGCGTCAGAGAAATTGATATCGAAGTATGTATAAAGAAAGAAGGAAAAGAAGAAATGCCTCCGGTAATAAATAAAGATAAATGTATAAAATGCAATATTTGTTCAAGCATTTGTAGCATGAATGTATTTGGCCCAGTAGAATCGGGAAAAGTGCCAGAACCGATTTATGAAAAAGAATGCTGGCATTGTAGAGCTTGTGTTATGGATTGTCCAGCAGGTGCTATTGAAATGAGATACCCTTTGCCTATGATGCTTTTAAGCATGCCGTTGAAATAAATAAGTAGTTTACAAGAAAAGTTGTGGCAACAAAGTCGCAGCTTTTCTTGGCGTATTATGTAATAGAGGGTGAGTCGATGCAAAAATACAAATATCAGTGGTATATTTTGTTTCTGATGATGTTAGTGTGGGGAGGGGGGGGGATTGCTCATAACTGTATTTCATATTTATTCCCTTATTTCTCAAAAAGTTTTTCATTAGGTATGGAACACAATGGATATTTATCTGGAGTTTTAGCTTTATTTTGGTGTATGTCTATTTTAATTTGTGGAAAATTATTGGCGTATTTTAAAGCGAAAAATATTATGTGTTGTGGTATATTGCTTGCAAGTGTATCTTTTCTTTTCTTGTCATTAACAAGCGATATTTCTTTTGTATATATTTTTGTTGCATTTGTAGGATTTGGTTGTGGTTCTATCGTTCCGACAAGTTTTTCGATTTTAACTAAATTTTGTGATCCAAAAAGAAGAGGCTTGTTTTTTGGTGCGGCTCAATCAAGTTATACTTTTATAGGTTCAGCAATAGGTACTATTATGTTTACGCGCTTTGCGAATTCAGAAATTGGTTGGCAAGGATCATTTTTGATAATTGGTATCATTCTTTGTATTGTTTGCGCGTTAATATTAAGTTGTCAAAATATTTTTTTAGAGAAAGAAGAAATAAAAGAAAAACAGGAGAATAACCTAACAGAAGTTCTCAAATATAAAAATATACTACTAGCCACTTTTTTGACGTGTTTAGCTATGATGTGGTATTTTACAACAGCTTCATATGGGATTATTTATCTTAATTTGTCAAGAGAAGCTTCTATCGTTCAAGCTGGCGTTGTATTTTCAGGATTTGGAATTGGTGGATTTATAGGAGAATTTCTTGGCCCAACAGTTTCTGATTACTTTGGAAGAAAAAAAACAGTCGCCATTTTAGCAAGCTTAGGCGGTCTGGCATTTTTTACATTTGTTAAAATGGATGTATCGTGGGGCTTAACGACATTTTTATTAGCTGTGGCGTCGTGTTTTATGTCTGGAGCGATGATCATCTTAAATTCTGTTATTCCAAGTGAATCAGTGCCAATTTATTTGAGTGAGAGGGCGACGTCATTTACACCAGCAATGGGTGAGATCTTTGGTGGCGTTTTTGCACCAATAATTGTAGGATTTTTGACAAAGACTATCGCAATAGAAAATATAATGGTTGGAATAGCAGTGCTTCCACTTTTGATTTGTATTGGATCTATTTTTTTTAAAGAAACAGTATTAATTGATAAAAATAATAATGAAAAGGTTTGATTTTTTAGAATGATGGTATTATTTGGATAATATTTGAAAAGATTAAAGCTTTTGGTATGAAGTTTATTTGAGCAGGAAAGAATAAGCGCTTTTTGTCTAATGGCGACTGCACAAAACCGTTAATATTAAGAGGTTTATAAATGTTTCGTTCTGATATGTCTTGAGGTGTGTTTGCCATAATAACGTTGCCTTGCTGTACATCGTGAATTCAGTGTAGTATTCTTTGATCAAACTCACAAACCGATGTTCACGCTTAAGCGGCTTTTTGACAACATACTTATCTCGTAAGCCCAAATGCTCAGCGGTTTTTCTATGAGTATTTTTGTGGCTATCATGGCATGAATGGCTGGCAACGGCTGCTGCATTTATGCATAAATGCACCCCCTGATCGTGGCTGTCGTTTCCACCATCAGGGGGTATTTTTCTCCACCCCCCACACAAACAAAGCCCCACCGTCCATTGGGACGGTGGGGCTTTCGCATGCCTGCACGCTTACGCACGCATCCGTGCGCACACGCCCGCCTGCTCACGGCACGCTTACGTACGCATCCGTGCGCGCATGCTCACGCGGGCACGCGCGGATCACACCCAGCGTTTGCGGTGTTCGACGAGGATGCCGAGGGGTTTGACGTTTTGGCGTTGTTGTTCTTCGGGGGTGAAGATTTTGGTTTCGAAGTCGGGGTTGAAGGGCTGGAGCATGAGGATGCCGTGGCTGTCGATTTTGACTTTTTTGAGGGTGGCGTCGTAGTCGCCGACGTAGACGGCCATGACGGCGCCGCCGACCCATTCGGGGCAGAGGCGGATGATGGCGATGGAGCCGTCGTAGATCATGGGTTCCATGCTGTGGCCGCTGACGCGCAGGGCGATGTGGCGGCCGTCACGGGCGGTGGCGGCGGAGACGTCGACCCAGTCGTCGGAGGCCATGTTCTGCACGGCTTCGATGGGGGTGCCGCCGGCGATGGACCCGAGCACAGGCAGGCGATAGCCGCCTTCTGCGGCGTCTGGCGCAGGGGCGCCGAGGAGTTCGGCGGGGGTGGTGTGCAGGGCGTTGGCGATGGCGAGGAGTTTGGCCTGGCCGATGTCGTTTTCACCGAGTTCGATTTTGGAGATCGCCGAGCGGGACTTTAATCCGATGGAGCGGGCCAGGTCGCTTAGGGTCATGCCGAGGGCTTCGCGCCGCCGCTTGATGTTGTCCTTAACACTCATCCGATCACCTCCTTTTCTTTGCTGTTTCCATTGTAGCAACTTTAGTGGCGAATTACAACAGATTTTGCGATTTCTCAGAATATTTGTTGACGATATAGGGACAGGGTGGTATGCTTAGGTTGTAGCTGATTTAGATACATTCGTCCGAAGGGAGGGAGGAGTATGACGGATACAGTGTTGTTGGATGCAGCGATTGCCGCCAAGGGTCTGAAGTATTCGTTTCTCGCCAGTGCGCTGGGGCTGAGTAATTACGGTTTTTATAAGAAGCGCTACGGGCTGACGGAGTTTACGGCGTCGGAGGTGGCGCGGCTGAGTCAGATTTTAGGGTTGTCGCGGGATGAGCGTGACAAAATTTTTTTAATGTAGTTGTCCCTTATTCAGGGACGGAAGGGAGTGGTTGTGATGCTGCACAGGGTGTTGGAGCGGATGGTGTCGCTGGCGATTGGCGCGGTGTGTGCCGGGGCGGCGCTGGATGTGGCGTTGGTGGCGATGGTGGCCGAGGGTCGGCTGAAGTCGGTGCTGGGGCTGGTGGGGTTTGCGCTGGTGTGCGCGGCGACGTATTGGCTGATGGTGCCGCGGGGGCGGTCGCTTGGCAGGGCGCGCAGGCGGTCGGCGCGGCGTGTGTGAGTGGGTAGTATAAGGAAAGGTTTGGGTGATGTGTGATGAATAATACGTCGATTTTGGCGATGAATGCAGCGGAGAAGTATTTGCGTTATGCGTGGGATATGGCGGCGGTGCAGCAGGCGTTTGGCGAGGGCTGGCCGCACACGCTGGGTTATGCGCTGAAGCTGTTTGGGGCGTATCCGGACGGCGCGGTGGTGGAGCTGATTATGCTTTACGACAAGGCGGGGATGCGCAAGACGGAGATGGCGAAGGCGATCTGGGCGGCGGCGCGGGCGTTTTATGATGCGGCGCTGTATGCGCAGGCGTCGGCCGATGGCGAGAAGGAGGCGTGTGTATGAGGCGGAGCGAGGCGCCGTTGTCGTTTTGGCTGGCGCAGGTGGAGATGCCGCTGGCGATTTTGGCGATGGATGCGGAGGCGGCGCATGTGGCGCGGTTTGCGGCGCAGGCGGCCAGGCTGACGGCGCTGGCGCTGCGCGGGGGGCGTCGTGTGGGCCGGCGGGGGCTGGCGCGGGCGGCGTGGCGCTTTGGCTGGTCGCGCGAGGAGCGGCTGATGGCGGCGTGGGTGTTGGCGCTGAATGGCTGTTGGAAGGGGTGCAGGCGGTGGTGAAGGTGTGGGGGACGGTGCTTTGGTGCGGGGCGCTGGGGCGGCGGTGTCCGTTCAATTGGGACGGGCGCGCCGAGGGCGCCTGGTTTGCGGCGTATGTGCGGGCGTATTGCCCGGCAGGGCGCTATGAGCCGCAGGGACGCAGCGCGGTGTGTGCGTGGGCGCGGCAGGATGTGTGATTGTTGATGTAAGGGAGGTGTGGCGATGAATAAGTCGGTTGATCGCAAGGGTTTTTTGATGTTTTTGTCTCATTGGGACATCATTGGGGAGTTGCCTGCTGAATCGTTTAAACGCGTATTGCAAGCGGTATTTTCCACGGTGGGGGCGCCATGCAGCATGCCTGAGGATATGTCGCTGCTGGAACGCGTGGCTTTTGCGGCTGTGGAAGGCGATGTGCAGCGCTCTTTGGATCTCTACGACGAGCGCCGGAAGAGACGCGTCGAAGCAGGGCGCAAGGGTGGCCGTAAGAAAGCAGAAAACGCCAGCAAGATGGCGGCGGCGTCAGGCCATGCCTGCGAAGAGGACGGCATGGCAAATGATGCCGCTTTGGACGAGGCGTATTTCAGCACGTCTGGCATTGCTATAAATGCCAGCGAGGAAAGTGATGCCTGCTCTAGCAAACCTAGCATTGCTACAAATGCCAGCGAGGAAAGAGATGCCTACTCTAGCAAAGCTAGCATTGCTACAAATGCTAGCTATGAAAACAATGCATATTCTAGCAAACCTAGCAATGCTAAAAATGCTAGAAATGCTAGCCTAGCAAATCTAGCAAATCTACATAAGGATAAGGCTACGGATAAGGCTACGGATAAGGCTA
>JAXJBF010000013.1:0-5846 GCA_036303105.1 Peptococcaceae bacterium | reverse complement strand
TGCAATATTTTTTCATTTTACAGGGTATTGGATTGACAGCACGCTCATTTCATGATAACTTTTAACATAGATTGATACAGTTTGCATCGATTTTGGTGCTGTTATAGAATAGAGAGGTGTGCGCAATGGTAACAGAACGCATTGAAAAAATCAGACAACACTACGTAAACGCCAAACCGTCGATTTCCACGGAACGCGCCTGGCTGTGGACCGAATCCCACAAGCAAACCGAAGGGCTGCCTGTGTGCATTCAGCGCGCCAGAGCTTTTTATGACTGCTGCGACCAGCTGACGGTGCATATTTTTGACGGCGAGCTCATCGTCGGCGCCATCGGCGAGCACCGCAAGTGCGGCATTCTGACGCCGGAATTCTCCTGGCTATGGGTAGACAAAGAAATGGACACCTTTTCCGACCGCCCACAGGACCCTTACGAAATGACCGACGAACAGCGCGCCTTCATGCGCGAAAAAGTTTTCCCATATTGGAAGAACAAATCCCTCGAGGAAGCCTTCCTCAAGCGCGTGCCTGCCGATACCAAGAAAATCGGCGTCGACACCGGCATCCTTGACAACGACTCGAAATGGCGCCAGGCCGTCGGCGAAATCACGCCAGACTACCAGGACGTGCTCTTTAAGAAAGGCTTCGGCGGCCTCATCCGCGAAGCCGAAGAACACATCGCTCAGCTCGACATGACCAACCCAGAGGACGAAGACAAGCGCGATTTCTATGAATCCACCCTCTGGACCTCCCGCGGCATCATCCGCTACGCCAACCGTTACGCCGACGCCGCCGAAGCCATGGCCGAACAGGAAAGCGAACCAACCCGCGCCGCAGAACTGCGCGTCATCGCGCAAAACTGCCGTCGTGTGCCGGAACATCCACCGCAATCTTTCTACGAAGCGCTGCAGTTCATCTGGTTCGTGCAGATCGGCGGCATCCTTTCCGAAAATCCGCTGTCCCTGAACCCTGGCCGCTTCGACCAGTACATGGACCCATATTATGAAGCGGACCTCGCCAAAGGCGCCATCACGCCGGAAGCGGCGCAGGAATTGATTGACGCCCTCTGGCTCAAGTATTCCGAATGGGTGTGGACCATTTCGTCCAACACCGCCGACTACTTCGCCGGCTACAACCAGTTCCAGAACCTCACCGTCGGCGGCAAAAAACGCGACGGCTCCGACGGCACCAACCCAATCACCTACATGGCGCTCCAGGCCACCGAAGAAGTCAAAACCCACCAGCCTGGGCTTTCTGTGCGCGTGCAGGCCGACTGCCCGAAAGAATTCCTCGACGCCGTCTGCCACCTGGTCAGCAAAGGCACCGGCTTCCCAGCCATCCACAGCGACGCCGTGGGCTATCAGATGCTGTTGAATGCTGGCTATGAACCAGACGACGCCCGCGACTGGAACAACTGCGGCTGCGTTGTGCCGCATTTCCGCAAAACCGGCGAATGGACCGCCGCCGTCAACATGAACTTTGGCTCGGCACTCGAATACGCCCTCAACCAGGGCAAATCCCTCATGACCGGCGAGCAGATGGGGCTGGAGGAAAAGCCAGCGGCTGAAATGACCAGCTACGAAGACGTCAAAGCCGCCTTCTACAAGCAGTTCGACAACCTCTGCCGCCATTCCATCATTCTCACCATCGAAGCCCAGCGCCTGCACAAAGAAATGGTGCCGCGCCCATTCCTTTCCTCCTGCATCGAGCACTGCATGGAAAGCGGCAAGGACCTTTCCCAGGGCGGCGCCAAGTACAACGTCGGCCCCGTCATCACCGGCATTGGCCTGGCCGTTGTGGCAAACTCGCTGGCAGCTGTGAAGAAGCTCGTTTTTGAAGACAAAGTCTGCGACATGGCGACCCTCGCCAAGGCCCTGCAGGCCAACTGGGAAGGCTACGACGAGCTCCGCGCCCAGGCGCAGGCCTGCCCAAAATACGGCAACGACGACCGCTATGTGGACGATATCGCCATCGAAATCGCCAACCACTATTACCACGAAATCCATCAATATAAAGACATCTTCGGTTCACCGTTCAACACCGCCTTCATGGGCATTTCCAACTACATCCCAATGGGCCGCGTCCTTGGCGCCACGCCATGCGGCCGCAAAAACGGCGAGCCATCCAGCGAAGGTGTGTCCCCATTCGTAGGCACCGACACCTCCACCCCGCTGGCAGCCATGCGTTCCGCCGCCAAGCTCAACCAGGAAATCCATTCCGGCGGCACCCTGCTGAACCTGCGCCTCGACCACAACCTCGTCGCCACCAAGCGCGGCCAGGCCAACCTTGGCGCCATGATTCAAACACTGTTCTCGCTGGGCGCCTTCCATGTCCAGTTCAACTGCATTTCTTCCGACGTGCTGCGTGATGCGCAGCTGCATCCGGAAAACTACAAAGACCTGCTCGTGCGCGTAGCCGGGTATTCGACCCAGTTTGTCAACCTGTCCAAATCCATGCAGGACGCCATCATCGCCCGCACCGAGCACGCAGCATTCTAAGTTCAACGACAATAAAGGAGGAGGCGGGAGCCGAACGGTTCCCGCCGTTTTTACTATGGGCGGCTACATCATGCAACTGCAACATTTTTCGGTCAACGACGGTGAAGGCATACGCACCATCGTCTTTATGGCGGGGTGCCCGCTGCGCTGCGCCTGGTGCGCCAATCCGGAGGGTCAAACCCGCCGCAACGCGCTCACCCACTGGGCAGAGACCGACGACATTCTCGACGAACTGCGCCACCAGGCGATTTTTTTCCGCCATTCCGGCGGCGGCGTCACCTTTTCCGGCGGCGAAGCCACCGCGCAGCCGGTGTTCCTGGCGGAGATGGTCGATACCCTTTACGACGAAGGCTTTTCGCTGGCCATCGAAACCTGCGGCTATTTTGACTACGCGCAGCTGGCGCCGACCCTGCGCAAAATGGACACCATCTTTATCGACATCAAGCACATCGATGGGCGCCAGCATCATCGCTTCACCGGCGTGGACAACGCCCTGATTCTCGAGAACATCCGCCGCGCCAACAGCGACGGGCTGCCACTGGTGGTGCGCATACCAACCATCCTCGGCGTCAACGCCGACGACGCCACCATGACGCAGGTGTTCGACTTTTTCGTGCAGAACAACCTGCGTGCCAAGCTGGAATTTCTGCCCTACCACCGCTACGGCGAGCCCAAGTATGAGCAGCTCGGCCTCGCCCTGCCCGACGCCCGCTTTGCCACGCCAAGCCAGGAACAGCTCGACCACTGGCAGGCCATGGCCGAAGCAGCAGGTATTGAAGTCGTCAGCTATAAGTGACGCAATTAAAAAGCACGCCGCTGCATCCACAATAGATGCAGCGGCGTGCTTTTTTAACGTTGGCGCAGGCTGCGCCGTTCTGAGAGCACAAGCCCGCGCAGGGTGAGCAGCGTGCCCAGCGCCGTCATCCAGGTGAAAGGTTCGTGCAGAATCAGCAGCGAGCAGACCACCGTAATCACCGGCGTAAGAAAAATATACAGGCTCGCCTGCACCACGCCCAGGCGCTTGATCGCCATATTCCAGGTCACAAAGCACAGCGCCGATGCGCCCAGCCCCAGAAACAGCAGGTTCAGCGCGTTCACGGGATCGGCCAGCCGGGCAATATCCAGCCGCACATCAAACACCACAAGCGCTGGCAGCATAAAGAGCAGCCCATAGAAAAACGTGCGCCGTGTCGCTTGCAGCGTTGTAACGCCGAAGCCGGCAATCTTGCGCGTGAAAATCGAGTAAAAGCCCCAAATCAGCGCCGCCAGCAGCGCAAGCCCATCGCCCAGCGGATTCAGCGCAAAACGTTGGCCATTGAAGCTGATCAAAGCCACCCCGACCATCGCTACCAGAAAGCCAGCAAAGAAATTTGCTGACAGCCGTTCCTCGCCGCGCAGAAACACCTGCGCCAAAAGTGCCGTGAAAAGCGGCGCCACCGCCACAATCACGCCCACATTCGAGGCCATTGAATAGCTCAGCGCAATGTTTTCCAGCAGATAGTAGAGACAAATGCCGCACAACCCGGCCCCGGCAAAGATCGCTTCCTGCCGCGCCGTCGTTCCCCGCAGCGGATGCGGGTACACCAGCCACAACGCGGCATAGCCCAGAAGAAACCGTATGAATAAAATTTCCACAGGCTGAAAATCCTCCAGCAGCACCTTCGTGGAAATAAAGGTGGTGCCCCAGATCAGCACCGTTAAAATCGCCGTCATATGACCATGGCGTGTGTAGCGATTCATGAAAATCCCCCTCTTGTAATGAAAGTACGCGCATCATTATAACACAGCTGTGCAGTATAGAGGAATCTTCTAAAATAAAAAACAACAGGACGTTCGTCCTGTTGTTGGCGGCTCAGTGGCCGCGATGTTTCTCTTTGCGCTTGGCGCGTTTGGCGGCGTGGCGTGCGGCGGCTTGCTCCTCGCGGGCCGCGCTTGCTGCAGCGCGCCACGCCACTTTGCCGGCTTCGCGCTGACGGGCCAGTGCCTGCTGTGCCTTGGTGCCAACGCCCTGCGCAGCGGCAGCCTTGCGGGCTGCGCGCTGCCGCCGCTTGGGGTTGCGGCAGCGTGGCTTGACAGCCGCCGGCACCGCCTCGCTGAACGACAGCCGCTGCCACCGCCGCAGCACCAGCGCCAGCACCTCCGCATCCCGCGGCTCGGCGCCGAAGACCACCCGGCACACCGACAGCCGCCCGCCGTCGGCGCGCTCAAACACGCCGACCCAGAATGGATCGTCAAAGAACACCGTTAACGTGAGCGATGTAGTCTCCATCATGGTCCCTCCTTTATCAAAAGATGGACAAAGAAGGGACAACCCGGAGGGGCAGGTTACTTACCTCGCCAATGGCGAGACGGCCGGGCTACCTTCCGGCTCTGGCGCGCCCACAGGCGCACGGTGCGTTTTTATCTTTGCCGCAGCCCATGGCTGCACCCTCATTATACGCTGGCAGCCTGCCGTGCCGCAAGAAAAAACCAGCAGGACGGCCTGTCCTGCTGGCAGAGTGTCTCAGCGCACAAAATTGGTCATGGTGCCGCGCTCGGTGTCCGGCAGCGGCACACCGGCTTCCTTGCCGGCGGCAAAGCAGCGCATCATCCACACCATGTGACGCGCCAGGTTGCGCAGCGTCTGCATGCCTTCGCCGTCCTCCGGCGCATCCTCGGCCACGCGCCCGTGGGCCAGGTTCCAATAGGTGGAGCCAGCCACTGGCATCTCAGAAATGCCAAAGTATTTGTTCAGCGCGTCCAGGCTCGCCGTTGTGCCGGCGCGGCGCGCCACCGCCACTGCAGCGCCCGGCTTGCAGCGGAACACATCCTTGCCGGCGCTGTAAAAGGCGCGGTCCAGAAAAGAGAAAATGCGGCCGCTTGGATGGGCATAGTACACCGGCGTGGCAAACACAAAGCCGTCCGCCGTGCGTGCCTTCTCCACAAAAGCATTCACGCCGTCGTCGTCGATCACACAGCGCCCTGTTTTGGCGCAGGCGCCGCACTGCAGGCAGTCGGCCAGCGGCTTGCTGCCAGTCTGAATGACCTCTGTTTCCACGCCTTCTGCGTCAAAAATTTTTACCATTTCTTCCAGCGCGCGCATCGTCGTGCCGTTGATATGGCTGGAACCATTGACAAGCAATACTTTCATTGTTTCTTCCTCCTTTGTCATCTTCCCCTTATTGTACCGCGCAGCGCCGCCCTTGAAAAGCGGGCATGCCGCCGCAGAAATTTTCTGAAAACTGTCGCCCCCGGCGCCGGCCTGTGGTATAATGAAACAAATCTCACCACACACAGCAAAGGAGGCGGCTCAGCCATGACCATGCACCCATTCTGCGGCCTTGACAGCGGGCGAGGCCGTGCCATAATCCT
>JAXJBF010000012.1:0-5757 GCA_036303105.1 Peptococcaceae bacterium | reverse complement strand
GTTTCATATTACAGGTCAATGGCAGCCACCAGCGTTGGCGACATTGGAGAACCAGGCTCGAGAATGGGCAGCATCCAGTGGCCAGGTGCCGGAGCTGGCGTTTTATGGCGGCAGTTTTACGGCTATTGAACGCGCCACACAGGAAGCGCTGCTGGAAAGCGCGGCCATATTGAAAGCACAAGGACTGATCAGCGGCATTCGCTTGTCCACACGACCGGATGCGTTGGGACCAGAGGTATTGGCACGGCTGCATCATTTTTCTGTGGATACGGTGGAAATTGGTGTGCAGTCTCTTGATGATGAGGTGCTAAGTGCGTCGCATCGTGGTCATACAGCAGTGATGGCGCGAGATGCGATTAGGCGAGTGAAAGCGGCAGGTTTTGCCTGTGGCGCACAAATCATGGTGGCGCTGCCGGAAGATACGCCGGCACGCAGTTTGGAAACCTGCCGACAGGTGATCCATTTGGCGCCAGATTTTGTTCGCATTTATCCTACTGCGGTTATTTGTGATACGCCTTTGGCGGAAGCCTATGTGCGTGGTGACTATGTGCCATGGCAGATGGATACGTTGCTGGATACAGTAGCAGAGATGCTGGCATTGTTTGAAGCAGCATCAATTCCTGTTATTCGCGTTGGCTTGCAGGCAGAAGACAATCTGTCTCAGGGCGATGTGATCGCGGGGGCCTACCATCCTGCACTTGGTGAGCTGATTAAAGCACGGTATTTTCGGCGGCGCATGATGGCTATGCTTAAGTCCAAAGAAGATGGCCCGGTGACCTTTGTGGTGGCTCCGCGGCACTTGTCGCAAGCGATTGGACAACACCGAGAAAATTTGATTTATTTAAGTCAGCAGATCGGTCATCCAGTGACGGTGGTGGCCGATTCTTCTATGCAATACAATCAATTAGAAAGAAAGTGACACATGTTTCTTAAATCCTTAGAGATCCAAGGTTTCAAATCCTTTGCAGATAAGGTTTATTTTTCCTTCTCCCCAGGGGTGACGGCCATTGTCGGGCCAAATGGCAGCGGTAAAAGTAATGTGGTTGATGCCATTCGCTGGGTGTTGGGAGAACAGAGCGCGAAAACGTTGCGCGGTTCAAAGATGGAGGATGTTATATTTTCCGGAAGTGTGGATCGCAAGCCGGTTGGGATGGCACGCGTAACCATGATATTAGATAACAGTCAGCGTATTTTTGCGCTTGATTGTGATGAAATTGAGGTTTCGCGCACGTTGTACCGTTCTGGTGAAAGTAATTATATGCTTAATAAAAACACTTGCCGTTTGAAAGATATTCAGGAATTATTTATGGATACAGGTCTTGGCAAAGACGGTTTTAGTGTCATTGGTCAAGGAAAGATTGAAGAAATATTAACGCTGCACGCCGAGGAGCGACGTGGGCTTATTGAAGAAGCGGCAGGGATTAGTAAATATAAATATCGCAAGCGTGAAGCTGAGCGTAAGTTGGAATCTACTACAGATGATATGACTCGTCTGGATGATATTCTTTATGAGTTGGAGCAGCGTATTGATCCATTGGCCAAGCAGGCCGAAAAAGTGCGCGTTTATCGCTCCCTCAAAAGTGAAGCCGATCATTTGCAGTTGTCATATTTGACGCAACAGTTGCTTGCCGTACAGACGGAGCAAAAAACACAGCGCGAAACGGTTGAGAGTGACCATCAGGCAGCAGTGGAAGCGCAAACGAAACTCGACCGTCATGAGGCCGATTTGACTGTGGCAAAAGAAAAACTGGCGCAGGAACGTCATGAGATGGAAGGTGCACAGGCAGCCTATACCGACTCTCTGCGTGATACACAAGAGCATGAGAAGGCTTTGACACTGCTTTCAGAACGGCATCAGCATGCCAAGGAACGTTTAACCACATTGACAACATTGGTGGAGGATGCTGATCGTCAGCTGCGAGAAATCACTGCCAACGCTGAAACATTAGCAATAGCAGTGGCGGACAGTCAGCAGCAAGTGGCAGATATTGGTGATGAAGCAAAACATGGAGAAAACGCTCTTCATCATGCAGAAACAACCGTGGCATCATTAAAAACACAGATTGATGATCTGCAATCCCAACAGTTTGATGTACTTTCACGTCAATCTGCGACGAATAACGAGATGACTCGTTTGGAACAGGCGCTGCATGGTGATCAAGCACGCAGTGAGCGTGTTGATACGCGCTTAGAAGAACTGCAACGCCAGTATGATCAGCTTGCAACAGAGACGGCTGCACGTGAAGCAGACCGTGTCAAACAAGAAAAAATTTTGACAGAAACAGAAACTGCACTGCAAACACTTACATCGGACATTTCACATTGCGGCCAAATTCTTCAAGAGCAATTACGGCAGCAACAACAAACGGTACAGCATCTCATGCAGTCGAAAAGTCGATTGGAAACATTGGAAGAATTTGAAGCCAGTGGTGAAGGTTACTATCAAGGGGTGCAGCAGGTTTTACGGGCAAAAAAGGAAAACCGATTGCAAGGCATTCAGGGCTCCATTCTTCAGTTGCTGGACATTCCGAGTGATTATTTGACAGCGATTGAAAATGCATTAGGTGGTGCTGCGCAAAACGTTGTGGTCACCGATGATCGTGATGCGCAGCAAGCCATCGCATGGCTGAAGCGTGAACGTCGTGGCCGTGTCACATTTATGCCGCTGAACTTGGTAAAAGGCAAACGCCAAGATGTTGATTTCCATGATGATGCGGTGATTGGTTTGGCGCTGGACCTTGTGACATATGATCCGGCATTTGAATCAGTGATGGCACAACTTTTAGGGCGTGTTTGGATACTGCGAGATTTAGCCAGTGCCACGGCTTTGTCAAAGCGGACAGGTTCGAAATATCGCTTTGTGACACTTGACGGAGATGTTATTGCGCCTGGTGGCAGCATGACGGGTGGCCATCAAAAAAAGCAAAGTTCCATTGTTCATCGTAAGCATGAGATGGCTGAGTTAAAAGATAAAATTACAGCTTTAACAGCAGAGGAAGCAGCGTTTGCTGTTAAAATTGCAGAGTTGCAGCAAAAATTAGAAGCGCTGCAGCAGTCCCAGGAACGGGGGCGCAGCCGACAGCAAGAAGAACAGCTTCAACTACGTGAGATTTCTGTTGTATTGGATCAGCAGACTGCACAGCTAAAGCGGCTGCAACGTGAGTTAACATTGGAGAAGATGAATCGCGAAACGTTGAGCGCAGAACGTGAAACAGCGGAGCAAGAGTTGGTACGTGTGCGCGATGTTTCGCAAAATATTGCAGAAGAACTGACAGAGCTGGCTGAAACCTTACAGCATAAGCGCATGGCATTGAGTACAGCAGAGGAGGCCCTGCAGACAACACAAATGGCCTTACAAAATATTCTTGTTCAGCAGGCGACCAGTGATGAACAATATCAACATCAACGTCAGCGTTATCGTGAAGTTGTAGCTGAGAAAACAAGATTAGAGCAATTACAAACGCAGCAAAATCAGGATCAAACTGAATTGATTGAAGAAATAAGAGCACTGGATGAAGCGCTCTTATCTGAAAAAATATCATTACAGACAGCTCAACAAAGCCATCAAGATGTATCAGAGGCCATGGCAGCTGCTAAACAAAAGATTGATACAATGGAAGTTGAAATTCGTGAGCAGGAGAGATTGCTCAGCGAAATACGTTCCTTGAACGACAAGTGTTGGCGATCACATAATGCTTCTGAAATGCGCTTGGAACGCTTAAATGAGCAGGTGACACGCTTCAGTGATTCGTTGCTTGAAGAATTTGGCTTTTCACCAGAAGCTGCATTAGCAGCAGCCGATCTTGCATGCGATATCTCAGACGCGCCGTCACAGTTGAAGACTTTGCGCAATAAAATTGCAAGGCTCGGTGAAATCAATTTCACGGCGCTTGAAGAATATGAACATGTTAGTGAACAGGCGAACTTTTTAAAAGCTCAGCTGGAAGATTTGAACCTGGCGAAAAGTAAATTGGAAGCGGTTATTCATGAAATGGAGACCACCATGTCCCAGCGCTTTAAAGATGCCTATGAAAAGGTCAATGAACAATTTGCGCAAATTTTTACAGCCATGTTTGGCGGCGGATCAGCACGCCTGGAATTGTCTATGCCAGGTCGTTATCTGGAGACAGGTGTCGAAATTGTTGCCCAACCTCCAGGCAAAAAGGAACGTGTCTTAACGCTGTTGTCTGGCGGTGAACGTGCTCTGACGGCGGCGGCCTTGCTTTTTGCGTTGCTAGAAGTGCGACCAAGTCCGTTCGTTATTCTTGACGAAATTGAAGCGGCATTGGATGAAGCCAATGTCGATCGTTTTGCGTCGTTTATCAAACAATATACCAACAAAACGCAGTTTATTATTATTTCTCATCGCAAAGGTACCATGGAAGCGGCAACGGTATTGTATGGCATTACAATGGATGCCAACGGTGTTTCCAAGCAGGTTTCGGTGCGCCTGAGCGATTTTAACGATGAGGAGGTTTCATAAATGGGATTATTTGACCGCTTATTTAAAAAAAATCAGACTGAAAAGACCGATGCAGAGGTACTCAACAAAGAACTGAATGAAGGCCTTTCAAAAACCCGTCATGGTTTTATGGAGAAGGTCTTTGGTGTACTTTCTGGCAAAGAGATTGACGACGATCTTTACGATGAATTGGAAGAAGCTCTGATTCAGGGCGACGTTGGTGTAAACACTGCACTTGATCTGGTAGAAAGATTGCGCGAACGTGAAAAACGTGATCATCTGAAAACGAGCGAGGACCTCAAAGAAGCTTTTGCAGATGAAATGGTGCAATTGCTTGGCGAAGAGGAGCAGCCATTAACCTTAGTTCCAGATACTTTAAATATTATCCTTTTTGTGGGAGTTAATGGTGTTGGTAAGACAACAAGCATTGGCAAAATTGCGTATCAGCTACAAGAACAAGGGCATAAGGTTATTTTGGGGGCCGCCGATACCTTCCGCGCGGCTGCAGCTGATCAGCTTAAAATTTGGGGTGAACGCGTCGGTTGTGATGTTATTGCGCATCAGGAAGGGGCCGATCCTGCAGCGGTTGTTTTTGATGCTATTGCTGCGGCAAAATCACGTGGTTGTGATGTGCTGTTGGTGGATACAGCTGGTCGTTTGCAGAATAAGATAAATCTGATGAATGAATTGGCCAAGATTCGTAAGATTATTGATCGTGAAGCGCCAGACAGCCTACGTGATGTATTGCTGGTGTTGGATGCAACCACTGGGCAGAACGCGCTCAATCAGGCCAAGGTGTTTAAGGATACTGCTGGCGTGACAGGTGTTATTCTTACCAAGCTAGATGGGACGGCGAAAGGCGGCGTGGTCATCGGTATTAAGTCCGAATACGATCTGCCGGTTAAATACATTGGCGTAGGTGAACAAAAGGAACATTTGCAGGTCTTTAATCCACGCACCTTTGCTGAAGCATTATTCCTGGGTTTTGATACGGACGATGAAAAACAATCGGAGCAGGATGCCGCAGAGGAGGCTGAAGTTGATGAATAAGACCTTGTTTCGTCAAGTAACCATGCTCACTGGTGATGATTTACAGGTTCAGCATGGTGATCTTTTGATTGAAGATGGCATCATAAAAAAAATTGGTATAGTCAGCGAAGAAGACGCTGAAGATGCCGTAGAATTTGCACGTGGTGAAGAGTACGTTGTAGTGCCGGGTTATGTAAATACCCACACTCACGTGGCAATGAGCCTATTGCGTGATTATGGCGGCGATATGCCTTTGGAGACTTGGC
>JAXJBF010000011.1:0-10565 GCA_036303105.1 Peptococcaceae bacterium | reverse complement strand
GTTTCATATTCAACGTGTGCAGTGTTGATGGTGATACCGCGTTCTCTTTCTTCTGGTGCCTTATCGATATCTTCAAACTTGGTGGATGCTGCTTTACCTTCCAGTGCGAGTACTGCGGTGATTGCAGCGGTGGTGGTGGTTTTACCATGGTCGACGTGACCAATGGTACCAATGTTTACGTGTGGTTTTGTACGCTGATATTGTTCTTTTGCCATTACAAAAATTCCTCCTTGGATTTCATCTAAAGATGAAAATTGTTTGACTAAGGTTTACATGTTTCCAATAGTTTGATTGTATCTTTTTTGCCCTGCATTGTCAACATTTGTATGTAACAAAAAAGCAACAGTCGCCTGGACTGTTGCTTGATGCGGTGGACGGGACTTGAACCCGTACGAGTTGCCTCACACGCCCCTCAAACGTGCGCGTATGCCAATTCCGCCACCACCGCGCTTTTTATCTCGCCGCTTCGTTCATCCCTCAGCGACGAGATTTATTATACGAAATCTTTTACATTTCGTCAACACCTTTTTTACGATTTTTGGAGTTTTTTTATCAGCACCCGAACTTGTTTGTGCAGTTGTTCTAGATCACCATCATTCCGAATCACTTCAGGCCGATGTGCTAACCGCTCTATTTCTGTCATTTGCGACGCCATTTTTTGGCGCGCATAGGTCACATCAATTTTATCACGTGCCATTAAGCGTTTTTCCCGCAATGTATCGTCAACATGCACCAGCCAAACAGTATCACAATATCGATCCATCCCGCTTTCATAAAGAAGCGGAACGACAAAAAATACCAGCGCGTCATGCTGATGTTCACTAAAACGCTTTTGTGCTAAGCGAGCAATTGCAGGGTGTGTAATGGCATCCAGCTTCTGCCGCGCTTCACGATCAGAAAACACAAAACGCCCTAACGCTTGACGGTTCAGCGAACCATCTGCTTGAAACACAGCTTCTCCAAAAGTCATGCGCACTTCGTCCAGCACCGAGCTGCCCGGTTCCATGATTTCCCGCGACAGCTCATCCGCATCTATGACTGGATAGCCCAGTTTTTTTACATAATCACTTACCGCAGTCTTGCCCGAAGCAATACCACCTGTAATGCCAATGATCATCTTTTTCTCCTAGCTCTTTTGACAATGCGGACAGTAAACACTACTGCGCCCACTCACTATCACTTGTTTTAACACTGTCCCACAATGCAAACACGGTTCTCCCGCTCTTCCATACACTTGATGCGCCAATTGATAACCACCTTTTTTCGCATTGCTGTCTACGTAATCGCGAATAGTACTGCCGCCAGCAGCAATGGCTTCTGTCAGTACAGATCGTGTTGCTGCGACAATGGCGCGCGCCTCTTTTCTGGATAAACGCGCTGCACTCTTGCGCGGCCGCACACCTGCACGAAACAGAATCTCATCGGCGTATATATTACCGATGCCTGCAACCACTGATTGATCCAATAGCTGAGCCTTAATCGGGCGGCGGTGATGTCGACAGCTTTGATAAAAACTGTCGGCATCAAACGCTCCGCTCAATGGTTCTGGTCCTAAAAACACCAAAGGCCTCTGCTGCTGCGGATCCTCTTGATAGTAGGCAAAACCACCAAAGCGCCGCACATCATGATAATGCAAGGTTTGTCCATCATCCAATGTCATTATAAGATGTGTATGTTTATCTATCTTCTCTTCGCTGTCACGGACCAGTAGTTTTCCTGTCATGCGCAAATGACAGAGCAGCCATCCATGATTCAATACAAAGATAACGTATTTTCCACGACGTTTAACATCAAGAATGGTTTGTCCAATAAGCTGTGCCGCAAATGCATCTGGCGATATGTCTGTCTGATGAATTACATCCGCAGAACGTATTTCGACACGTTCTATGCGACGCGCCGGCAAGTGCATGCGCAGCCCACGACAAACTGTTTCAACTTCCGGCAGTTCTGGCATCAGATTTTCTCCATTTCCTGCCAATTAAAGCCCGCTTTTAAATCCACTTTCAGCGGCACTGTCAATTTAACCGCTTCTTCCATACATTTGCGCACCACTTGACTCAGCACCAACGCGTCTTCACGTGATACTTCAAAAATCAGTTCATCATGAACCTGCAACAACATTTTCGCATCAATACGATTATCTTCAATGGCCTGATCACATCTTAGCATGGCCAGCTTAATAATATCCGCTGCTGTTCCCTGAATTGGCGAGTTAACAGCGGTGCGTTCTGCAAATTGCCGCAAATTTCGATTTCGGCTGTTAATGTCTTTGATATATCGCCGTCTTCCCAGCATGGTCGTTACATAGCCTGTTTCTCGTGCATGCGCAATCGTGTCATTAATAAACGTTTGCACCAATGGATAGCGAGAAAAATAGAGATCGATGTAAGCCTGCGCCTCGCGTCGACTAATGCCCAATTCTTTTGAAAGGCCGAAATCAGTCTGCCCATAGATAATACCAAAATTTACCGCTTTCGCTGTGCGACGCTGATCAGCAGTCACTTCTTCCATTGGCACATGGAACACTTCTGATGCTGTGCGACGATGAATATCTTCCCCCTTAGAGAAGGCCTGCATCAACATATCGTCACCGCTAAGATGCGCCAATACACGCAATTCTATCTGTGAATAATCTGCACTGATAAGCAGATTTTTCTTTTCAATCGGAATGAACGCCCGTCGAATGCGCTTTCCTTCTTCTGTGCGCACCGGAATATTTTGCAAGTTTGGCGCAGTACTTGAAAGTCGACCAGTTGCCGTAACTGTCTGATTAAACGACGTATGAACGCGATCGTATTGATCAACCAGCTTGAGCAATCCGTCGACATAAGTGCTTTTTAGCTTCGCCAGTTGACGATAGTCCAGCACACGTCCAACAATCGGATGATTGTCACGCAGTGTTTCCAGCACTTCTGCACTGGTTGAATACCCGGTCTTTGTCTTTTTGACTACAGGCAATTCTAGCACTTCAAACAAAATATGACCAAGCTGTTTTGGAGAATTTGGATTCACCGGTTCTCCCGCCATAATTTCAATATCTTTCTCTATGGCGCTAATGCGTTCATCAAATTCTTCCTGAAGTTTTTCAAGATAACGTGTATCTACTCGTACACCAACAATTTCCATTTGCGCCAAAATCCATGCCAAAGGCAATTCAACATCCAAATATAAATTCAAACAGCCACTTTCCGCCATTTTGGCACGCATCTGCGGATAAACGCGCTCAACGATTTCCAATTTGGCAAAATGTTGCTCTGGCTCGCCGTCTGGCAAAGACAACCCTAAATAAGATTCAGCCACGCGAACAAGATCATGATCGCCACCTTCAGGTTGTAAAAGATAATCGCTTAATACCACATCGAAAGTCACTTGCTCTGTTATGCAACCGGCAAGCAACAGTGCATGTGCCAACTTTTTCGCGTCATCAGTGAGTACTACAATTTTTTTCTGATCAAAAAGAGCATCCAACACATCCACCAAACGATCCCATTCCTGTCTGTTTTTCAGGATGACCGTATAATTTTTTTCCTCCGTCCGCCATGAAAAACGAGTAGGTATTTTATCATCTCCCACTTCACAGATCATGACACAACGTTCCCCGCTAATGCTTCCTATAAGCGGCAATGCCGTTTCAACACTTTCACATACTGCACCTTGTGTTGTCTCCGTTTTTTCATCTACTGCATCATCCAGCGTGGTTGTACCAAAATCCGTCTCTAGTTTTTTGAGGAGTTTGGTTAATCCCAGCTCTTTATAAAACGATGTCAACGCCGCAACATCTGGTTGATCAAAGGCAAAATCCAAACGATCAAAATCAATTGGCACATCACATTTAATGGTCGCCAATTCTTTACTCATGAATGCATCATCTTTACCAGCGATCAATTTATCATAAAGTTTTTTCCCTTTAAAATCTTCGACATGCGCATAAAGGTTTTCAACCGATCCATAATCACAGAGGAGTTTTTTGGCTGTTTTTTCGCCAACACCATTTATGCCGGGAATGTTATCGCTCTTATCCCCCATCAAACCTTTCATTTCGATCACTAATTCCGGAGTTAGTCCATACATCTCCTGCAAAGAATCGGGTGTGATCAATTCCATGTCCGATCCCTTTCCTTTAGGAAAACAAACACTGACATGCGGTCCCACTAATTGAAAAAGATCTCGATCACCACTTAAAATAATGCTTTCATTGCCCAACGTACTATTATGAACACTCATGGTGCCAATAATATCGTCAGCCTCATACCCTTCCATGCCGAAAGTTTCAATATTCATATGCTTCAGCGCTTCTTTAATCAAAGGCATCTGCGTCAGCAAATCTTCAGGCATCCCTGTGCGTGTACCTTTATAATCTGCAAAACGTTCATGACGGAAAACCTTTTTGCTAATATCAAAAGCCACAAAAAGTTCATCTGGACGAAATCGTTCTACGACAGCCTGCAAAGTGTTCAAAAAGCCAAAGACTGCATTGGTTGGCACGCCCTTGGCATTGGTCAACCGCGGTACGCCATAATAGGCGCGATTGGCCATGCTATTACCATCTATCATTAATAAGGTGCTCATTCTTGTTCCTTTCTTTGTTGCTGATATGCTGCCACCAACGCCGCTTTAGCAGCATGACTCATACGTTTAATATGCCATTCTCGCGACATTGCCGCTTCTTTGGTAGCAAACGTTTCTGTGTAAACCAAGGTGACCGGTCGACGAGCACGTGTATATTTGGCGCCTCGTCCACTATTATGGGTTTCTGTTCGCGTAACAGGATCTGTTGAATAGCCACAATAATAGCTTCCATCTGCACAGCGCACCAGATATGTATAATACTTGTTCATCGTCACCCCTCCATCCTATTATTATGACAGATTCATTCACCGATGGCAAACGCCATACACACTCTTAATCAAAAAACCTCCTCGCACACAACGAGGAGGTTTTGCATCAGCGTTTAATGAAATATTCTCGATACCACAAAATCAAAGACATCGCCGTATAAATGTAACGTTGACGCATTGCTTTTCCCTGGTAATGTTCATCAAGGTATTCCAGCAAGCGATCTTGATCAAAGAAAATGCCTGCTTCCGGTGATTCAAAGATTTCCTTGACATAATTATAGTATTTTTCCTGATGCAGCCAATCGCGAATTGGAACAGGAAAACCATTCTTCGGACGCTGCGCCCATTCTTCCGGCAATTCAGCCAATGCCGCTTTGCGCAGTGCAAACTTGCTCAAGCCATCTTTAATACGATATTTTGTCGGCACTTTTTCAGCAACCTTCATCACTTCTTTATCAAGGAATGGTACACGAAGCTCTAAAGAATGTGCTGAACTCATTTTGTCGGCTTTAAGCAAAATATCCCCTGGCAGCCACAAACGCATGTCCACTGTCATCATTTTCGTAACATCATCTTTATCTGCAACCGAACGATATACTGGTGCTGTCAATTCTTTCACAGCAATACCATGTCGAAATTCCGGTTTTAGCACTGCACGCGCCTCTTTTTCCGGAAACACTTTCGCTTGACCAATGAAGTATTCTTCCGGTGTTTGACCGCCACGCACCATAAGACTGGTCACTCGATTATTTGGCAGATTCTTTGCCACTTGATACAATCCGCGGCGCAATTTATGCGGAACAACACGCTCATACAATTTCAAATGAGGCGTGCGCATATAACTTTCATAGCCACCAAACAGTTCATCCGCGCCTTCTCCCGATAATACCACCGTCACATGTTCACTGGCCAATTTGGTCAGGAAATACAATGGCACCGTCGACAAATTAGACTGCGGCTCATCGAGATGGTATTGAATATCTGGCAGTGCACCGAAGAAATCATCAGCGTTGATGAGCCGTACATGATGCTGGAAACCAAGAATTTCAGACAAGCGCCGCGCTAAATCGGTTTCATTAAAGCGTCCCTCATAGTCCGCAAATCCCACCGAAAACGTATTTTCAGGTTTAAACAACGCTGTGATATAGCTGGAATCAATCCCCCCAGAAAGGAACGCCCCTACAGGCACATCAGCAATTTTATGAACCTTTACCGACTCTTTCAATACATCAGCAATTTGCTGCACATAGCTTTCCAACGATTCATCGGTAGCATCAAATTCAAAATCCCAGTAACGTTTACGGGTCATGTGCCCATCTGCTTCTACACGCATCCATGTACCTGGTTCCAGCTTATAGACATCTTTAAAAAACGTTTCTCTGGTGACAGGATATTGGAATGTTAAGTATGGCAACACTGCATTTTTGTTCAACTCTTTAACAAATGCCGGATGTGGCAAGAAGCTTTTAATCTCCGACCCAAAGAAAAATGTACCGTCTGCAGAAGCTCTGCCATAATACAGCGGCTTAATGCCAAACATATCACGCGCCAAGAAAAGTGCCTTTTCTTGATCATCCCAAATAGCAAAAGCAAACATTCCACGCACTTTATCTAGAATGCCCTCACGCCACTCAGCATATCCATGCACAAGCACTTCACTGTCGGTGTGAGACTTAAAACGATAGCCCTTTGCCTCCAATTCAGCACGAATATCTTTATAATTATAAATTTCGCCATTAAAAACCAACGTATAACGTCCGCTTTCATCAAACAATGGCTGATTACCTGCATCACTAAGATCAATGATGGTTAAGCGTCGGAATCCCAATACAGCACCATCAGCAATATGATAGCCGCCACTGTTCGGTCCACGATGTCGGATTACATCCATCATCGCCTGAATTGTTTCGCTATGATCGAGTGCCTGGCTGTCACGCCCTGGCAAATATCCTACAAATCCACACATATGTAAATTCCCCTCTAACATAAGATTAGAATCCATTTACTGCTAAACTTCCATCATGCGGCATCACAACGCCTGCATTGCATGATGTTCACCAATCTATAGTAACAAAAGATTAACAATCACACAAGGTCATATTTCAGCTAATTTTAAGACTGTAACTTTTTATCCTAATATTTTCATGCCACAGTATGATTGCTTAAAAAGCGCAAAAAAATCCCACGTGTCAAACACGTGGGATCCATAAACGAATTATTCCATTAAGCCTTCGCCAAGGCCTTTTAACATACGATCAAGGCTTTCTGTCAGCAAAGTAAGCACTTCACCGTCATAACTTTCAATATCACCAGCATCGCCCATTTCTGCAAGATGAGGATCGAGCGGGAACTGTCCAATCAAAGGAACCTGGAACTTATCGCAAGTTTCTTGAACATGACTTTCCCCGAAAATATTGATACGCTCATCACAATTTGGGCAACGCACATAACTCATGTTTTCAGCAATGCCCAACGCTGGCACATTCATTAGCTCAATCATCTTAAGTCCTTTGCGCACAACCATATTCGAAAGGCCTTGAGGTGTAGTAACCATAAGTACACCACCAACCTTCATACTCTGCATGATGGTTAATGGCACATCGCCTGTTCCTGGAGGCATATCGACAACCAAATAGTCCAAATCTCCCCAACAAACATCAGTAATAAATTGCTGAACAACACCAGTAATCAGCGCACCACGCCATACAACAGGATCATCATCATGTGGCAACAGGAAATTCATACTCATCAGAGAAATGCCAGATTTGCTCTTGACAGGTTCAATACCATATTCGCCCATCGCAGGCTGATGACTTACCCCAAAAAGCTTAGGAATACTTGGGCCTGTAATATCGGCATCCATTAAGCCGACTTCAAAACCGCGCTTACGCAACGCCATGGCAAGAACAGATGAAAAACTGGATTTCCCAACGCCACCTTTCCCGCTCATAACGACAATAATATTTTTGATATTGGTATGTTTTTGGGCTTCCGTCAGCTGTTGTTCCTGACCGCTAGGGCAAGAACCGCCGCATGAACCAGCGGATGCGCAGCCTTCACATTGACTCATAAAACTCATACCCCTTTCATAGGAAAAAGTCGATATAACACAACAAGCGGACAGCCCACAAGGGCTCCGCTTGTTGGTTTATTCTATTATACCATAGGCTATAGGGATTTCGCCATCCCATCGTACCTATAAAATTACATCATACCCATGCCGCCTGCTGCACCAGCAGCAGCTGCTGGATCTTCTTTGGTAACATCTGCAACCAGCGTTTCCGTGGTCAGAATCATGCTAGCAATGGAAACAGCATTCTGAAGTGCACTTCTTGTAACCTTAGCAGGATCGATAACACCAGCATCAATCATGTTTTCATAAGTGCCCTTTAATGCGTTGTAACCTTCACCAACAGCCAAGGATTTAACATGTTCACAAACAACACTGCCTTCAACACCAGCGTTTTCTGCAATCTGGCGAACAGGTGCTTCCAATGCTTTCTTAACAATGTTTACACCAGTCATTGCGTCAGCTTCGTCAAACTTGATGTCTTCCAAGGTAGAAAGGATGTTCAGCAATGCGGTACCACCACCAGCTACAATACCTTCTTCTACAGCAGCCTTAGTAGCAGAAAGTGCATCTTCAATGCGGTGTTTCTTTTCAGTCAGTTCAGTTTCAGTAGCAGCACCAACCTGCAGTACTGCAACACCGCCAGCGAGTTTAGCAAGACGTTCCTGATACTTTTCACGATCGAAATCAGACGTGGTTTCTTCAATCAAGCGACGAATTTGTTCAACACGTGCTTCAATGTCAGCCTTATCGCCACGGCCATCAACAATGGTGGTATTATCTTTATCAACGGTAACCTGACGTGCGCTGCCGAGCATATCAAGGGTAGTATCTTCAAGCTTATAGCCCAATTCATCGGTCACAACCGTTGCACCAGTCAGTGCCGCAATGTCTTTCAGCATTTCTTTGCGACGATCACCAAAACCAGGAGCCTTAACAGCAACGCAAGTAAAGGTACCACGGAGACGGTTCAAAATCATAGTGGTGAGCGCTTCGCCTTCGACATCTTCTGCAATGATCAGCAAAGCCTTACCGGTCTTAACGATCTGTTCGAGAACAGGCAGGATATCCTGAATGTTGCTGATCTTCTTATCAGTTACAAGGATGTATGGTTCATCGAGAGTTGCAACCATCTTTTCAGTGTTGTTGACCATGTATGGAGAAATATATCCACGGTCAAACTGCATCCCTTCAACAACTTCCATAGAAGTGCCAAAAGTCTTGGAATCTTCAACAGTGATAACACCATCATTGCCAACGACTTCCATAGCGTCAGCAATCAGTTTACCAATTTCTTCATCTGCGGAAGAAATAGCTGCAACCTGAGCAATGGCATCCTTGCTCTTAATTGGCTGGCTAATTTTATGAATTTCTTCTACAGCGCGATCACATGCAGCCTGCATGCCTTTGCGCAGAATCATTGGATTTGCACCAGCTGCAATGTTCTTTAAACCTTCACGAACCATTGCCTGAGCAAGTACAGTAGCTGTTGTTGTCCCATCACCAGCTACATCGTTGGTTTTGATAGAAACTTCCTTCAACAGCTGTGCGCCCATGTTTTCAAATGGATCTTCCAAATCAATTTCACGTGCAATGGTAACACCATCATTGGTAATAATTGGTGCACCATAAGGACGGGACAATACAACGTTGCGGCCCTTTGGCCCAAGAGTTACACGAACAGCGTCAGCAACTGCGTTAACGCCGGTTTCAAGAGCAGCACGTGCTTCTGCGTCAAAACGAATTTCTTTTGCCATAATAAGAATTGCCTCCTAATAATTAGCCCAATACGACAAGAATGTCTTTTTCGGAAAGAACAACGTATTCTTCGTTGTCATACTTCAAATCTACACCGCCAAATTTGCCATAGATGACGCGATCGCCTTCCTTAACATCCAGCGGAATGTGGTTACCCTTATCATCTCTAGCGCCAGGACCAACTGCAACAACAGTGCCTTGATGTGGTTTTTCCTGAGCAGAACCTGGCAAAATGATGCCGCTTTCAGTCTTCTCTTCTACTTTTGCTGGTTTTACGACAACCTTGTCGCCCAATGGTTTAATATTCATAAATAAGAGCCTCCTTAATGATTCTCAACCTCTTGTTAGCACTCTATATGCTCGAGTGCTAATCACTGATATTATAATAACACAATCGCCAAAAATTTCAAGAGGAGATTTGCATTTTTTCATCATTTCTCCATCTGGATGTGCCATTTTCTTGCAGCACTCATCCAACCACGTTATACTGAAAAACAAGGAGGGATAACCATGACAAAAGATCAGTGGCGTGCGATCGGCAAAGAACGCCGCCGCACGCTCAATACAGAAGAACGCACTTACCAAACCATTGCCCTTACTCGCTCCATTATCAAAGACCCACGTTGGCAGCGCGCCAAAACAGTTCTATTGTTTTTAAGTTTCGGCAGCGAATGGGATACATCAGCGCTAATTCAATCTGCATGGCAGACCGACAAAACCGTTGCACTTACACGCTGCCTCGACAACCACCAAATGCAAGTCTGCCGTTACACGTCAGAAACCACACTTATCACCACGCTTGGCAGTTTAAAAGAAATTGCCCCCAATGCTGTCGAACCACTTCCAATAGACAGCATCGATTTCTGTCTCGTTCCCGGTCTACTCTTCGATCCATACGG
>JAXJBF010000010.1:0-4740 GCA_036303105.1 Peptococcaceae bacterium | reverse complement strand
CTAGCTCTTCTTTAATTCATTGTTCGGTTGCTTTTTCAAGCACTGGATTTTGTTCGCTTGGCTGTTTAATTTTCAAAGAACAACCCGCCGCCTCAGCGACAGCTCATTTATATTACCACAACTCATTTCTCTCTGTCAAGAACTTTTTTCAAGTTTTTTCGGAGAGCTTTGAGCTCGGCGTCGGCACTCGTGCGCCAACGAAAATGTATTATACGCGCACTTCTCCTTTTCGTCAACCCCTTTTTCTCTTTTTTTGTCTTTTTTTATTCTATGCAGTTTCTAACTTATTCTTCTGTTTATTATCTGATTATTAGCATTTATTATCACTTTTCTCTTGCATGGTTCTTTCTTTATGGATTACAATGTTGTTAGTATTTTATATAAAGGAGGCCCTTGGTACTATGACTCAGACCGTACTCGTGATGGGAGGCACTGGCTTCTTGGGTAATAACCTTGTTACACATCTGTCCCATGGCGGCTATCGTTGCATTGTAAAAACCCGTCATCCTGAAGCACATTATGACTCTCGTAATGTAAAATATATTGCTCATTTTTCGGAGATCGTTGAACCGATCGATATCGTGGTTCATTTATCAGGGGTTCCTGTTAGCGTTAAACGATGGTCTAAATCTTTCCGTCAGGAGATTGTCGAAACACGTGTAAGGCCATTGCGCAATCTGAAAAATTGGATGGAAAAAATTTCGCCGGAAGATCGGCCAAAGTTATTATTTGTTGCATCGTCATCTGCATATTATGGAATTGGAACGACTCGTCCAACACATATTTATGATGAAGACGGGCCAGCTGGTAAAGATTATTATGCAAAAATGTTTGTGGATATCGAAGAACAGGGCCGAGCAATGCGTTCTGTTTTTGACCGTGTGGTTTTTTTAAGAACATCAAATGTTTTAGGAATAGGCGGTCATGTTTTTCACCAAATCACAAAGCCTATTAAAGCTGGTTTTTCCGGTATATACGGTTCTGGCGAACAGCCTTTTCCTTGGATTCATCACCAGGACTGGACCCGCGTTGTTGCTTATTTGATTGAGCATCGTGGAGGCAGTCACGATATTTACAATTTGGCTGCACCAGCAATGAATCAACAATACGAATTTGCCGGTTTGGCTGGAAGTTTTATTGGTCAAACGCATTCTCACGCTGCTCCAAAAGCTTTGCTTTATCTTTGGTGGGGAAAATTGAGAGCAGATACGTTAATGCGTGGCAATTACATTGAGCCTCGTAATATTTTGGAAGAAGGGTTCACATTTCGTTTCAACAATTTATATGAAGCAATGGACTATATTTTTTAGAAAAAAAGCTGTAGGTATACATCCTACAGCTTTTTTGTTTTAAAACAAATGACCAATTAAATTGCCCGTATTTAAGCACAATATAATAAACAATGTCACCATAAATAAGCGATCAAAGTACTTATCATTTACATGTGTGGCTATATAGCCGCCTAAGTAACCACCTAATACTGCCGCTACCATCATGAAAGGTAACACTGTGATATCTACATATGAAAAATGATTTGTAACGCCCATTGTTATGACATTGGCGCCCTGTGCACAAAGAATGATACACAATGATGAAAATACTGCACTTTTGCTGGTCATTGAAAGTAGAATAACTAAAAGCGGACGATTAAATATCCCGCCCCCAATACTGAGGAATGCCGCAATAGTTCCCAATCCTATACCTACGGTGAGCATTAGAACTGTATTTTTAACATGATAATGCGGGATTTTTTCTTTGATCAGCTCGTGTATCATGATGAGTACTACAATTGCAATTTGACACACACTTTGAACCACGATAACTGTTGAATCATTAGCAGACAAAATAAAATGATCCAACACCAGCTGCCCCAAAACACCACCAATCATACTGCCAATGGTAAAAAATATAACAACACGCCAGTTTATTCCCAGGGCATTTCTTCGGCTCTTCACAATACTAACAATGGTCATCGTTAATATAGTAATGCTAGCCATGGCGTTAACAGAAGCTGCTGAAAATCCCCCCATTGCATCCATAAGAGGCTTTATGATAATTCCACCACCTAACCCACTGATGGCGCCAAGTGTACAGGCAAAAAGAACTATAAAAAAAACCAAAGCACTCGTAATCAAATAATTTCCTCCTTTAATTATTGCAAAACAAAAAAGCGACTGGCTTCTGTTTTTCAGCGCCAGTCGCTTTTTTCTTATTTCGTAATGGTAGAACGTTCGATCATATATGGATTATTGTCTGCATATGGATAGTCCGCAGCATATGGGTCAAGATTACTGTATCGTTCTCTCTGCCCTATATAAATATTGCCACTGTCTGTTATGCACTGAATAAATTTATTTGGATTATTTCCTGTGCTCCCTATATATAGACTCCCATCATCCGAAACAACATCGGCATCTTTCCAGTATCGCTGATCATAGCCGACCTCCACGCTGCTGTTTGATTGGGCTTGGATGAGAAGATTGTATGGCAAATTACGTGACAACATCGTAATGTCACCTGTTTCACTACTCAAATTCCACTGCCCCTTGACGCGTGTGTCATAGTAAAAAATGCCACCGCTTTGTGTTTCTGTATCAACACGATCAAAATCATTTTCTAAGTAAGTCACTGAACCATCCCCAGCAGAAACCACTAAAGATGTTGCCTGGTTGTTATAGAATCTCAGCGGCGTATCGCCACCAACTATCTGCACGCTATCTGCTTTAATGTTGGCAAAATACGCATATCCACTATCATCAATCTGCGCAATCAAATAACTTGTGCGCAAATCATCAATATGTAGATCTAAGTTTTCGCCATTAATGCTGATGCTGCTGTAGTCTCCTTGCGGCAGCAACACCTGCATGGTTAAATCCTGCGCACGCTTGACAGCCTCTCCTTCAAGCGAAATTGTACATTCTGTACCCTCTAGATCGACTTTTGCTAACTGATCACTATACCCATTCCCAGCCAATATTACCTGAGGTTTCGAAAGACTGGAAACCATACCAACTTCAAGCTGAACACCAGATGCTTCAATCGTTAAATCTGTCAAACCATCGCGTGTAGCAGGAATTTCAACCTGTTGAGCAGCATGTCTGGACTCAAAAGCACCCGAATGGTCATTTAAGCTAAAGTTAAAAACCAGAAATACGAGAAGGCAAACCACAGCCACCACAATAAACAGCAACTGTATAGGACGTGTCTTCTTTAATAAAAGTTTGATTCGTGCATCCACTATGAGCTCGCCTCCTGAAATCAATCATTTACTTCTCTATTTTACACATTTACCGAGCATCCTGCAACATTTAATATCTCTTGTCAAGACCCCGCCTCTTGCATAAAAAACATGTAGGTTCGAAATTTTCAATCATTTTCGCGTCCTCTGAAACCCGCTCTACAACTATATCTGACACAATTGTCCGTTATTGATAAACTAAAGTTTGATGTTTTATCAGCGCAAGTAATTTTACAAGCTTCTTATATCCTGATAAACTGAGCACACTAGATCAATGTCTTGTCATGTTTTGACAAGAGAAAGGGGTGCCTTATGAAAACTATTTTGAAGAAAGTTCCAATTCCTATGGCCGGACTTGCTTTAGGGCTCGCTGCACTGGGTAATCTGCTGCAGAGTTTTTCACCTGAAATTCGTGCTATTTGTGGTGCTGTCTCAGCTATTCTTTGGATCTTGGTAATGACAAAAATTGTTCTTTTCCCACAGATGATTCAAAAAGAACTAAAAAATCCTATTGTTGCCAGTGTTTCAGGAACTGTATTCATGACAGCGATGCAGTTGGCGGTGTATGCAAAACCAATTTTCGGACAAAATGCTATTTTCCTCTGGTTTGCCGCAATAATTGGCCATGCTCTGCTCATTATTTGGTTTAGCTGGAATTTTATGCGCCACTTCAAGTTGAACAATGTCTATCCAACTTATTTTATTGCTTATGTTGGTATCGTTGTTGCATCTGTCACGGCACCTCAATTTGGCATGGAATGGCTAGGAATGATGATTTTCCGTTTCGGATTTATCGTTTATTTAGCGCTCCTCATTCTTGTAAGTGCTCGCTATGTGCTTCATACCATTCCTCTCGCTGCGCGTCCACTATTCTGCATTTATACAGCTCCAATGAGTTTATGCCTCACTGGATACCTTTCAGTCGCAAATCCAACCTCTCCTATGCTTCCAATCACAATGGGAATAATTGCGCAAATACTTTACGCGCTTGTACTAATTCGCCTGCCAAAGCTCCTGCGCTTACCGTTTTTTCCAAGCTTTGCTGCGTTCACGTTCCCTTTTGTAATCACAGCTACAGGCCTAAAAACACTGCTGGCCTGGCTTGAAGGAATGGGATATGCGATCCCTGTATTTTTTAATGTTCTGGTTGTCTTTGAAACGCTTGTCGCTGTCGGCCTCGTTGCCTATACATTAATTCGCTACCTGCGCCATCTCTCTTGCGGCAGCGAACGCAGAAGCCAGGCGCTGTTATTCGAAGAATGCCAATGGTGCTGCAGCTAAATAAACTAAAAAGCCTATTTTTGCAAGTTATCCATTTTGCAAAAATAGGCTTTTCTTATTTTTTCTTCTTTGCTTCTGCTTTTTCTTTCTTTGCTTCCGCTTTTTCGTCATAGAGAGGTAGATAAACAGTAAACGTTGTACCAACATCTTTTTGGCTCTTTACTTCAATTTTTCCATCATGAGCCAATACCAATCCTTGAGTGATTGCCATTCCCAGACCT
>JAXJBF010000009.1:0-20254 GCA_036303105.1 Peptococcaceae bacterium | reverse complement strand
CTGAAAGTGCTGCCTTCCATTGCAGGGCTGCCTTCCAAACGATGCAGCACAGACACAAGCATGGCCCGGCTAAAGCTGGTGTTTGGTTCAAAGGCAGTGACGCTTGTTCCGGTCATAAGGCCACTCTTGCTTGCAAAGGCCACCGCATCATAGAACCAATCATCCACCTGCACGTCCGTGTAAGGCAGGCCAGTCGGCTCACCTGTCGTACTCATGCTCACATATTTGCTCTCACCAATAAGATCGGTCAGGATGGTTTCTTCCGTATATGGCGCTCCCTCCAACATTGTCAAACTCTCAGCCGTGTCACCAGTGTTGACAATAGCCTTAATTCCATCTGTCGGAGCTACGTAGATGTTACCATCGGTACTGATTGCCTGCTCGTTACCACATACGTTCAAGGTCCCGCTATTAAAGATAAAATTGCAGTTACTGAAGGTGTCGACATCGTTCCAGATATTAATGCCAATCTGACTGCTTTCAATGTTCACTTCAGCATCTCCACCAACGGTCAGATTATAATCTCCTTTGACAACCAGCCCTACTTTTTCTGCCTGAATATTTAATGTACCACCTGTGAACGATGCATTCTCCAACATGCCAATGCCATAGCTGTCACTGCTTATGCTCATTTCTCCGCCAGTCATCGTCACAACTTCGCAATAAATTCCACAGCCACCCTCACCCGTTGCATAGAGTGTTCCGCCTGTCATGTTTAAAACATCGCCACCCTCAAAACCTTTTGTACCGTTAAGAGTAAGATGTCCGCCAACCATGTTCATGGTGCCATAACAGGATATTCCATTGCCTTCACCTGCACCAACAGCAACGATATCTCCTCCATTGACGGTTAATTCACCATAACGAGAATAAATGCCACAATAATCCCCTTCCGCATAAAGACTACCTTCTCCATTGATACAAAGGTTATCACTCTCATATACAGAGAGACCAGCACTGTCTTCAGAGATACCAATCAGTTTATTCTCGCCAATCAAAGTTACTGTTAGATCACAATCAGCGGAAATCGCATCACCTTGGTCATCGTCTACATCTTCCCCTATTGTAACCTCATCACCAACCACATAAGCATTTCTCAAGATCAGGTTGGCACCGTCCCATTTAATGTTGTAGTTGCTTTCATCGGCTCCCTCGCTGCTGACATTACCATTTTCATCGGTGATCAAATAACATGGAGATTCTGCTGTTCCTGTATAGGCAATTCTTTTAACATAGATCACGCCACCATCTTCAACTGCCGAGGCCTTCATTGGAAACATGCCAAAACAAATGGCCATAATTAGCAATACGCTAAATACTCGTCTTTTCATTATTTTTCCTCCTTTTTCTAAAAACTACGCTTTTTAATTTACGGAATTTTTTTTATTATAACACAAATAAGAAAACGCTACATCACCCGTTCATTCCCCAAAAAAGGATGTATAATCTTTTAGAAATTGTAACAAAAAATAGATTTTCTTTTATTCAATTCGTTTCAAACTCTGTTCGATACAGTACTTGAGCGGGTGTTCTTTGCTATAATTTCATTTGGAAAGTCTTCGTAAAAGCGAAGACTTTCCAAATGAAATTATTTATGAATAACAAGGCCCGCCATCACAATTTGAAACCAACCACCAATATTTAAACGGCACTTTCTTACCGCCAATCTCTCCCTAAGCCAAACATTGAATCAATGATTAAATTTCTTCCCATATTCTAATCTTTTAATACAAAGACATATAATTTCAAGCAACAGCCTGTTGCTTGGTTTCACCTAGAACCGATGATACAATAACAACAAGGTGGTGAAAACTATGGAAACAAAAGACATTCTATTGGCACTGCGCACCAAAAATGGACTCTCTCAAGATGCTCTCGCCCAGAAATGCTTCGTAACCCGTCAGGCGGTGTCACGTTGGGAAACCGGCGAAACCTTGCCCAACACCGAAACATTAAAACGCCTTTCACAACTCTACAATGTATCAATCAACACATTGCTCGGCGCCCCACGCACCCTCATCTGCCAATGCTGCGGCATGCCCCTCGATGATGCCACCATCAGCCGTGAAGCTGATGGCACCTTCAACGAAGACTACTGCACATGGTGTTACAGCAACGGCACCTACACCTATAGCAACATAGATGACCTGCTTGACTATCTCGTCCAACACATGGCCACAGACACCTGGCCTCCCGACCAAATCCGCACCTACTTTGAAAACCTGCTGCCAACCCTAAAACATTGGCAAGATACAGAATAATAAGCACACAAAAACAGCCAACCGATCGCAGCGATCGGTTGGCTGTTTGTTAATTAAGGATCTTCATAGGATCAGAAAGGCGAGACTGTGTCAAGTTCAGCGTTGTCTGCAGCACAAGGCACATTTCTCTTCGCTGCATAGCTGCGCCAGAATTACCAATTGCTTCAGATCACCACGCGCCTAGAACCCTTTTACCTTCTCCTGACGCAACGTCTCCACGCTTGAAATGTATCAAAGCATTTTGATACATTTCAAGCCATCACTTTGTCAATAAACGAACAAAAAATGGCATAACAAAAGGCCTGAGCACAATCACTTTTCGAAAAAATGAACAATCCTACACACCATTACAGCACCAATCGCAGCCAAAACCAGCCATTCTCCATTTCGAACTGACAAACGGCACCATATTTCTGACAAAAAGCAGCAATAGATTGCACACCCAGTCCATGGCCGTCTTTCTGTGCAATCGGCAATCCATTGCTGTCAAAAGTAACATTGCCAAGGCACGGATTGGAAAGCTCCAGCATGATGCTCGGATGACCCACCATTTTACAACGAATTGTTCGCTGCTCCAACGGCAGCGCCATATTGGCATGAATGGCATTTTCCAGCGCGTTGGCGAGAACGAGCGCCAATTCGCCTTCATCCACTGTCAACATGTCCGGCACAGCAATTTTTATGTCAAGTTGAATGTCATGATGTTGTGCCTGTTTGAAATAATAGGCGAACACTGCATCCAATATCGGCGGGCTACACCAACGTATTGCCTTCTGATCGTTCAAGCGTTTCTGCGCAGCATCCAAAAAAGCCAATGCTGTTTCTGTATCGCCGCGCGACACCAATTCCGTGACCACTTGCAGCCGATGACGCAGATCATGACGTTGAACGCGAACACCTTCTTCCACCTCTTGCACCTTCTGGATCTTCTCCTTCAAGGCGGTAATCTGTACCAACAACAACGCAGCGCTGTGTTGTTCTAGCTGCATGCAGTACAAATCATACAGGCTCTTAAACACTGCCACATATACGATAATCAGTGGAACAACGGCCGCATAAATATAGACAACCTGCATATTATTTGACAGGTAACTGTCTGGCCAAGAGGCAACAAAAATGAAATACATGCAAAAGACGCTGGGAATGAGGGTCAGCACACCCCATCGGGCTGGAATCATCTGAATCAGTCGACGGAAAGGCTGACGCAAAAAACGCCATTCCAGATAAATAATCACGCCATACAACACGCCCATGAAAAGAATATTCATCAATCCCGACAAACCCCAATAAACCGTAAGCAGCCTGACCGAAGCAACCAATAGCAGCGATATCAAAATTTGCGTCATATAATTAAAAACCGCTTGTACTGGTGTATCATTGGCTGCCCAATAGGTGAGCACCGTAGCTGGCACAGAAATAGTGAAATAAAACACCCGGAGCAGCAGCAACTCTCCTCCCAACCACAACAAAGCCACACTGGAAACAATGACCCAGAAGCTGTAGGCCACCAGAATCAAGAATAGTGTTCTGCGTCTGAAACGAAACGTTGTCAAACTCGCCATCATACCAACGGTCATCATCGTGATAAAGAAGGTACGAAACACGAGAAAAAAGAAGTCGGTCATCATAACTCCTCCAACCAATAACTGCCCCAGGCTTTCTTGAAATCGGTTGCCGCTGTCCGCGGCAGCGTCATGGCGGTGCCATTATCCAGCAACGCGGTCTGTCCATGAACACCTGTCACATGCTGAAAATTTAAGACGAAGCTGGCACCACACAGATAGAAACGCTGGTCTTCCAAAAGCGGCGCAACCATTTTTCTAAAAGGCACGCGAATGGTCAACGAATCTACGACGCCGTCTGTGCAATAATAACGCATACAACGCCCTACACGCTCCACATACCGGATACGTTCCAGGAGAATGCGCCTCGGTCCTTCTGCTGTGCTAACCACAATGGCTTTTTTTCGCCGACGCTGCAATTTGTCTACCACGCCATCCAACACTTGAAACAACCGCTCCCGATGCAGCGGCTTAAGCAAATAAAAAAACGCATGGACATCGTAACTATCCGCTGCAAACTCATTGGAATTGGTCAGATAGACAATCTCACCGCCATCCCCAAGCGCCCGCAAGCGTCGGCTGGTCTCAATCCCGTTCAGTTCCGGCATGAGAATGTCCAACACATACAAATCAAAGCCTCCCGTTTCTTCAGTTCGCCTCAACAGGGCGCTGCCGCTCTTAAAGGTCTCCACCTGCCCCTGCAAATTTGGGTGAGCGTGAAGATACTGTTTCAGCAATGCTGCAGTCTGATCCAGTTGCTCTTCGTCATCATCGCAAATGCCAACGCGCAGCATACGGTTCCACCTCTTTTCAAAAATTGCAAATTTTACGCAAATACCAGCAAATTATGAACAATCTCTTTTAAGATTCACAGTAATTTGTATACTGAAAATAGCACGGAAGAGAATAACCGTCAAGATATTTTATTTGGAGAGGAGGACAGCTGCCATAGCATGGCGGCCAAAAGTGATGGACTGTCAGTCCCTAATTCAGTTTATCTAAAAACCTTGTAAAAGGAGGATGACACCATGGAAAAAACATTGAAAAGCCGCTCACCATTACAAAAACACAGTGTCATAACAGCGCTGGGAATCAGCCTCTGCATTCTCTGCGGTTTTTTATTAATCTGTAACATGGCTATTATTATTAAAGGAACAGTGAATCCAGAAAAGCCTCCTGCTGTTTTCGGCATGACACCGATGGTGGTGCTTTCTGGCTCTATGAGCGGCGAGGCCGACGGTCACATCGAAGCAGGCGATCTGATCTTTACGCGTCACATCGAGCCAGAGGCCCTGAAAACTGGCGACGTTATTGCTTACATGGATGGCAGCACCGTCGTGACCCATCGCATCACGGCGATATCTGCGGCAGAGGACGGTGGTCTGCGCTTCACCACCAAGGGGGATGCCAACACCGCTGAAGACACCGAGCCTGTAAGTGAAGAACAAATCGTCGGCATCTATTCGGCAAGGCTGCCAAAAATGGGGGATTTCGTTCTCTTCTTACAAAAGCCGCTGGGCATGCTGATTTTTATCGGGGTGCCGCTGCTGGCGTTCATCGCCTACGACATTGTGCGCCGCCAACGATACGCCCATCGTGAACAAGAAAAAACGCAGGAACTGGAAGCAGAATTGGCGCGCCTGCGTTCGCTGACAGACACAACCCACCACGCACGCACAGACCCATCAAGTCAGCAATAACGTGCATCGCTGCAGCGCCGCAGCACAACAAATAAACGATGACAGCTTCTTTCGTCGAGCCATTGTGCATCGACCAGTAAAAAAGGAGGTCCTAGCAATGAAACGAAACAACAAACTTTTGAAAGCCAGCGGTGTGCTCCTGGTGCTCACCCTTATCACATCCTGCTTTGTCGGCGGCACCCTTGCCAAGTATGTCAGCGAAGGTGACGGCAAGGATTCAGCACGCGTTGCCAAATGGGGCGTAACCGTTGACGTGACAGGGGATGCTTTTAAAAAACAATATAGCAACGATGATACCTCTTCTAGCGAAAGTATAGTGGTTAAATCTGGGGATAAAGTTATTGCCCCTGGCACCTATGGCACCTTTGGCGGTGTAAGCGTCACCGGCACTCCTGAGGTAGCGGTGGAAGTCACCACCGAAGCCAATTTCGAATTAGGCGACAATTGGACTGATGAAAGTAATGGCTACTACTGCCCTCTTGTCATTGATATCAATGGCGTACAATTCTGTGGATTAGAGTATGATAGTGCTACTGCATTTGAAAATGATATAGAAAGCACCATCAATAAATATATCAGTGGCACATATTCTGCCGGAACTAATCTAGAAGAGGAGCCTAATCTAAACAGCCATATTAAATGGCGTTGGGCCTTTGATAAAGATCATCTGGCAGCTCCATCAAGCGATAGCTTTGCTATCGATGATGACCTGCTTGACGATCAAAACGACAAAAAAGATACCAATTTGGGCAACAAAGCATCCACAGGTAACGCACCTAATATCAGTCTTGAGATTACCACCACCGTCACCCAAATTAACTAACTGGTTTTTGCATCGTCACACGCAGCGCTGCCTCGGCCATAGGCCGGGGCGGCGGCTGCCTTGGTTTTGCTTTATCTCTGCACCCTCTATTATCAAAAGGATGCAGAGATAAAGCAAAAGCGATTCTCACAACAAGGAGGCAAGGATTCAGGATGGACGCTTATCACAAAATAAACCATTGGCTGGGCCCTGCTGCACTGATGATGTTCCTGCTGACGATGGTGCTGCTTCCTTTTGCGGCAGAGCACACCTATGCCGGCCGCAGCGAAAGCCCCAGCCATACGCTCACCTATACACCCGGCAGCCTTGTATGGGACAGCGCCACCAACGTTGCCCCCGCAACCGGTGTGGCAGAGCTGAGCCTTTTTAACAGCAGCTACCAGAACGTGGCCTCAGAAAACGGTGACAACGTCATCGCTCCTGGCACCGACGGCAAAAACATCATACGCCTGAAAAACGACGCCAGCCAGCCCATCACCTACGTAGCTGTGATGTATCGCATCAAAGAAGCAGACACACTGCCCGTAACACCGGCCCTGGCAGACGACGACGCCTTCACCCCAACGGCCAGCTACCCGCTGCCAGAAGGCATCACCGATGAACAAGTGGTCAGCGCTGTCACTGGCACCGTTGACGCTGATGCCCTGCAGGATTTCGACATCACCTGGCAGTGGGCGTACTACGAGAGCGACGCACGTGATCAGGCAGACACCGCCCTTGGCAACAAGGCCGCATGGGCAAGCGCTGACGAGGTGCTGGCTGGCTTATACATTGTCGTCGAGGAAGACACAAGTTCCAGCGATCCCAATGGCTCAAACATCGATGATCCCTCTTCGCCGCTTCCTGACGATCCAGAACCAGACACCCCAGCGCCAAACGAGCCAGATGCACCTGAAACAACCGAATCAGAACCAGACACACCAACAACCACCCCGCCAGCATCGGCCAATCCTGACACGCCTTACACCTATCCACAGGCGCCTCAAACCGGAGATACCAGCCACTTGACATTATATCTGATCCTGATGGCTGTCAGCGGCGTTCTTCTTCTGCTGCTGATGTTCGAACTGCGAAAGGAAAAGCCATGAAAAAAATCTTAAGCTACGTAGGAACGGTCGCGCAGGCTCTTCTCGCGATGTTGCTCGCCCTTTTGCTGATTGGCAATCTTTATCTCCTTGTGATGGCACATGTGATGGGCATCGAACACCCTGCATTGTTTGGTTATTCCACCGCGGTGATCGCTTCAGGCAGCATGGAACCTGCTCTTTCGGTGGATGATCTAATTGTCAATCATGCCCAAAGCAGCTACACCACTGGCGACATCATCACTTTTGACAATGGCAGCGGCTTGACCACCCATCGTATTGTTGACGTCACCAACGGCGACTACGTCACACAGGGAGACGCCAACAATGCCGCCGATTTGGAAACAGTAACGCCGGACATGGTGGTTGGCCGCGTTGTGGGGCATATTCCTCATCTTGGCCGTGTGCTTTCTGTCCTGCGCACACCACTGGGCATGATGCTGCTGGTATTGGCAGGATGGTTGATTGTTGCACTCCCGTTTTTCTTTCAAAAACGAAAGAAACCACACGATGGGGGGACTTATCATGAATGAGAAACCAAAAATTGCACCTACAAAAAAGCGGCGGCTGTTGACACTGCCGCCGTATGTCTACCTCGGCTATTTGCTGTTGTGTACACTGTTGGTGACAGGCGTCAGCTTTTCCAGCTACCTGTCGCAGGCAAGCGGCAGCGACAGTGCCCGTGTTGCAGCTGGCGCCATAAGCATCACAACTGTTTCCGGATCTTCTGTGACCCTGGACAACACAAATGGTCCTGCAAGCGGCGACCTTACGTTTACCGTGTCAAACATCAATGCTGGCGCCGTCTCAGAAGTAGCCATTCGCTACGACATTGTGATACAAGCAGACTTGCCGGCCGGTGTCACCATGACCTTAGATGGAAAAAGGGGTTCTCAAAGCGGAGATACCTACACCTTCTCCAATATGGGAACGTTTGCAGCCGGTGAAGAAAGAACCTTTTCACATACGCTGACCTTTACAGGAGACTTCACCGCCATCAATGACTCATCGACAAGCAACATCGATATTTCTGTTCAGGCTGAACAAATTGATTAAAGGAGGGCACACGGATGAAACACCTTTTGACCAAATTGCGCCTGCGCTATGTGCTGCCGCTCTTGATCATTGCTGTGATAGGCACACTGCCAGCCGCATTGACAGAAAGCAAATACGTCTGGCAAGAAAGCATCTCTGCCACATTACAGATCCAATACACAGCACCAGATTCTGACAATCTCTCTGATCAGGCATCCACTGAACAAACCACCGACCAAGCACCAACGCTCACCCCATCAGAGGAGAATACAGACGATGCAGCAACAACCACAACAACGCCATCGCCTGCGCCCAATGTGCCAAATGACGACAACACCGACGATCCAGCAAGCGATACCAACGCCGCACCATCATCCCCTTCCCCAGGCAGCGATAGCGCCGTGTCACCCATCTCGGATGCATCCGCTGAACAAACTGCAGCCAACCCTCCTCCAGCACAGAAACACCTCACAACAACTGAATCATCAAGCAAAACGCAAACAGCGGCAGACAGGAACCTCTCCTGTCTGCCGCTGTTTCCTTTTCATTAAAATGAGCGCATTAGAAAAAACCAAACGACCTTCTTATAACATCCCTTAAGAAAATGCCATGGAGAAACAACCGTGTGACACTCGGCTTTCTCTGCAAGCTAAAACACTGGCTCTGTCGTTCAACATACACAATGACAATCCTCTATGGCACAGGTATCAAAACATTGCTTTGTCTACCATCAATCGCATGAATTGGCACACCATCGAAATGATCCCTTCAATATCGACCAGCACCTTCTATGAATCCACACTGCTGTCACACAGCTAGATGTTTGATACACCCGCTGCACTTGCAACATTCAAACCTAATGTCTATTGTACTGTTGGTGTCCATCAGCCCTTAGAATGAATTGCAAGATCACCCATTTTTGTCTTGGCAACAGCATCAATCTTGCCATCTAAAACAGTGCCACTGATGGTATAAGCCATTTTCCCTATTGGGCTTTTTAAATCACCTTTAAATGAAACATTGCCAGCTTCATCAATGGTACCATTAGAGAACACATTGTCATTGCCCATGAAAGTCAGCACTCCAGAGAGTGTACTTCCTTCAACGTTCAAAGTAACTTTACCATCCATATCACCCATTGGCGTGGAAATAACAATATCATACGCATTGCTTGGCATCTTTTCCACCTCCTCTTCGTCAACAGTCGTTGCTACAACAGAGATCCGTTGTACCTGATCATTTAAGGAATCATGTACCGCATGTGGACCGCCACGACGCTTGCTGGTATCAATACCCAGCAAACCACCAAGATTTCCACCGAAGATCTTACGCTTGTCTTCATCGCTCAATGGCAAATATCCATACTGCCACTGTAATTCTTCAGGAATCTGGAAATCTGCCAGACCTACTGCTGCGGCACCAATCTGTGCTCCATAGCCAGCACTGTCTGTGCCCCAAATGATACGGTCTGGGCCAACAAAACGGATTGCTTCACCAAGAATATGTGCAAATTTATATGGCGCTGTGATTGCCCATGGCACCAACAAACTAAGACAGAGATACACATTTGGATGTCCCAATGCAACCATATTCATGGCATCGGTGTATGGATAACCCATATGGAAGGCGACAATTTTCAATTCAGGAAAATCACGCGCCACATCGTCGATCTGCGTTGGATGGCAATACTTGCTCTTTCCTGGTGGCACCCAGCTGAACCCAGCATGCAGACAAAGCACCACACCGAGTTCTTCAGCACGCTTATAAAACGGCCAAAGCGCTGGATCGTTGATGTAGGTGTCTTCTGGCGAATAGTATTTAAAAATCTTGGCACCTTTATCGACCCAATATTCCAATTCCCAAATGGCATTGTCTACGCCGCGCTTTTTGATTGGAGAAATATTCGGATTAAGAATAAAACGGTCCGGATGGGTCTGCACCGCCTTCCATGCATCGCCATTGGTGCACCAGCGGCTGGAATAACCTGTTGTATCCATCATAGATTCTGGCAGAATGCAAGCTACATCCACGCCATATTTATCCATGGCACGCAAGATATTCTCTGGATCCGTGCTTTTTTGCAATTCCCATGGTTCGATTGTATCCATATATTCCTTTGGAGCCCCCTGCATGGTTGGGCGCATGATGCCATCAATGGCATTCCACCACATCTGAACACCGGGGAAGTGATTGATCGGCTCCATATTACCAATAATATGACATTCTGGATCAATCTTAAAAAAGTCATCATCCCATACATTGTGATTCATTATAAATATCTCCTTTCTGTTAAATCTGAGGCAGGCCTTCACGTTTTTCCATAAAACGTTTCGCCCGCTGATCCAATAATCCATCTTCCTGCCAAAGTTCTGGATAATACTTCTCCAAGCCTGCAGTAGGGTTGACAGTGCAGCGTGCCCATTTACCTTCGAACAGATTCATGTAGCACTGTTGGCAGCGACAACATTTAACAATATCCTGTTCGCGTCCAGCTTTCACTTTTGCTGGCCAATATGGATCTGCAATAGACTGACGCCCCAGAGAAATAATATCAGTCTTGCCGCTGGCAATAGCCTCTGCAGCAATTGAAGGTGTCATAAAGTCTGGTGTAATGATTGGCAAACCACCAGACGCTTCTTTAAATCCTGGTGCCCATTTGGTGAACTCGTTTTCTCCATCTGGAGCAAAACCTTTGCCGAACGCTTCATAACTTCCCTGCGAGACATTGATAAAGTTAGCACCAGCCTCTGACAACAACTTCACAATGCGACAAGCTTCTTCATGATCAAGGCCATCGCGCATATATTCATTGCCGGAAATACGAACTCCCAGCGCCTTATCTGGGCCAACCTTTGCACGAATGCGTTCAATAATGTTCGTAACAATGCGACAACGATTTTCTGTATTACCACCATAACGGTCTTCACGTAAATTAGAGCGCGGTGATAAGAACTGATGCAGCAAATAACCATGTGGTGTGTGCAGTTCAACACCATCAAAACCAAGGGCATACAATGCAACAGCCTGCTCAACCATGAAATCCTCAATCTGTTCAATTTCTCGAATGGTTAGCTCACGTGGGGTTTCACCATAAGCAATATGAGCAAATTCACCTGCATTTTTTTCCATGAAGGCGCGAATCATTGGTGCCAACTTATCGTATTCTTCATCAGACATATTTTGAATGGTTTCAAGTCCACCAAAATCATTGACAATGCCGCCAAATCCCAGACGTGAAGCTTGCCGCAGCCAGCCTTTTGTTATATGACGGAAATCCATCTCAATTGGCACTGCAGATGGTGCACCAGCAGCAATGCTCTCATGCCCAGGCTGCGGATGACCTTGACGTCCCCAACCAGGAGAAAGCTGAGCAAAAATCTTTGTCCCTTTGAAGGAATGAACCACATCCGCAACCTGGCTGATGTGACGATATTTATCCTGAGCATCACACAGCAATGGATTCAAACTGTCGCTGCCACGCCATGGATAAGGATTGGCAACAATACACTCCGTGATAATCAGCCCAAAACCACCGCGTGCTCTAGTCGCATACCAGGCATTGGTTTGCTCTGAAGCAAACCCCATTGGACCAGTATAGCCCATGTTCATTGGTGACATGGCAATTCTATTCTTCAGTTCCACATTACCGATTTGAATCGGCTCAAATAAAATGTCAGTACTCATTACTTATATACTCCTTTCAGATCACTTATGTTCGCTTGACATTCAATCTGAAACTTATTATACTGACAACGAGAAAACGGTCAACAGTACATTTTCTTTATATAGTACGATAAAAGACTATAGATCAACAAAGTTTCCTAAAAGGAGGTCTCTATGGATAAAAAACTGGATCTTCGTATCCAAAAAACCTATCTGGCGCTTACCAATACCTTTCTTCAAATGATGAAAGAAATGCGCTTCGAAGACATTCGCGTCAGTGAACTTTGCGAACGCGCCATGATTCGCAAATCAACATTCTATAAGCATTTTGGCGACAAATATGAATTATTAGCGTTTATCGTTCGACAAACACAGGAAAACTTCGATGCACAGCTTGCAGAAAGTTGTTCTACAGACAACATCATCGACTATTACACCACGTTGATCAACCTCGTTTTTGATTATCTCGAAGAAAATACTGCGCTCGTTCAATCCACGCTGCAAAGCAATTCTCTCTCTCTGATTCTCGATATCATTTCTGAGCAAATTATTCAAGATATCAAAGAAAAAATAAAAAAAGACGCCCTTCGCGGAGAAAAACTTCCAGCAGATCCAGGCATCATGGCGACTTTTTTTGTTGGTGGAATTATGCAAACTGCTTGTGCGTGGTTGAAACAGGGCAAACCGCTAGATGAACAAGAACTCAAAGACCAACTCGGTATGTTATTGAGGCAATTCTATCAAACAGCTTCAATCCCCAATGCATAACTTCCATGGTTTCAATCACTGCCCCAATAAAAACCAACAAAGTAACAGCATACAAAAACAGCCAACCGATCGCAGCGATCGGTTGGCTGTTTGTTGATTTGAAATGTTTTCTACCAGCAGAATATTACTCCCATTCAATGGTTGATGGTGGTTTGCTGGTGATGTCGTAAACGATACGGTTGATGTGGTCGACTTCGTTGACGATGCGGCTGGAGATTTTGTCAAGGACATCGTATGGGATGCGGGCCCAGTCAGCGGTCATAAAGTCGGTGGTAGTGACACCACGGAGGGCGAGGGTATAGTCGTAGGTACGGAAGTCACCCATGACGCCAACGGTGCGGGTGGAGGTGAGCACGGCGAAATATTGGTTGATGCTGCGGTCGAGGCCAGCATTGGCAATTTCTTCGCGGTAAATGGCATCGGCATCACGGAGGATGTCGAGCTTATCTTTGGTGATTTCACCCATGACACGGATGGCGAGGCCTGGACCAGGGAATGGCTGGCGCCATACGAGATAATCAGCGAGCCCGAGCTCAATGCCGAGCTGGCGCACTTCATCTTTGAAGAGCATGCGCAGTGGTTCGATGAGGCCTTTGAAGTCGACAACGGCTGGCAGGCCGCCTACGTTATGGTGGCTCTTGATAACGGCTGCGTCACCGCTGCCGCTTTCGATAACGTCTGGATAGATGGTGCCCTGTGCAAGATAGTCTACAGCGCCGATTTTGCGGCCTTCGTCTTCGAAGACGCGGATAAATTCTTCGCCGATGATTTTACGCTTGCGTTCCGGATCGGTTACGCCAGCGAGTTTTCCGAGAAAGCGTTCTTCGGCATCGACACGAATAAAGTTCATGCCGCTGTTTGCGAATGCTGCTTCCACTTCGTCGCCTTCGTTCTTACGCATGAGACCGTGATCAACAAAGATGCAGGTGAGCTGGCTGCCAACAGCCTTGCTGATAAGCTGTGCTGCCACAGAGGAGTCGACACCACCGGAGAGTGCGAGCAATACCTTGCCGTCGCCCACTTTGGCACGAATGTCTTCAATGGCTTTCTTGGCATAGTTGGCCATGGTCCAGTCGGCATCGCACTGGCAGACTTCCATGAGGAAGTTTTTGAGCATGGCGGTACCGTTTTCGGTGTGGTTAACTTCTGGATGATACTGCATGGCATAGAGTTTCTTTTCCGCGTTGGCCATGGCTGCCACTGGGCAGTCCTGGGTGTGGGCAATGGCTGTGAAGCCTTCTGGCATTTCTGCCACATAGTCCACATGGCTCATCCAGGTGATGCTTTCGGCAGGCAGACCTTTGAAGAGGGCTGCATCAGTATCAAAGTTGGTTTGGGTCTTGCCAAATTCGCGCTTATCGGCAGCTTCGACCTTTCCGCCCAGGGTATGCGCCATGAGCTGCATGCCATAGCACAAGCCGAGAACTGGAATCCCCAATTCAAAGATGCGTTTTTCAATTTGAGGTGCACCTTCGCCATATACGCTGTTTGGACCGCCGGTGAAGATGATGCCTTTTGGCTGTTTTTCTTCGATGACCGGCAGCGCTTTATTGAATGGCACCACTTCGCAATAGACGTTGCATTCACGCACGCGGCGTGCAATCAGCTGGTTGTATTGGCCACCGAAGTCAACAACGATGACCATTTCTTGCTTGTTATCCACGATTAGTGTTCCTCCCCTTCAAATGCTTCGATGGTGAAAATATCCGGCAATTCGCGGTATTTGCTGTCAAAATCCAAACCATAGCCGATGACAAACTTATCTGGAATATCATAGCCCAGATAATCAACGTCAATGTCGGCTTCACGACGGTCTGGCTTATTTAAAAAGGTGCAGTAGGCCACATGCTCTGGGTTAAAATCTTTAATGGTACGCCCAATCGCGGCCAAGGTGTTACCCGAATCGATGATGTCATCAACCAGGATGACATTGCATCCGGAAAGATCGCCAAAACTTTGATACTTTAACTCAACTTTACCGCTCGAAACGGTGCCACTGCCATAGCTCGACGCCACCAACACCTCCAAGCGCAATGGCAGATCGATGGCACGAATCAAATCTGCCGTGAACGGGATAGCCCCTTTGAGCACAGAAATGAGCACCAACGGACACTCTGATCCTTGATAATCTTCTGTGATTTGGCGCCCCATTTCCTGTACGCGTTTTGCGATGTCCTCGCGTGAAATCAAAACTTTACGCTGCGAAAGATCCACTCTGCTTCCTCCCTATCTGTATCTGTCAATTCGCTATCTTTTAGTCTATCATAGTCCACCCTATTGGGCAACACCGCACATGCTACGAAAGCGGTAATTTTGCACCGCAACAAAGGGCTGTGGTATAATAACGGTAATCATCCCACGTTGAAAGGAGATTCCCATGACCCGCGACGAAGAAACCTATTTTCTGCGCTTGATGCAGGTGGCAGACCAAGCCACGCTCGATGAACATTTTCAGCTCGTCAAGACCACTGAAAATCCTGATGGCTCAACTGAGCTGCAATTTGATGCCAGCTATGGCCACGATGAAGGCTATCTAACCATTAAATATGACACTGAAAGCGGTGCATTGCTTGCTGCTGAGATGAACGTCGGCTTTCAAACAATGATCGGCCTCAATCGCAGTCCTCTGGAACTGCGCATTCTTGCCGAACATATCCTTGATCTGCGAAACAATAGATAAAAAAATCGACCGGTCCGACGACCGGTCGATTTTATTTGCTCGCCTGTGATCAATAGGATCTTCTGCGATTGTTCTTTCTTGCAGCTTCAGATTTTTTCTTGCGCTTTACGCTTGGCTTTTCATAGTGTTCGCGCTTGCGGCATTCAGCGAGGACGCCGGATTTCTGGCAAGAACGTTTAAAACGACGTAATGCGCTATCTAATGATTCGTCTTTACGAACCTTAATTTCTGATGACATTGACTACTTCCCTCCCTCCGGAATCAACAGGAGAAATCGGGACTGTTGATATCTGGATTCTAAACACAAGATTTATTATATGATACAAATGGGCGAAATGCAAGATAAAATGCGTATTTCATAAAAAAACAAGCATATTTTAGACGCCCACCTGAGGCACTTTTCCAAGCTTCAAAAACAGCTTCAGGAACTGTGCTTGCAGGAAAGTGAACACAAGCCCACAGACGACTGCACTGATGTTGTAGGCCGCCACGCCAGACAACAACACCACAATGTTGATCACCATCATGGTCATGGCAATATCGAAACGCGGGTTCTTTTTGTTCAGAATCATGGCAATGGTATCAAAACTGACGGCCGTCGCCTGAGAGGCAATGCAGAAATAATAGCCAGCGGCAACGAACACAGCCGCAATGGGTGTCGCCAAAATCGGCGTGCCAAACAGTTCTGGAAATGGCAGCTCCCAGCCTGTCCAATGAAAGAGGCTGAACAGAACCATATAACAAATGCTGGAGAACAATGCCCCAACAAAATAGGTCTTCCCTAAAAAGAATAAACTAACAATAATTAACAGCACCGAAAGAATGTCTACCAGGATGGCAACATCCACGCCAGTCCATGCTTGCAGCACGAGCGAGAAGCTTGTCACACCGCCATTCAGGATGATCTTTGGTACAGTGATGAAGGCATAGGCCCCGGTCAGCAGGATATTCCCGAGAAAGATGCGAAAAAAACGCAGCCAGCGTTCCTCTCCCGGCTGGATCGGCTGGAAGATACGCTTCCATAACGCTGGCTGTAGTTTTTGATTAGACATGTCACATTAACCTGGAGGCCATTTCATATCGCGCCCACCAAGCACGTGTACGTGCAGATGTGGTACGCTCTGGCCGCCTTGTTCCCCAGTGTTGGCGACAAGGCGATAGCCTGCTTCTATGCCCTCGCTCTTGACGACGGCATGAATGGCATCAAGCATTGCAAGCATCAATTCGCCGTCTTCCTGGGTCAACTGGTTCACACTTTGGACATGGCGTTTTGGTACGACAAGCACGTGAGTTGGTGCCTGAGGATCGGTATCACGAAACGCCCGGACGAGCTCATTTTCGTAAACGGTGTTGGTAGGAATCTCACCGTTTGCGATCTTGCAGAAAATGCAATCGCTCATACTATTCCTCCTCACTATTGGATATTATCTCACCCAGCAAGTGGTTCTTGCCAGCCTCTGTCAATTTAACATCGACAAAATCGCCGGACTGAATCCCCTCACCAGGAAAGGCAACAAGTAAATAATTGGAACTGTGGCCTGTCCAGAGGCCTTCTTTGTTTTGCTCCTCCACAAGTATGCGCAGGGTCTTGCCAACAAAACGCTGTTCATACTCGTGTTTGTTTTTCTGCGCCACATCGGCCATCTGTTTGGCGCGACGCTCCTTAATCTGCGGATCAATCTGACCCGTCATGGCAGCAGCAGGGGTGCCGCCGCGCATGGAATATTTAAAAATGTGCATATTAGCAAATGCAATGTCATTGCAAAAAACCAAGCTTTCTTTGAAATCTTCTTCGGTCTCATCTGGAAACCCCACCATAAGATCGGTGGTGATGGCAATATCCGGCACATGCTGGCGAATGCTGCGCATCATGTCGCGAAAGGCTTCGCTGTCATAAGGACGGCGCATCGCTTCCAGCGTACGGTCACAGCCACTTTGTAACGGCAGGTGCAAATGCTGCGCCATGCGCGGATTGGTGGCAATCATATCGATGAGTTCATCGGTCACTTCGATGCCTTCCAGCGAGCCTAAACGCAGACGCTCAATCTTGGTTTCATCGAGGATACGGCGGCACAGTCCTGTAAGATCGCAGGTCTTGTCCTTCACACCACGTCCATAAGCGCCAAGATGAATGCCCGTAAGAATCACTTCTTTGTAGCCTTTGTCCACCAACATGTTGATCTCAGCAATGGTGTCTTCTTCCGAACGGGAACGCAGCGGACCACGGGCATAGGGAATGATGCAGTAGGCACAGAACTGATCGCAGCCCTCCTGCACCTTGACATAGGCACGGGTCATACCGCTGACACGCTCATGAGGCAAATCTTCGTAAACGAACAGCTCATCATCATCCGGCATATAAGCTGTTTTGACATGGTTGGCACGGAATTCTTCCACCGCCTCCACCACGCGATGCCGTTCATTGGTACCGATGATAAGATCCACCTCATCGAGGGCTTCCAGCTCGTTCTTCGCGGTCTGTGCATAACAGCCACAGACAACCACCGTGGCATCAGGATTTTCACCAGCTGCGCGGCGAATCATCTGACGCGACTTGCGGTCGCTGAGATGGGTCACTGTGCAGGTGTTAACCACATACACATCGGCCTTATCGTTGAAATCCACGATGCTGTAGCCAGCATCTTGAAACAGCGCCGCCATAATGGCGGAATCATGCTGATTGACTTTACAGCCCAACGTATGAAAAGCCACTTTCAATGGCGTTGTGTTTGACAAACATGTCACTTCCTTTACGAGCGCAGGAGCGCTCTTATTTTATGCGAGAAAACTGGTCAGCGCATTGGCGATAAAGTCCAAATAATTGATAACGCCGTTGCGCAGATAATACAATGGGCCGCTGAATGCACCAATCGCCAAGAGCAGAAAGAGCAGGATAAAGCCCCATTGTTCAAATTGCATGTATTTAAAATAGTATTTTGATGGCAGGAACATAGCGAGAATTTTTGAACCATCGAGTGGTGGCAGTGGAATCAGGTTAAACACGCCCAACCCTACGTTGACCATCGCCGACAGCATAAAGAACTGGTAGATCAAATAAACCACCATAGACACACTGCCGCCCGTCACCTTAACAATAACATTGGTGACAATAAGACAAATCAAAGCCAAAATAAAATTCGCCAGCGGCCCCGCCAGAGCCACCAAGGCCATCCCCTTCTTGGGATTTTTGTAATAGCGCGGATTCACCTGCACCGGCTTCGCCCAACCAAAGTTGAAGAAAAGCAGGAACAGCGCGCCAATTGGGTCGATATGGTGCAATGGATTCAAGCTCAAGCGTCCGTCATATTTTGGTGATGGATCGCCGAGCTTATAGCTCATCCATCCATGCGCATATTCATGAAAACACATGGCCGGCACAATGGCCAGCAGCGTCAAAATCAAATCGCTCAAGCTTGGCAGAAAATTTCCCATGCGCGATCCTCCTAAACGTTACTGGTCTTATTATACTTCATTTCTCTGCTGAATGCCACCACAACCCGCATCCAACAAAAAACGCTGACGCAATCTGCGTCAGCGTTGATTGTTTGCACTGAATGAGCGAACTCAGCCCTGTGCCTTCAGATATTCATCGATGGCCACAGCAGCATCTTTGCCAGCGCCCATGGCTTTGATAACCGTGGCTGCACCAGTGACGATGTCGCCGCCGGCAAACACATATGGCAGGCTGGTTTGGCCTTTTTCATCGGCAACGATGTTGCCACGCTTGTTAAGTTCAAGGCCTTCGGTGCTGTTGGTGAGGATTGGGTTTGGTCCCTGTCCGATGGCAACGATGACAGTGTCAATGGCCATTTCTTCGGTTTCCCCTTCGATAGCAACTGGACGGCGGCGTCCGCTTTCATCTGGTTCGCCGAGTTCGTATTTTTGCAGCACCATGCCGGTGACGACATCGTTTTCATCACCAATGTATTTAATTGGGGAGCTCAGGAGTTTGAGCTGCACGCCTTCTTCGATAGCGTGTTCCAGTTCTTCAGCACGGGCTGGAATTTCTTCTTTGCTGCGGCGGTAAACGATGTAGCTTTCTTCCGCACCAAGGCGCAGTGCTGTACGAGCAGCGTCCATGGCAACGTTGCCGCCGCCAATGATGGCTGCGCGCTTGCCAACCTTGATTGGTGTGGCTGCATTAGGGAACTGATAGGCCTTCATCAAGTTGGAACGAGTCAGGAATTCGTTGGCAGAATAGATGCCGTTGAGGTTTTCCCCTTCCAGATTCATGAAGTGTGGCAGCCCTGCACCAGTGCCAACAAAGAACGCATCGAAGCCGTAGTCGTTTTTGAGTTCTTCGATGTCATAGAGTTTGCCGACAATAGCATCCACTTCAAACTTTACACCCAGTTCACGGATGTTGTTGATCTCATGCTGAACGATGTCTTTTGGCAGACGGAATTCAGGAATCCCATACATAAGCACACCACCAGGAGTATGCAGCGCTTCAAAAACAGTCACGTCATAGCCCATCTTAGCAAGGTCGCCAGCGCAAGCCAGTCCAGCAGGGCCTGCACCAACAACGCCCACCTTCTTGCCATTCTTTTCAGGCAGTGCAACAGCTTCATGTTCCTGTTCACGGTCCCAGTCAGCCACAAAACGTTCGAGACGACCGATGGCAACTGGTTCGCCTTTGATACCGAGCACACATTTGCCTTCACACTGGTTTTCCTG
>JAXJBF010000008.1:0-33798 GCA_036303105.1 Peptococcaceae bacterium | reverse complement strand
TCCGCTTTCGATGAGGTCGGCAGCGTTGAAGCCTTCGCTTTCATAGATTTTGTTGAGCTCAACGACATCGATGTTAGGATCTGCAGCTTCGATGGTGTGAGCCGTGCCTTTGGTTGCAAAGACTTCGAAGCCTTGATAGTAGAACTTCTTAGCGATGTCGGCAATTTCATCTTTATCCTGATCACGAACAGAGATGAAGACGCCGCCTTCACGCTTGATGGTGTAACCTGCTGCAACGAGACCTTTATAGAGGGCTTCGAGGAAGGTTTCACCAATACCAAGCACTTCACCAGTGGATTTCATTTCAGGCCCGAGCTGAGTATCAACGTTGGCCAGTTTTTCAAAGGAGAATACTGGTACTTTGACAGCAATATATTTGCTTGCTGGGTAAATGCCGGTGCCGTAGCCAAGGTCGGCCAATTGTTCACCGAAGCTGACACGGGTAGCAAGATCAATCATTGGAACCCCGGTAACCTTGCTGATGTATGGGACGGTACGTGATGCACGAGGGTTGACTTCGATGACGTAGAGGTCGTCACCATGAACGATGTATTGGATATTGGTGAGACCGATAGCACCGATACCACGGCACAATGCTTTGGTATGGTTGATGATTTTTTCTTCCATGCGTTTGGTGATGTGTGGCGCAGGATAGATGGCGATGGAGTCACCGGAGTGGATACCGGTACGTTCGATGTGTTCGAGAATCCCAGGAATAAGGACGTCTTCGCCGTCGGTGATGGCATCGATTTCAATTTCAATGCCGTTGAGGTATTTGTCGATGAGAATTGGGTTTTCGGCTTCGCCAGCAGCAATAATGACCTTCATATATTCTTGAATGTCATCGTCGCCAAAAGCGATGATCATGTTTTGACCGCCAAGTACGTAGCTTGGACGCATGAGTACTGGATAACCGATTTCATTGGCAACACGCAGAGCTTCTTCTTCAGTGAAGACGGTATGACCTGCTGGACGTTTGATTTTAAGTTTGCTCAACAGATCATCGAAACGTTCACGGTCTTCAGCAGCGTCGATGCCGTCGGCAGAGGTGCCGATGATTTTTACACCATAAGCAGCGAGATCGGCAGTCAGTTTAATAGCTGTCTGACCACCATAGGCAACAACAACGCCGATTGGCTGTTCAAGATCAATGATTGGCTTTACATCTTCCCAGGTAACTGGTTCGAAATAGAGACGGTCTGCGGTATCAAAGTCTGTGGAAACAGTTTCGGGGTTATTGTTAATGATGATGACTTCGTAGCCAAGTTCTTTGAGGGCCCAGACAGAGTGTACGCTGGAATAGTCAAACTCAATCCCTTGACCAATGCGGATTGGACCAGAACCGAATACGATGACACGTTTTTTCGTTGATTTTTCAATGGATTCAAGGGCTTCGTTTTCAGCACCTTCTTCAGGGGTGTTGAATACGGAGTAGAAATAAGGGGTTTCTGCGGAAAATTCTCCAGCGCAGGTATCAACCATTTTATAGATTGGTGCCATATGGGTTGGCAACGGATGGTCGCTGAGACGTTCCATAATTTTATCTGTGAAACCGAGCTTCTTGCCTTGTACGTATTCGTCAACGGTGAGTGGTGCTTTGTTGTCAACGAGACGATGTTCAAAATCGGCAATGTGGCAAAGTTTATAGAGGAACCATTCGTCAATCATGGTGAGCGCATGCATATCATCGACACTCATACCGCGATAGAGACCTTCATAGACTGCGAAGAGGCGCAAGTCGGTAGCATGTGCCATGAGTGGTTTGAGGTCTTCGAGGCTCATGGTGGTGAAATCATGATAACGAAGCGTATCCTGCTTGATTTCAGCGCCGCGAACGGCTTTCATCAGGCCCATTTCAAAACTGTCAGCGATGGACATGACTTCCCCGGTGGCTTTCATTTGGGTGCCCAAATCACGTTTTGCATAGACGAACTTATCAAATGGCCATTTTGGGAATTTGACAGCAACGTAGTCAAGCGCTGGCTCGAAAGAGGCAAAGGTTTTACCTGTGACAACGTTTGGAATTTCGTCTAAGGTGTAGCCGAGAGCGATTTTTGTTGCGATTTTGGCAATTGGATACCCGGTTGCTTTAGAAGCCAATGCAGAGGAGCGGGATACACGAGGGTTTACTTCGATAACGGCGTATTCGAAGCTTTCAGGATGCAGTGCAAACTGTACATTGCAGCCGCCTTCAACGCCGAGAGAATTGATGATTTTTAACGCAGCAGAGCGCAGCATCTGATATTCTTTATCAGCGAGGGTGACTGCTGGTGCAATAACGATGGAGTCACCTGTGTGGACACCAACTGGGTCAAAGTTTTCCATAGAGCATACCGTGATGGCGTTGCCTTTAGCATCACGGATGACTTCGAATTCGATTTCTTTCCAGCCGCTGATGCACTTTTCGACAAGAATCTGATGAATTGGTGATGCCTGCAGGCCGTTGTGCGCAGTGGTATTAAGTTCTTCTGCATTGGCACAAATACCACCGCCGCTGCCGCCTAAGGTAAACGCAGGGCGAACAATAACAGGATAGCCGATTTCGTCAGCATAACGTAAAGCAGAAACGGCATCTGTAACAACCTTGGATGCAATGGTTGGCTGACCAATGGATTCCATGGTGTCTTTGAACATCTGACGGTCTTCAGCTTTGTCAATGGTTTCAGGGTCAGCACCGAGAAGCTTGACGTTGTGGCGTGCCAGGAAACCTTCTTTTGCAAGCTGCATGGAGAGGGTTAAGCCAGTCTGCCCGCCAAGAGTGGAAAGAATGGCATCTGGTTGTTCTTTCTTGATGACACGTTTAACGGTTTCAAGGGTCAGTGGTTCAATATAGATATGGTTGGCCATGGCTTCGTCGGTCATGATCGTTGCTGGATTGGAGTTGATCAGTACTATATCGATGTTGTTTTCTTTTAAAGCCTGGCAGGCCTGTGTACCAGCGTAGTCAAATTCAGCAGCCTGGCCGATAACGATAGGACCGGAGCCGATAACGAGTACTTTTTTGATCTCTGGATTGAGTGGCATAGTTTATTTTCCCTCCATCATGTCAAAGAATCGGTCGAAGAGATAAGCGGTGTCTTTTGGTCCGCCGCAGGCTTCTGGATGGTACTGCACACTGAAGGTTGGTTCGTTCAAATAATCAATACCTTCACAGGTACCATCGTTGGAATTGATAAAGCGCTTCATAGCAATGGTCGTATCGATGGTGTCGTTGTCAACCGCATAGCCATGGTTCTGACTGGTGATAAAGATGCGGTCGGTGACCAGATCACGCACAGGTTGGTTGGCACCGCGATGACCATATTTTAATTTGAAGGTAGAGAAGCCATGTGCCAGTGCTAAGAGCTGATGACCAAGGCAGATGCCAAAGGTTGGAATCTTATCGTTGGCCAAAAGACGCAGCTGTTCAATGACATTGGTGGCTTCTTCTGGGTCACCAGGTCCATTGGAAAGCATGAGTGCATCAGGTTCTTGGGCAAGGATTTCTTCGCGGGTGCTGGCAGCAGGCATACGGATAACAGTAGCGCCGCGCTTTGCCAGTTCGCGTTCGATGTTGTCTTTGGCACCAAAGTCCCAAAGTACGACGCGTGGGCCGTTGGTTGCCGATGGGGTTACCTTGATGGTTTCGGTGGTAACAGATGGTACAGCATTGATGATGGAAAAATCTTTCAGGCCATCAACAACAGCTTTCTCAGGCTCTGTAGTAAGGACAGCATTCATGACACCGTGTTCACGAATGCGTTTGGTGAGGGCACGGGTATCAATGCCATAGAGCCCAACCACACCTTCACTTTTGAGGTATTCGTCAAGGCTAGAAGATCCACGGAAATTGGATGGGTGGTCGCATGGGTCTTTGACAATGTAGCCGCGCAGCGCAGGCTTTGCAGATTCAAAGTCTTCAGAGATGATGCCATAGTTACCAATCAGTGGGAAGGTCTGAAGAACGATTTGGCCATAGTAGCTAGGGTCAGTCAAGGTTTCCAGATAACCGGTCATCGCGGTAGTGAAGACGAGCTCCGCTACAACGGTGCCTTCGGCGCCAAAAGATTTCCCTTGGAGAACGGTGCCATCTTCAAGGCACAAATAAGCTTTTTTACTCAAATGGTTCGCGCTCCTTTATTAAAATTTATTCATTGTCGCTGAACTTTTTTTCATCCTTCCAATTATATAGCAAAAGCGGTTCAAATAAAATAAAAATTTTACTTGGACCGCTTTTTTCTTTATTAAATGTTAGCCTACACCGAAATCAGTATTGTTAAGCAGCACGTCAACACGAGGATTGTCTTTCACTTTTGGATAGATATGGGTCATGAATAATTTTACAACGTCATCGCTGCGCTTGACGGCTGTTCCGTTGTCAATCATGATATTGATGCAGATGCGCTCAAAATATGTCAGCCCTGTAGCAACATCATGCTGCATTTGTGTGAGCGTTTCTCCTTCCACACCGAAGAGCAGACAGCATTCATTAAAGTAGTTTGCCAGCTCTTGGGCAGTGGTATCTACAGGGATGCCTTTGTCAAAAACGTGTTCCCGAAATTCACCGTCGAAGGTTTCGATGCCGCCTTTGACTTTCAATGAAATGCCGCTGGCGGATAATTTTTGGCGAAATGGAGCGATGGCGGCGCGGTCGTTCCAATGGCATTCAACGTGCAGCTGTCGAATATGATGAGACACACTGCATTCGAAGATGGCGTCCAGCGTTGTTTGGCTCAGGTCGCTGAAGCTGCCTGAATTGATGACCTCGAGTACACCGCTTTTTCCTTGAACGTGCGTGAGTACACTAAGATTTAATGCATCGTTGGCCGCCTGATCGTGGGAAAAATCAAGATGATAATTGCAGAAGCGGCAACGTCTCCAGCGGCAGCCGCTGCCACGGAGCAATACAATTTCTCTAGGGTTTTTGTCGGCAATAAAGCTGTACCGTTCAGATGGATGGGGATTGCTCATGGTTTCATCCTCCCAAATTAAAAAATTTTCATTCGTAACTATAGCAAAAATTTACTGCAAGATGCAAGGTGTTGGTGGATAAATGCAAAGTTTTCGATGACGATTTGTGTTATTTGTGGTATATTAATAGAAACTTAATCTACTATGTATTGGATCCAGAGGGATTAAAAGTAGATCAAAGGAAAGATTTAGGAGGAAAATAGTTATGAAACTTAGAAAACTGATTTTTGGTGCAGCAGTTGCTACTGCTGGGGTTGCTGCTTATCAGAACCGTGATCTGCTGAGTGCAGCACTGAAGCTGGAAAAAGTTCATGGTGATCTTTTCACCCGCGTTGAAAATACTGGGAATAAAGCGCTGTATTTGAGCAAAAATGATAACCAGTCTGATGAACTTTTCAAAGATTGGGTTCTGTACAATGGGTGGCGTCCAGCTGATAGCGTTGGTGAAGGGTATTTCTTCATCAACGATAACAATGAAACCTTGACCATTGATCGTGAAGCTGTTATTGGTGGCCGTTACATTCTTTGGACTGCATCGGATTCCATTGAATAAGCGCTGAATGGAGTGAACCATGAGCACTTTATTACCGAATGAAGAAAAGCGATTCGTTATTGTAACGGGCCTGTCCGGCGCCGGAAAAAGTTCAGCCTGCAATTATTTTGAAGACATGGGCTATTTTTGCGTAGATAATCTGCCAGCACCATTGATTACACGTCTTGCGGAATTGGTGGTTCAGACAGAAAATAACATTCATAAAATTTGTCTGGTTATTGATATGCGTGGCGGTCAGTTCATTCAATCCATCGACGAGCAGTTGGAAAAACTTCGGGAGATGGGCATTGATTATACAATCCTTTATCTTGAAGCGAGCAATGAAGTGCTGGTCAATCGTTTTAAAGAAACCAGACGTCAGCATCCTCTCAGTGAGGATGGATCCATCCTTGGTGGCATTGAGCGAGAACGGAAAGCATTGGCGCGCATTCGCGAGCTTGCATCAATTACACTTGATACGTCCGACTTGTCGAAAAGTGAATTAAAAAATGCTTTGCTCAAGCTATGGGAATCTGAAAAGGAAGACATGCAGGTCAATATCCAATCTTTTGGGTATAAAAATGGGATTCCGATTGATGCTGACATTGTGATGGATGTGCGTTTCTTGAAAAATCCTTTCTATGAGCCTACGTTGCGTCCAATGACAGGGCGCGATCAAGCCGTACGTGATTATGTGTTTGCGAGTGATGAGGCGAAACATTTTCTTGCGAGTTTATGCAGCTTGATGCGCGAGATACTTCCACAATATGCTGCCTCCGGTCGGTTAGACATTAATATTGCCATTGGCTGTACCGGTGGACAGCATCGTAGTATCTCGGTGGCTGTCGAACTTGCTGAGAATCTGAAGAAAGCTGGTTATACTGTAAATCTCAAGCACCGTGACCACTGATGATAGGAGAATCGTTCATTGAAATTAAAGCCTAATACGCGACGCTGGTATTCCCCAGGCTTGGGGTTAAAGCGATGGGCGGCATTGGGCGGCGTGGCCATAGCCCTGATTATTATCGGGCTGTGGTCCATGGTGAATAACCAATACGCCAAATCGCTGGTCGTTTCATTTGTTAATTTTTTACAGAGAAGCATTCCGGACCTGTCCGTAGGGCAAGGTCTTATTTGTGTTGCTCTGGGAATTTTTGCAGCAGTATTTGCTATACGCCATTTTAATGATCAATATTCTAAAATTACGAAAGGCCATTCTCAAGTAGATGCCTACCTACAGGATGCCATGTTGGCAAATGGACCTAAAATAGTTGTCATTGGTGGAGGTACTGGTTTATCAGTTATTTTAAAAGGCTTGAAGCACTACACGTCTAATCTAACAGCAGTAGTGTCTGTGGGCGATGATGGTGGCAGTAGTGGACGTCTGCGCCGCGAGTTTGGCGGTATTCCTGTAGGCGATATTCGGTCCTGCATTGTAGCACTTGCTGATGAAGAAGATATTATGGAACAGTTGTTCAATTACCGCTTTTCACGTGGTGAAGGCCTAAAGGGTCATAGCCTTGGCAATTTAATGATGGTAGCGCTCTCTAATATTAATGGCAACTTTCAAGAAGCCATTGGCAGTGTTGATCAGATTTTACATTTGGGGGGACGCGTGTTACCGGTTACAATGGAACCATTGGAATTACAGGCTGAGCTTGTTGATGGAACGATTCTAACAGGTGAATGCAACATTGGTGAAACAGAAATCCCAATTCATCATATGATGGTAAATCCGCCTTATGCAGAAGTACTACCAGGTGTGTTAGAAGCGATTGATGAAGCGGATGCGGTTATTTTGGGGCCGGGAAGCCTATATACATCGGTCATTCCAAATCTATGTGTTCATCAGATCGTTGATGCCATAAAAGAAAGTCGTTGTAAAACGTTCTACATATGCAATGTCACAACGCAGCCTGGTGAAACCTCTGACTATACGGCATCTGATCATTTGCAGGCTATCTATGATCATAGCTGTTCGGAAATGATTGATTATATGCTGGTGGATGATGGTAAAACCGAGACCAAAATTGAATTAGCAGATATTTTATTACAAGCCAGCGTTCGTGTGAGTGTGGACTATGACAAACTCGATAAAATGGATACAAAAGTGATTGAAACATCGTTGGTAAGCGAAGAAAATCCATATCACCATGATTCGCGTAAACTGGCAGGAGCCATTCTGCGAACATTGTATTCAGATAAGGAGTTTAAGTTGCGTAATGGGCTGATAAAAAATCATCAGAACGTGAAACGCTTTCATGAGCTGGAGGAGGATTGGCAGTGAGTTTTTCCAATGATATAAAAAATGAATTGCTGCGCTTAGAATATAATGATGATAGTGAGCGCGTGGCACTTTTGGCAGGATTGGTGCGCATGGATGGTACCATTTTGATTGCAGCGAAACAACGCATCAGTCTACAGCTTGTAAGTGAAAATGCAGCCGTGGCACGACTTGCTTTTTCTTGGCTGAAAGAACTTTTCCATGTTGAGGCAACGGTAACAATTCAGCGGCGGACCCGTCTGAAAAAAAACGTTCTCTATGTGGTCAATGTTCCTAGTCAAACGCGTATGCAAGTGTTGCTCAATTCTCTTGGCATGGTTGATCAGGATGGGCTACCCTTCCGCCCAGAGATTGCTGTCGAGTTGACAGGAAGTGACAGTTTACGCCGCGCATATTTGCGTGGCGTTTTTCTTGGGAGTGGGTCAATGACGGATCCGCAGCGCAGCTATCATTTGGAAATTGTGACACAAAGTGAAGAGTATGCGGCAAATCTGATCGCTTTGATTGAGAATTATAATATTTTTCCACGCATGAGTTATCGTAAAGAAAGTATTATTGTTTATTTAAAAGAAAGTGAGCAAATCAGTGACTTTTTAGCATTGATTGGTGCCTACGAAGCGGTGATGGCGTTGGAAAATACACGCATTCAAAAGAACATGCGTAACCAAGTCAATCGATTGGTGAATTGTGAAACTGCCAATATGAATAAATCAATTAATGCGGCACAGCGTCAGATTCAGAACATTCGTCTTATTGCAGATCATATGGGTTTGGAACGCTTGCCGGAATCTCTGCGTCAAGCTGCAGAGGCAAGGCTTAATCATCCTGAAGAAAGCTTAAAAGATTTGGGGCAGTTGCTTGACCCACCAGTTGGAAAGTCGGGTATGAATCATCGCATGCGTAGGTTGGAAGAACTGGCTGATCAGTTGAGCGTATCAGATACGGCTTCTCACTCAGAGAAAGGGGATGTATAGTGAAAAAGAAATGGATTTTATTTGTAGCTACCATCATGGCTTGTATATTTTGCATGGCAGGCTGTGGCAATGAGACAGAGGATCAAGATTCCTCGGCGCCTGTCGAAGAAGTGACAATCACAAATGAAGATAATGTGCCATTGAGCTATGACTGTATTGTTGTTGATGGCAGTCCGGAAGGAATCACAGCTGCGATTTCGGCCGCACGCAATGGCTTAAAGACATTGTTGATTTGTCAGGATGAGGCGCTAGGCGGTTTGTATACGCTTGGGGAACTAAATTATATTGATGTGCCTGAATCGCGTGATGGCACGGTTCTTGTGGAGGGAATCTACAAAGAATTTAGTGATGCAGTTGGTGGTTCAGGTTTTGATATTACCACAGCAAAAAATACTTTCTATGATATGGTTAAGGCCGAAGACAACATTACATTACGTGTCAATAGTCATTTTCAAGCGCCCGTTATGGAGAACCATGCTGTGACTGGTGTGACAGTGGAAGAAGACGGCGAAAATGTAACCTATACAGCGCCTATTGTCATTGATGCAACGCCGGATGGTGATGTGTGTGCTGCAGCTGGAGCACCATACACTTATGCGGGTGAAGATATCGGTGAACGCGATCGTGAAATGGGTGTGACTTTGGTGTTTCGCCTTTCGGGCGTCGATTGGGACAAAGTTGTTGAGTATGTGTCCACGCCGCAGGACGGTGCTTCTGCAGCTGAAGGCGGGGCTAATGGAAACCTTGCATGGGGTTACAGTGATGAAGGCTATGCCTACGAACCGAAAGATGAAAACCTGCGCCTGCGCGGATTTAACATCGCGCGGCAGGACAATGGTGATGTGCTGATCAATTCTCTGATTATATTCGATGTGGATGCCTTAGATGCAGATAGCCGTGCGAAGGGTATTGCACGTGGGCAGGCGGAACTGCCATCGATTGTTGAGTATATGCGTGAGCATTGTGTGGGTTTTGAGAATGCTGAGTTGGTTGACACTGCAGAACAGCTTTATGTACGTGAGACACGCCACATTGAATGTGAATCCATGTTGACCATTGATGATGTATTAGAAAACCGATCACAGCCGGATGCCATTGCAGTAACCAACTATCCTGTCGATGTCCAGGCTACAAAAACACAACGGTATGGTACCGTTGTTGGTTTTCCTGATCAATATGAAATTGGCTTAGGCAGTTTAATTCCCTTAGAAGTGGATGGGCTTATGATCGTTGGCAGGGCGGCAGGATATACCTCGATGGCGGCTGGTTCAGCACGCATTGTTCCGACAGGTATGGCTTGCGCGCAAGCGGCTGGTGTGGCTGCCAAAGTAGCGCTGGATAATGAGAACATTCGTGTGCTGCGCGACCTGCTTGCCAGCGAGGCCTCCATCAGTGAGATTCAACAGCTGCTGGAGGAACAGGGGGCGCGTCTTGAGCATACAGAAACTCATGAATCGGTTATGGATCATTGGGCATATTCTGGCTTGAAAGTTATCCGCAGTATGGGTTTTGCTGATGGTGGCTATGACAACGACTATCGTTTGGATACACCGGTAACTGGCCCACGTTTTGCTAATATGATGAACACCGTGGTCAAAAAATCTGGTTTGAATTTAGAACCACGCATCACAGTGGGCGAGGAACCGGACAATGAAGACATGCTGATTGCCTTGTCGGCCAAAGTGGCAGCTTTAGACGGTAGTACAGCACCAAGTAATTTTTCGGAAAGTGTAGCGTTTTTACAAAGTCGAGACGTTTTGGATAACACATTGACTGAAAAATTTTCAGATGCATCTGCAACAGCTGATGCTGGCAGTTGTTATATGCTGGCGGCGCGCCTCTATGAATATCTGCTAACATTGCCTGATGCATCTTCATTTTCGGCAATTGATCGTTTAGCTGCATAAGCATGTAATGGATGGGATAGTAAGCCATGATTTCGAAGAAAAGTAAATACATATACTGGCTGATTTTATTGCTGCAAGGTGCCATTATCGGGACGGGGGCTATATTGCCTGGTGTTAGTGGTGGCGTGCTTTGTGTCGCTTTTGGCATTTATGAACCGATGATGGCACTTTTTGAGCATCCTATTCGCTCATTAAAAAAACACTATGGATTATTTGTGCCAATTATTATTGGTGGGCTCATGGGATTTGTGCTTTTGGCAAAGGCTGTTGAAATTTTTTTCAGTGCTTATGCATCCATTGCTATGGCGTTATTTTCTGGGTTAATCTGTGGCACTTTGCCGGGACTGTTTAAAACATCGGTTGAGCGTCATTCCACCAGAGGATGGACTGGATTTATTGTGACAATGGCATTGGCCTATGTGTTTTTTAGCATCATGAAAGAGGGAATGGGCAATAGCATCGCGCCAAATACGGGATGGTATCTATTCTGTGGTGTTGTTTGGGGATTAAGTATGATTATTCCTGGACTCAGTTCCTCTTCATTATTACTTTTTATGGGGCTGTATCAACCCATGGCTGCGGGGATTGGAAATTTAGATATGAACGTTTTGTTCCCGCTTGGCATAGGTTTTATAGTTACAGTCTTATTATTGGCTCGCGTAATGAATCGTCTCTTAGCCAATCATTATGCTGTTGTTACAAAGATCATTCTGGGGTTTGTGATTGCTTCCATCATCATGATCTTACCAACTACTTTCACAAGCGTCACTGATATTATCATCAGCCTATTGATGTTTATTGTAGGTTTTTGGTTTGCCAACTGGATGGACCAGCTTAAATTGAATCCTGTTGAAGAATAAGAAAAGCGTTGATATGCAGTTACACTGTATATCAACGCTTTTTATTTAGCTTTTTATTTATATAAATTGTTCTTTCATATAATCCAATAAGGCTTGGGCGACTGGGTTAAAGACTTGATATTTTTTCCAGATGATATTGCCTTCGCTTTCAAGGCGCGGGGTGAGGGGGCGGAAGCAGAGATCAGAGGTATCACTGGTGTCGATGAGGTTATCGAAGCAGAGCATGATGCCAAGTCCCGCTCGGACGAGAACTGCGCCATTGTAAGGCAGATTGAAGGTGGCGACGATGTTGAGGCGATCTTGCAGGTCCCCGAAAAATTTCGGGTAATCGTCGGAGATACTCTGTACTGATAGGATAAGTGGCTGATCGAGAAGATCGGTTACAGCAATTTCTGCTTTTTTTGCCAGCGGATGTGTTTTGGGCATGACAGCACCCCAGAGATCGCGTGTAGGAACTGTTAAAAAGTTGTATTTTGAAAGATCTACGGCATTGGCAATGACGGCAAAATCAAGGAGTCCTTTATCGAGATCACCAGCGAGATCGGCGGTGTTACCGCTTTTTAAATGATAATGGATACCAGGATGTAGCCGTTGGAGTTCAACAAGCAAGATAGCAAGACGTTTCATAGCTTCTGATTCGGCACAGCCAATAAAGATATCACCGCAGAGGTCGTCGTCAAGGGATTGAAACTCTTCAGTGGTTTTATCGACCATTTGCAGGATGTCTTCGGCGCGTTTGCGCAATAGGATGCCTTCTGGTGTCAATTCTATACGAAAACTGTGGCGAATAAAAAGGCGTTTGCCAAGTTCTTCTTCTAAACTTTTTACCTGGCGAGAGAGCGCGGATTGGCTGACATGAAGACGTTCTGCTGCTTTGGTCATATTTTCTTCACGGGCTATTTCAAGAAAATAACGTAAAGTACGCAATTCCATGATGGTCATCCTTTCCAATTGAAATGATTTTTGCTCATATCACGATATTCATTTTATCAATTAGCGTATGATACGACAAGTTTTTATAATGAAGTTGTAGAAAGGAGCGCGTTGCAATGGCAAATTTTCATGATCAACAAGCCATGATTTTGGAAAATCTTCGGGATGCTGGCTGTGATGCGCATCTTTGTGAGTCTGTTTTGCATTATCTGTGTACGGCGCAAATCGAACAGATTCCTCATGCACTGTGTTTGTTACGGCACTATAAGCGGCAATTGCTTATGCAGCTGCATGAGGATGAGCGTAAAATTGATCGCTTGGATTATTTGATACACCAGCTTAATCAAATGGTTCATAATCAGAAAGGATGACGAATATGGAAGATTTACAGTTGACACAAGAATGGGATAAAACTTTTCCACAGAGTGATAAGGTGTCTCATAGTAAAGTGACTTTTCACAACCGTTATGGCATTACATTGGCAGCCGATGTGTATGTGCCCAAACATGCTGAAGGACGTTTGGCAGCAATTGCTGTTAGTGGACCGTTTGGCGCTGTGAAGGAACAAGCATCGGGGCTTTATGCACAGACGATGGCTGAACGCGGATTTTTGACTTTGGCATTTGATCCGTCATTTACTGGAGAAAGCGGTGGTAAGCCTCGCTACATGGCTTCACCGGATATCAATACAGAAGATTTTCAGGCAGCTGTTGATTATTTGTCTTGCCGTGATGATGTGGATCCAGAGCGTATTGGTATCATTGGTATTTGTGGTTGGGGTGGCCTGGCATTAAATGCGGCAGCCTTAGATACGCGCATTAAAGCGACGGTTGCTTCCACCATGTATGATATGACACGCGTGAATGCTAAGGGATATTTTGATTCTGAGGATTCGGAAGAAGCACGTTACGAAAAACGTGTGGCACTCAATAGTCAACGTACTATTGATTACAAGAATGGTAGTTATGCGTTAGGTGGTGGCGTGGTTGATCCATTGCCAGAGGATGCACCATTTTTTGTAAAGGATTATTATGATTATTATAAAACTGAGCGTGGCTATCATCCGCGTTCCCTCAATTCTAACGGTGGTTGGAATGTGACAGGGTGTATGTCGTTTTTGAATCAGCCTATATTGCACTACAGCAATGAAATTCGTAGTGCTGTGCTGGTCATTCATGGCGAAAAAGCACATTCCTGCTATTTTAGTAAAGATGCGTATGCCAATATGATTCAGGGCAATCCAAATACCGATAATAAAGAACTAATGATTATTCCAGATGCGGTTCATACCGATTTGTATGATGGTGGTCATAAGGATGCTATTCCATTTGATAAAATTACCACGTTCTTTGATACTTATTTAAAATAGCCTCATTATACGCATCCTTGTGAAAAGCGAAGGTTTGTCCTTCGCTTTTCTTGTCACTTTTGGAATAAAACGTTAGGAGATGGAATTTATGAACGTTCTAGTTTTAAATGGCAGTCCTCGTCCTCAGGGGAATACAAAGAAAATGATTGATGCATTCAAAGAAGGTGCTGAATCTGTTGGCCATCATGTTGATGTGATTGATGTGTGTCAGAAAAAGATTGGTGGTTGCCGGGCATGTGAATACTGTCATACCAAAGGCAATGGTGTATGTATTCAAAAAGATGATATGCAAGAGGTTGTGGCGTTATTGAATGCAGCGGATATGTTGGTTTTGGCATCTCCGATCTATTATCATGGGCTCAGTGGTCAGCTTAAATGCGTTATTGACCGCTTGTACGGGCCTGCATATCCAAATGGGCCAGAGCGGTTGAAAAAGGTAGCGATGATTTTAAGTTCCGGCGCTGCTGGTGTCTATGATGGTGCACGATTCTCTTTTGATGGCGATTTTGTTGGCTGGCTTGGGTTAGAAAATATGGGATTTTTTACAGCACATGGCAACGAAAATGGTTCGCCAGAAAAATTGGCGGAGCTGCGTGCTTTTGGTACTTCTTTACAATAAAAAAGGGCAGAATGATCCATCGATCATTCTGCTCTTTTCTTTTTTGTTATACATTAAAGAGAAATTCAATGATGTCGCCATCTTTGACGATATATTCTTTACCTTCGAGACGAATTTTCCCGGCTTCGCGGGCCTGTGCGTAGTTGCCGCAAGTGACAAAATCGTCATAGCTGACCACTTCGGCGCGAATGAAACCGCGTTCAAAGTCAGAATGAATCTTGCCGGCAGCTTGAGGTGCTTTAGTACCATTTTTGATGGTCCAAGCGCGGGTTTCTTTTTCGCCGGTGGTGAGGAAGCTGATGAGTCCAAGGAGCTTATAAGAAGCGGCGACCAAACGGTCCAGACCACTTTCATTTAGACCGAGAGATTCAAGAAATTCTGCGGCTTCGTCAGCGTCAAGCTGTGCAATTTCGTTTTCGATTTCTGCGCAAATGATAAAAACTTCGGAGCCTTCTTTAGCAGCAAATTCACGCACTGCATCAACCATTTCGTTGCCAGTTGCTGCGTCGTCTTCATTAACATTGGCAGCATAAAGAATTGGTTTTGCAGTTAAGAGATTGAGCTGATTATAGTAAAATTCTTCTTCTTCGTTTTTGCATTCAAAGGTACGAGCACTGTTGCCTGCTTCCAAATGTGGATAGAGACGGTTTAACATGCCATCTTCACAGAGTAGTTTCTTATCATTGGTTTTGGCACCTTTAGCTGTTTTTTGCATGCGGCGTTCAACAATTTCCATATCTGCAAAAATCAATTCCAGGTTGATGGTTTCAATATCGCGAATTGGATCAATACTGCCGTCAACATGAATGACATTGGTGTCTTCAAAGCAGCGTACCACATGCACAATGGCGTCACATTCACGAATGTTGGAAAGGAATTGGTTGCCCAACCCTTCACCGTGAGAAGCACCTTTTACCAAACCTGCAATATCGACAAATTCAATGCTTGCAGGAATGATTTTCTGGCTTTTAGAAATGTCTGCCAACACCTGCAGTCGTTTATCAGGCACAGCCACTACACCAATGTTAGGATCGATGGTGCAGAATGGATAGTTCGCAGATTCTGCGCCTGCTTTTGTAATACTGTTAAACAACGTGCTTTTACCAACATTAGGCAATCCGACAATGCCCAGCTTCATAATGTATCACGACTCCCTTGTGTGTCTTTATATTTGAAATACCGTGTTTTTGATTTTACGCAACGAATGAATTATAGCATTAAAATGGGATTTTCTCAATAGAAGGGGAAGGGGTTGTATCGTTGTTTTGATAGTGCTCAACGATAATGTAAACCATGAAAATAAATAAGTTGACAATAATAAGATGCTGTGGGATGATAAAAGAAGTTGGGAGGAGTTGATGGATGATGAACAACATTGAAGTGTTAAAAGAAATGGTATTGGAAGGACATAGAGTGACAAGGGAAGAGGCTCTAGAATTGTATGGTTCACCCTTGGCAGAGTTATGTCAAGCTGCTGATGAGATTCGCCGAATTTTTTGCGGTGATGGTTTTGATATGTGTACCATTGTGAACGGAAAAAGTGGTCGTTGTTCAGAAAACTGCCGGTTTTGTGCACAATCAGCGCATAACCATACTGGTGCTAAAGAATATCCGCTGCTTTCGGCTGACGAATTGGTGGAAGATGCGAAACGTCAAGCCAGTAAAGGTGTTTTGCGATATTCCATTGTGACATCAGGTCGGCGTCTGAACGATGAGGAAGTATCAGCCATGTGCGAAGCGGTGCAGCGCATTCGAAAGGAAACAGATCTCGCGGTGTGCGCGTCTTTTGGCTTACTGGACGAAGCGCAGTTTCGCGCTTTGAAAGCGGCAGGCGTATCGCGCATACATAATAATCTGGAAGCCTCAAGACGGTTTTTCAAAGAAGTGTGTACTACACATACACATGATGACAAGATTACCGCGATTCGTGCGGCGCAAGCTGCTGGTTTGTCCGTATGCAGCGGCGGCATCATGGGGCTTGGCGAAACGGTGGAAGACCGTGTAGATATGGCGTTGTCGCTGAGGGCGCTGGGCATAAAAAGTGTGCCGGTCAATATGCTGAATCCGATTCCTGGCACGCCTTTTGCGAATCGTCCGCTTTTGACAATGGAAGGCATGCGTCGTATTGTGGCGGTATATCGGTTTATTTTGCCGGATGCATCCATTCGTTTGGCGGGTGGTCGCGGGCTGTTGCCAGATCGAGGGCGCAGCTGTTTTACTTCTGGTGCCAATGCAGCGATTTCTGGAGATATGCTGACGACGGCGGGCATTACTGTTGAAACCGACCGGAATATGTTGCAGGCGTTGGGCTACACGCTGCGCTTGGGTCCTGAATAATTGTGTTGCTGTGCGTTCGGGAGGGGCGTTGATCGTCTTGTTGCGATGGCGTACAATGGTGGCAAGGGAAGGAGTGAGCGATAATGGGCAGTGAAGCAACTGACACATATTATTCTCAAGAACAATTTCAAGATGCTGCCAATTATTGGGACAGAAAGGCTACCCATGCGGTGCAGTTGGATTGGAATGTTTTGCAGCTAATGGTTGAAGCATATATCCAAGCCAACAACACCTGTGCACTGGCGACTGGAAGTGGAAGGTATGTGCGATGCACACCGCTTGAATACAGTTATCATGATGGATTGTTTTGGATTTTTTCGGAAGGTGGCAAAAAATTTATTGGCTTGGCAGATAATCCCAATGTTTGTTTAGCAATCTATGATAAGTATGATGGCTTTGGCAATTTACACGGGTTGCAAGTCATGGGCAAAGCGGAGATGATTGAGCCGCTTTCTGATCGGTATGTCGCCCATGCGCAGTATAAAAAGATTTCTGTTGAAACGCTGAAAAATCTATCTTCGCCTATGCATTTGATCTGTATTCATCCAGAACGCATTGATTGTCTTTTTTCAGATTTTAAAAAATTGGGTGGTACTGCTCGTCAGACGCTGGTGTTTAATGAAGCGTAGAAAAAAGACCTGGAACCGAAATGACGTGCCTCCAATAATTCGGATGTCCAAATTATTGGGGGCACGTCAAAAAGTTCCAGGTCTTTTTATATCAGCAGTTGCCCGTATAAACGTAATGGAGATGTTCACGAGCAATCTCAGCAAGGTGATACACTGTTTGCACGGGCGTTGGTGAGCGGTTGGTCATGTGGTGCTGCGGAAAGAAGCGCGATACATGCAAGGAAATTTCAGGATTCACAGAGGCGAGCCAAGCAGATAAGGCACGCATCATGTCCTCGTCGTCGTTTTCGCCAGGGACGATCAGGGTGGTTACTTCAACGTGACAACTGTCAGCAGCCATACGGATCGTGCGTTTCACTGTTTCTAAATCGCCACCTAATGTACGGTACCAGGATGCGGTGAATCCTTTCAGATCGATGTTGACGGCATCAATCCAGGGCAACAATGCTTGCCAAGGTTGTTCCTCAATGGTGCCATTGGTGACAAGTATGTTGTACATGCCGGCTTTTCGTATCAGTATGGAACAATCGCGTACATATTCGTAGCCAATCAATGGTTCGTTGTATGTGTAGGCAAGACCAATGTTGCCTTGGGGACGTAGTTGAAGCGCTTCTTTCACCAATGTATCAGGGGCGATGTATTTTGTGGGCGCTTCAATGCCGGCAGCAGCAATGGACGCATTCTGACAAAAAGGACAGTGAAGATTGCAGCCGAAGCTGCCTACCGACAGCACCAGGCTGCCAGGATGAAAACGACGCAATGGTTTCTTTTCGATTGGGTCTAAAGCCAATGCAGTGAGGAGGCCGTAATTAAGTGAGACAATGCGGCCGTTTTGATTTCCGCGGGCACGGCACAGCCCTATTTGCCCGTCGTTGAGCTGACAATGATGAAAGCATAGCATACAGCGTTGTATCATTGATGGCGCACCACCTTAAAGCGTGCCAATGTGTATGGTTCAGTTGCGTCAATGCCGCCTTTTTGACGGGCGATGCTGATTTGTTGCTCTGCTGTATCGACCCCATCCAGATCAGGGAGCAACAGGCCGCGCCGGCTGCCACAGGAGACGATAACCCCATATTGTTTAGGGTCCAATGCAGCGGAAGATGACACAGGTTCTGGTTCCCCGAGTACATCAACACTGTATTCCAAAGCGGATAATTCCTCAGAACGCACAGGTGAGAAACGTGGGTCGCGTGTGCCGGCTGCAATAGCATTGTTAACGATTTCCCAGGCGACGTTTTCTGATGTTGGCGCAATAGTACCAATGCAGCCACGCAGGCGGCCGCCCAGATGCAGTGAAACGAAGGCGCCGGCTGTATGTTTGGTGAGTGTGTCAGGAAGATCAGCCGGTAAATGGTCTAAACGATGCCCCTCACGGATATAGGTTTCCAGAGAAAGCCGCGCCAATTGTACCCAATGATCCTCTTTAGCGCGATGCTCGGCAAGGCGACGGTGTTCAGCAGCTTCATATAGTGGTGCAAAATGGCGGTCGTCATCACGACCGGTGATGGAGAAAACAGCAACAGCATAACCAATACCAAATGTGCCTTCATGGCTCAAAAGCTCTGGCGCGACGGCACACCCATCTAAGGCACCGGCCATCATTTGAAACGATCGTAAACCACATTCTGCGGCACGTTCGCATAGCGTGGTATCCATGGTTAAAAATTGTAAGAAGTTGGCTGAGGCCATGATATCTGTGACAGTTTTATCAAAAAGAGGTCCTTCAGGCGCGTATCCATAAGGTCCATCAGCTTTGAGTTTATGGGATAGATCGCCGCTGGCGACAAAAAGTGCACGTCGCCCCAAGGTTTCTGCTGCTTGTGCAACGCATTGTCCTAGCTGATAGTGGGCAAGCGGTGAGAAACCTGATAGCCCCATTCGCACAATAGGACAGGTAATGCCGGCTTTACGTAAGAAGTACAAGGGAATCAACACACCATGATCTAGAGCAGCATCACGTTCGCCTAATGTGCCTGCATGTAGACCTGCTTTTTCTGCATGATGGATGATTTCTTCGCGCAAGGCTGTGTCATATTGCACTTGTATGTGAACCTCCGGCGCCCCAAAGGCAGACATGTCACCTTCAGCTTTTTCGCCAGGAGAAATATGAAAATAATCTCCATAGAGAATGGTGTGAGGAGATGCAATGATGAGTACATCTGGATGCCATTGTGCGGCTTGTTTTGCAGCAGTATACATGGCTTTGGCAGAGGCGGAAATCTCTCGTTCCCGTCCATGACCGACTTCTGGAAGCAACACCGGTGGGTGCGGTGTTAAAATAGCACCAAGCATTGACATGATGAAACACTCCTTTCTTGAAGCCTATATAATAAGTGTCATACTTTAAGTATAGCACGATGCAAATGGCTGAAACAGTTGCACAAAGAGAAAATTAAAAAATCCCCTCGTTAAGCCAGAAAACCTGTAAACGAGGGGATTTGTTCTTGATATAGAATTTAGAGTGGCAACAAAACATCTGTTATTGCATCGTGTGGTGGATCATTAAGCGTACAGAATTGCTTGGTGTTATGTTGCACAAAAGAAAGCAATGTTTCAGCTGCGTGTGAGAGCGTGCGGCGGGGATCCCAAACGATATGGACATTGTATCGGGCACAATTGTTGGTTAAAAACACGATGCGTGAGAATTTCTCACATTGTGCTCTGTATTCTGGTCGTGCAATACGGGAGATAAAAGCAACAATATTTCCGTATCCTAGTGGTTGAAGGCGCGAGAGTAGATCTTGGCCGCCCTCAAATATGATATTGGGTGTAAAACCTGCCTCTTGGCTCAACATATCAATGGGGCGCAAAATATCTTCGGTTTTAGGTGAACAGATAAAAGGCTCTTCACGAAACAGCGAGAAATCCTGAGGCGAATCACTGTTAATTTTACTGGTTAGTGGTGTCAATACAACATATTCATCGGTACCCATGACATGGCAGGCACATTCTTGCGGCAAGGTACGACTGTCTGTAATGGCAAAATCGATATCACCGTTAAGGAGCTGCGCTTCGAGTGTGGCACAAGATCCAATAGAATGGCGGATGAGAATATCCGGATAGGTTTCAATGAACGCTGGCAACCAGTCTTTGACATAGACTGAATCGACCGAGCCGATGGTAACCGTATTGGTATTTTGTGCTTGTAGTTCGTCCAATTCTGTATGGATGTTGTCCAATTCACGGAAAATATTTTTTGCATGTTTTAAAACAATCTTTCCGTTGTCGTTCAACACAATATTGCGTCCCTGTCGATCAAATAATTTAATTCCCAGCTCATTCTCAATGCGGGAGAGGGTATTGCTCAAAGAAGGTTGGGACACACGAAGAAGATTGGCTGCTTTGGTGATATGCTGGCATTCAGCGATAGCAATGAAGTATTGCAGCTGTAGTAAATCCATTTTGGCTCACCCTTTCTATTGATGTTTATTATAAGGAAAAGATTGATAGAAAACAATGTCTATATTGTCTGAAAATGATATATTTTTTGAAATGCATTTATTTTAATATATGTATTAGACGCATTGAAAAATAGAATTTACAATAATAAAAGAAATTATTTATCGCTCTTGGTTATTGATTAGTATCAATGTAGATGGCTTGCTACGAAAATGCAATGCATCAACCAGTAGGGTTGATTTCAGAACCATTGACTGAAGGAAGACGTCTGCAAGAAAGGGGTTGACCATCATTTCAAAAACAATCCGTTATTATCACGATTATCCACTAAAAATGTGAGAAAGGGAGTGTTTATTGTGTCTGAAACAACCAATAAACCAAAAATGAAAGTAGTCGATAAGCCACTTGTACAGTTACCATCAGGAAAAAGAACGTTTTTCATAGCGATTTTATATGTAATGTTTTGCTTTGATTTGTTTATTCGCTATGGGTTCAGTTATGCATTGCCGTTCGTTCAAGATGATTTAGGCCTAAATTATACACAGGTTGGCATGATGAGCAGTGCTATATTCCTAGGGATGGCCATTTTTGTTATGCCAATCTCCTTTATTGGTGAAAACCATTCTCAGCGTCGTACCATTAGTTTTTGCGGAATTCTCTGGTCTGGTGCTACGATTGTTTGTGGGATGGCAGGTGGTGCAGTAACGTTGATCATTAGTCGTCTTTGTGTCGGGGCTGGAAGTTCAGCGTATGCGCCGTTATCAACAGCGATGATTACCAGCTGGTTTAAGAAATCTTCTTGGGGCACAGCACTGGGTATTTATAATACAGCCATGGTTGTTGGCGGTGCGTTGGGGACTGTGATCTTTGCAGTGCTTGCTGAGGCGGTTGGTTGGAGAAGCTGCTTCTACATTATCGGGGGCATTAGCCTGGTTGTTTGTCTGTTATCATTCTTGCTTCCAGACAATAAAAAACTTATGGCACAGCAGGGGGCTGATGCGACTGCCAATAATGATGATGAAGTTGCACAGATTAAGCTGAATGTTTCTGATACGGCAAAACTGTTGCTGCATAATAAAGCTTTGCTTGCAATGTGTTTGGCTGCCGGCATGGCATTGTTTTCTGTGAATACAGGTTCTTCTTTTGCAGCCATTTATTTTCAGGATGTAAAAGGCATGACACCAACAGCCGCGTCGATGGTAGCACTGATTACCATGCCTTTCAGTATTATTGCAACTCCAGTCGGAGGCAGAATCCTTGATAAATGGTATGGTAAAGATCGTCGTGCACGTATGTGGATGCCAATGATCACTTGCCTGCTCAGTGCCGGGATTCTTGCGGTGGGCTATGGTACTGCAAGTATTCCTTTGATTATCGCCGGAAACGCAGCATATACCCTTGGCAATACGTCTTTCCATGCATCTAGTCACGAACTGGTGCCAGCGTGGTATAAATCGGTGTCTTATGGGACTTATGTTTTCTTTATCCAAATTTTTGGTGCTATTGGGCCTAAAGTTGGTGGTAAATTAATTGATGCAATTGGCATTCAATATGGTCTTGTGGTTGTTCAGGCATCCATGATTATTACAGCTTTGCTGTTGGTCTATGCAGGGAAAGTATATCTGACTTATTATAACGCTGCCCGTAAAGCTGAAGAAGAACGTGGGCTTGGTGTTGTCAAAGCGTAACGAAATTGAAAACTGCATCACCAATGATGCAGTTTTTTTCTTAGCCATTGTTTCAAAAATATAGATGAGTTTTTGTGGAGGAGGAAACAGAAAATGGCACAAACATTATACTTTAATGGTAAAATTATTACTGTTAATGACGATCAGCCAATGGCTGAAGCAGTTTTGATTGAGGGGACGTTGATTAAGGCTGTTGGTTCTTTGACAGAATTAGAGGCGCAAGCCGATGAAAATGCCGAAAGGATCGATTTAAAAGGAAAAACAATGACGCCTGGTTTTGTGGATGGACATAGCCACATGGTTTTCAGTTGTTTATTTCCGCGATTTGATGCACCGCCAACGGGAGAGATTGATAGTGTAGATAAACTAGTTGCAGCCATTAAAGTTTACTTGGATGAAAATCCAATAAAGGGTAACAATTGGCTGGTAGGTATGGGTTATGATAACCATGCTTTTCCGGATGGCAGACACCCTACACGTTATGATTTGGATCAGGCTTCTAAAGATGTCCCTATTGTGATGATGCATTCCAGCGGTCATGTGGGATGCTGCAATTCAAAAGTGCTGGAAATTTGTGGCATTAATAAAGATACGCCTAATCCGGAGGGGGGCGTTTACCAAAAAGATCCTGTTACAGGTGAACCGACAGGTATGGTTGAAGAAGCTGCTTTAACGCAATATGTTTTAGGAAAATTCATGCCACGCCCAACACCAGAATTTATGATGGAAGGTGTACAGCGTTCAGAGAAGATGTATCTTAGCTATGGTATTACCACTGCACAAGATGGCAGCTTTGATCTGAATACAGTACCATTGGTGACTGGAATGCATAAGATGGGATTGTCAAAAATTGACCTCTATGTATATCCGCAGATTGAAATGTTAGGTGACTTGGCAAATCAGGTGCCCCGTGCGACAGAAGCTGACTATGTGGATGGTGTTAAAATTGCAGGGGTGAATTTTTTCCTTGATGGTTCTCCTCAAGCAAAAACAGCTTGGCTGTCGGAGCCTTATTATATTGTGCCTGAAGGTGAAGCTGATGATTATCATGGCTATGCGGTTCCTCCAAATGACGATGAGGTCTGTGGTTATTTCAAGCAAGCATTGGAGCATGGTTGGCAGATCATCTGTCATGCCAATGGTGATGCAGCTATTGAGCAATTTATCACGCAGTATGCCAGAGCGCAGAAAGAAACTGGTATTTATGATGCGTTAAGACCGGTAGTGATTCATTGCCAAACAGTGCGCGAAGATCAATTGGATCGTATGAAAGAGATTGGTCTTCTGCCATCGTTTTTTCATGATCATGTGTATCTATATGGTGATCTTCATTTGGACTCGGTGCTAGGACCAGATCGCGGCCGACGCATCAGTCCATTGACGTCGGCGGTTCATCGTGATATGAGTTTTACCATTCATCAGGATACGCCAGTCATTCATCCAAATATGATCCTCAGTATGCATCATGCAGTCAATCGAAAAACTTCAAGTGGTCGTGATATTGGTCCAGAGTTTGCCGTGGAACCAATGGAAGCATTGCGGGCAGTTACCATCTATGGTGCTTATCAGACTTTTGAAGAAGATAAAAAAGGATCTATCGAACCAGGAAAACTTGCAGATTTGGTGATTCTTGATAAAAATCCATTGGAAGTACCTAAGGAGACCATCAAAGATATTAAAGTTTTGCAAACGATTAAGAAAGGTGAAGTGGTTTATCAAGCTGAGTAAAGTCAAAGGTTAAATAATTTGATGGATGCAATCTCTCTTTTATTCAGAAGAAATAAAAGAGAGATTTTTGATTTACATCTGTGTTTAAATAAAGTTATAAATTATTGGAAAAACGATTTTTTTACTATTTTAATTGAAATACGTATCAAGAACATATTGAATTAATATGTATAAAAATTGTGTGAAGAATACTAAAAATGGCTTTACAAAGCGTTTTTCGATTGATATAATATGGTTAAGTCGAAAGGATTTTTTGTTGAAACGGCATCATACAGGTTGTGGCACCTGAGTTGCGGGTTCGAATCCCGTGGAATTCCTAACGTCGACGCACTCGCCAAAAAATGTGAGTGCGTTTTTTTATGCCCAGCGGCATGGCTTTGTTGCGGTGCATTACTAAAAATGCTATGATGGATGGGCAAAAGACAGGAGTATCACTATGAAAATATTATTCATCGGCGATATGGTGACCCCGGATTCTATTGAAATGGCGTCACGCTGCATTCGTCAATTAAAAAAAGAACAAACAATTGATCTTATCATTGCAAATGGTGAAAATATCCATACGCAAAATGGTTTGAACTTAAAGCAGTATCAACAGTTAAAAAATATTGGCATTGATGTGGTGACTTTGGGCAATCATGCCTGGAACCAACCACAGATTTATCACTTTATTGATGAAAATGAAGATATTGTGCGTCCCTTTAATTTCCCTCCAGATACGCCAGGGCGTGGATGGACAGTTGCTGAGGCACATCATCGTTCCGTAGCGGTGGTTGTGGCAATGGGAAACGTTTACGTTTCTACTTTGACGTCGCCGTTTCAGGATATTATGAAAGTGGTTGACAATTTGCATGAAGAGGGTGTAAAAACAATCATCGTTGATATGCATGCAGAAGCTACCTCTGAAAAATTGGCGTTGGCTCGTTATTTAGATGGAAAAGTCAGTGCGGTGTTGGGTACCCATACGCATATCCCAACGGCGGATGAACAGATTCTTCCGAAGGGTACTGCTTATCAAACTGATGTTGGTATGGTAGGACCAGTGGATTCTGTTATTGGTATGAAAGTTGAAGCATCCATTAATCGTTTTCTTACCCAACGTCGTGTGAAATTTCAGCAGAGTGAAGATAACCATTTTCTGTTTCAAGCGGTGCTCGTTGAAATTAATAATGATGGTCGAGCAGTGCAAATTGAACGTATTGAAAAGCGTATGACAATAGAAAGGACCCGCGTATGAAAAACGAACGAAAAGAAAAGTATGTCCATGAGGTGTTTGAATCCATCGCAGGTAATTATGACTTTATGAATGTTTTAATGACTTGGGGGATGTTAGGATCTTGGCAAAAGCTGGTGATGAAGAAAACTGAGCTCGGACCTGGTGATAAAGGTTTGGATGTTTGCTGTGGCACAGGAGAGATGACTTACCAGCAAGCTGAGATTGTCGGTCCTTTTGGGCAGGCGGTAGGATTGGATTTTTCTGCTAATATGCTGGAAGCTGCACGTGCAAAGATGGGCGAACATCCACAATGCAATGTGCAATTTGTTGAAGGGGATGCACTTGCACTGCCTTTTCCTGATGAAAGTTTCAATGCGGCGACCAGTGGTTTTGCCCTACGTAATGTAAGTGATATACCATTGGCGATTCGTGAAATGGCGCGAGTAGTAGAAGTTGGCGGAAAAGTTGTATGTATTGATGTTTCACGTCCAAGTTTCCCGCCAGCTCGTGCTTTTTTTAACTTTTATTATTTTAAAGTTGTACCTTGGTTGGGAAGTCATTTGGTCAGTGCAGACACCATTTCTAATGGATTCCCTGCATACACATGGCTGGCAGAAAGCTTACGTACTTTTCCTCCACGCCATGAAATTGCGCAGATGTTTCGTGATGCAGGGCTGACAGCAGTAGAAGTGCGGCCAGTAGGATTTGGTGCGTCAACGATTTATAGTGGCATAAAAACACGTGCCGATTATGATTACCAGGCACGAGCGCGTCATTGCCCCTTAAAGAAAGCTGAAAAAGGTGTCGTTGTGGGACGTCGTATGTTGGCGCAATTGACAGGATTCATAAAAAAATTAATTGGGTAACGGTATTTTTATAAATTTGTAACGTTATGGCAAACATTTTCGTGTATGATAGACACATATGATGTTTATCAACAACGATTAGGAGGAATACGCATTGACGTGGGATATGGACTATAAAACGAGAGGCGAATATGTTTCTGCGCTGGAAAATGCTCTCGCAGATAAAAATGTTATCGATGCCGATAAAATGGTGACGGACATTAAAAATTATTTTTTTAAACGCAACCGTCAATCTATCGGTGACACAGAGATTATTGCTAGTTTGCCAGATCCGGAAGTACTTGCTGCCCAATATGAAGGAAAAGAATATACGAATACCCGCGCCTTAAAGAAAAATGGTAGCGCTGGATTTTTTAAGCGTTTTGGTATTTTCTTGTTGAGTGTTATCATGGTGGTTGTGGGGTTGGTGATCTCTATTGGCTTTTTCCTGATGTTGCTGGCGGGTGTTTTGTCGCTGGCTGGAGCCCTGTGCATTTATATGGGCTGGATCGATACATTACCATCACAGATCATGACAATTGTTGATATGGTGCCTTATCAAATGTTTGAAAACAATCCGATTGGTTTGGTCGCTTTGGTGTCTTCCGGTATTTTTCTTTTGTTGTTGTCGGGGACAGCGCTCAAAGCCTTGCGACGCCTGCGGAAAAAATATCATACGTGGACACTGAAAAAAATCAGTGGCTGTTTCCGTTTGCCAGTGACGTTGGATGATGTGTATTCAAAAGCATGGCGTGTTTGTGTCTATATTTTTCTGCCGCTCTCAATGATTGTTGCGCTGGTTAGCTTTATGATGATGATTTTAGGTGTCGATTTTACCTTTTAAACATAAAAATGCACGCACGATGGTGCGTGCATTTTTATTGTAAATTTTATAAGATGCGTTGTCGCAACGTGTGTATTAATGTTATAATTATGGTTGATTGTTTATGAATTAGAGATGGATAGAATCATACTATCCGGTAGGAGAAATACTATGGATAATGCAAAGACAAGTTCCTTGCGCGAATTAGAGATCGGCGAATCGGCACAAATTGTTGCCGTTGGCGGTGAGGATCAATTGCGCAAGCATTTATTAGACATGGGACTTATTCCTGGAACCTATGTGAAATTGGTAAAGTTTGCCCCGCTGGGTGATCCGATGCAATTGACGGTGCACGGTTATGAATTGACGCTACGTTTGGCTGATGCGGAACAAATTCAGGTCAAACCGATTGATCCGAGCTTGTTGCATACACACGAAGCGGCACCACGTACGCCATGGATTGAGCATCCAGGTTTGGGCGAAGGTGGTATTTATCATGACAAAGAAAATGAAACCCCATTGCCTGAAAGCGAAACATTAACTTTCGCGTTGGCGGGCAATCAAAATTGTGGAAAAACAACATTGTTCAATCAGCTCACTGGTGCCAATCAGCATGTAGGTAATTTTCCGGGGGTGACAGTAGATCGTAAAGATGGGGTCATTCGTGGACATAATAATACTTTGGTGACTGACTTGCCAGGGATCTATTCAATGTCTCCATATAGCAGTGAAGAGATCGTAACGCGTCGCTTCTTGTTGACTGAAAGGCCGCGTGGCATTATTAACATTGTTGACGCAACCAATATTGAACGTAATTTATATTTAACCATGCAGCTTCTGGAATTGGGTATTCCTATGGTTGTTGCATTGAACATGATGGATGAAGTGAATGCAAATGGTGGGACCATTCATGTTAATGTTTTAGAAGAGCAGCTGGGGGTTCCAGTCGTACCAATTTCAGCGGCTAAGAATCAGGGCATTGAAGAGTTGATTGATCATGCGATTCATGTGGCAAAATTTCAGGAACGACCACTACGTTCAGATTTTTGTAAAGATGATGAAGATGGTGGCGCAGTTCACCGTTGTATTCATGCGATCATGCATTTGATTGAAGATCATGCGGATGCCATTGGCATACCGGTGCGTTTTGCAGCAACAAAGTTGATTGAAGGCGATGACATCATCGAAGAAGCCTTGTCGTTGGAAGACAATGAGAAAGCGATGATTGAACATATCATTCAACAAATGGAAGCAGAACGTGGCTTGGATCGTGCGGCAGCTATTGCTGATATGCGCTTTGATTTTATTTTGGATGTGTGCGGTGAAACGGTGGTCAAGCCACATGAAAGCAAAGAACATGCCCGCAGTCGTAAAGCCGATGAGATTCTGACTGGACGTTGGACGGCCATTCCAACATTTGTCATCATTATGGGCGCTATTTTTTATCTGACGTTTAATGTGATCGGCGCCTGGCTACAAGGGCTTTTAGAGATTGTGATTGGCTGGTTGTCGGATGTGGTTGTTGGTTTCTTAGAAGCGGTCCATGTTAATGAGGTCCTTGTTTCTTTAATACGTGATGGTATTTTTGGTGGTGTGGGGACTGTTTTGAGCTTCTTGCCAATCATCATCACGTTGTTCTTTTTCCTGTCTTTATTGGAAGACAGCGGTTATATGGCGCGTGTTGCCTTTGTTATGGATAAGCTTTTACGTAAAATCGGTTTATCTGGGCGGAGCATTGTACCATTATTGATCGGATTTGGATGTTCAGTGCCTGCCATTATGGCAAGCCGTACATTGCCTTCAGAACGTGATCGTAAAATGACGGTGCTTCTGACACCATTCATGAGCTGCAGTGCAAAAGTGCCGGTATATGGCTTCTTTACTGCCGCATTTTTTCCGCAAAATGGCGGTTTGGTTATGACATTGTTGTATTTCTTGGGCATTATTGTAGGTATTATTGTGGCTCTTGTTTTCCGCAAAACCCTGTTTGCTGGTGATGCAGTACCGTTTGTTATGGAGTTGCCTAATTATCGCATGCCATCGGCGAAAAGTGTGGGAATGTTATTATGGGATAAATCACGTGATTTCATCGAACGTGCATTTACGGTCATTTTTGTTGCGACGTTGATCATTTGGTTCCTGAATCAGTTTACACCGACCCTCAATGTGGCTGTTGATCCACAAAATAGTATGTTGGCAGGTATCGCGGGACTTATTGCACCAATTTTTGCACCATTAGGATTTGGTGATTGGCGTATTTGTGCATCGTTGATTAGTGGTTTCATGGCGAAGGAGAGCGTTGTTGCAACGTTGCTCGTACTTTTTGGTAACGAAGCAGCTGTTCAGGCACTTTTGACACCATTGACTGCCGCTTCATTGCTTGTTTTCTGTTTGCTATATACACCATGCGCTGCGGCAGTGAGCGCTGTGCGTCGTGAACTGGGAACGAAATGGATGTGTTATGTCATTGTATTTCAGTGTGTGATTGCTTGGATTGTAGCTTTTATTGTGAAAGTTGCATTGAGTGCGTTGTTATAGAATATCGACGTTTAATAACAAAAGAGACCGGAATTTTCTGGTCTCTTTTGTGTTTTATGTTATGATGGATATAAGAAAGTGGTGAAGCATAATGAAGCATCTTCTTGATGGGCAGCTGTTAAAAGATATAGTGCATGAAAAGCCAATAGTTATAGTAGAGATTGGCAGTATTCGTTGTTGTGCATGTTCTGCAATCAGTCAAAAATTAGAGTCATGTTTCACAGGCAATGACAGTGTAGTGTGTTATAGCGTTTCTTTAGAAGCACAACCTGACATTGCTGCGGAAATGGGAATCTACAGTGCGCCGGCAGTACTTGTCTACGTGGATGGAAAATTAACCATTCGTGAAGCGGGAGTTATGAGCGTAGAAGACATTTTTGCACGCGTCGCTCGGTATGAGCAATTGCTGGGGAGTGCGTAGCATGAAGATTTATGAACAGAAAAGAGGCCGCGGATGTGTGATTTAACGGTTATTCCTGGTGTTGGCGTGCATATTGCGGCAGATCTTGAAGCTATTGGCATCCATTCTGTAGCAGATTTAAAAGGAAAAGATCCTGAAAGATTGTATGTGCTTGATTGCGAGCAAAAAGGCTTCCAAGAGGATCGATGTCAGCTGTATGTATTTCGCTGTGCTGTTTATTTTGCAGAACACGAGGATCCGGAGCCGGAAAAATTAAAGTGGTGGTATTGGAAAGATCATTGCTATCCAGATACAAAAGCAAGCCGCCTGAAATGAGCATTGCCATAAGAAACATGAAAAAACAGTAATATCAATATTTTTTAGGATAGCGGAAAGCGGGATGGGTTAAAACAACTAAATAATTAGGTAGAAACAGGGGGGGTAAGCATGACAGTGCCTTTTTCTGTTCCTCCGACCAAGCCGCAGATTTAAAAAAGTATGCGGCTTTTCCTTTTGCTCAAATGCAGAAAGGAGGCGACGGCTTATGTACTTCACTTCCGGCAGCTTTTATGGCAGCCTTCCTTTTTGAAAAGGGTATAAGAAAAGCAGGAAACCTTTGAAAGATTTCCTGATCGGTGGTGCCACCGGTGGGCGGCTGGTATTCAGTTTTGGAAGTTCAGGTTATGCTGATAAAAAGATGGTCTAAGAATAGCTTTTATTAAAGGTTATTTTCGATATTTTTTAGGATTAATCTTTGGTATTATGATTGATAAAACAACCATTACCGCCACTATTCCGAGTCCGATGCATAAAATAACATCATTATGCTTAAAGCTGCCGTACAACAATAGAAACGCACCTATTCCGCAAAAAACAACACATCTTCCAAACAAATGGCACATCGCTTCTTCATTGTAGGTTTCCTTTTCTTCTTTTCTCATGGTATTCCAGCCAGCAAGAAACCAAGTACCTTTTTGGTTATAAATATTCACGCCCCATATTACTGCTCCCAAAGAAATGATAAGAGTAAGTAGGATTTCAAATGCGCTCATAATCTGGTTCCTTTCTTAGAACAATCCTTTGTAAAAAACAAGATTATCTCTTGGCTTTATTATACCATGACCAGCTGCATTTGGGGATAGTTGAATTGAAAACCTGTTGGACATGAACAGGGAATTGGATCTTTTTATAACAAGCAAAATTCCCGGCCCAGTAAAATGATGGGTCAGGGATTTATGTTACTCCGTCAGCTCCTTTTCCCATGCGGTAGTTGACGTATTTCCCTGCGGTATCGGCCAAAAGCACTGGCCCGTCGGTGATTTTGATGGTTTTCATGGAGCGCAGAGCCTTTATCTTTGCCTTTCCGTCTTGGAGCAGCGCGGCGGCGATCTTCGGGGTGAACGTCTTGCCCCGTTCCTCAAAAAATGGGTCATTTTTTACATGACAAACTGAACCGCACACTATTTGCTAGACAGTATGAAATACTGAATAATAAGTGGAGGACTTTATTAGGTCAAAAGGAATACAAAACAAACGCTGCACACTGGAGTTTAGGCAATAGGTTGTAGAGGCTGTCATGCAAGATGGCCTTAGCGATAAGGGAAGCTGCCAGACTTCATGATGTTCAAGGGCGTGACCGGATTTAAAGTTGGGAGTTATTTGGAAGAAGGTCTAGAGAGTCTTGACGTAGAGCGTTGAGGGCGAAAAAGTATGGGAAGGCCGAAGAAACTGCCAAGCAAAGTAAAAATCCCCCTGATTAACCACGAGAACAAAGGACGGTATGGGTACCGTTGTATCGTATCACAACTGAGTGTGGATTTTCTTACAACCACAAGACTGTTCAGTGGCTTATGAAAGAACTGGGTTTAGTTTGCCGTGTCAGAATCAAGAAGTATCGTTCTTACAAGGGAGAAGTTGGTAAAATTGCTCTTAATCTATTGCAACGGGAATTCTGTGCTAAAAAGCCAAATCAGAAATGGGTCACTGATGTGACGGAATTCAATCTCTTTGGCCGGAAATTGTACCATTCTCTGATTTTGGATTTACACAATGGTTATCTGGTCAGCTATACACTTTCTCAACGCCCTGTTCTAAGTATGGCCACCACCATGTCGGAGAAAACTTTTAAAGTCATACCAGACGGGACGGATCTCATTCTCTGCTCAGACCAGGAGTGGCAATACCAGCACAAACAGTACCAGAGAATGATACGAAAGAAGAGGATCCGGCAAAGTATGAGTCGTAAAGGGAACTGCTGGATTTTATCTGGACTACAACAATAACCGCCGCATCAAGGAAAAGCTAAAGGGCTTGCCGCCTGCAATTCACAGACACCAAGCCCTTTCGGCTGCTTTCTTTTGTGAAACTGAAGTATGAAAAAGGCTCTTCATCATGAAGAGCCTTTTTTGATGGGTTGTTACTTGGTAGCAATATATTTTGCAAGATCAATAACACGATTGCTGTAACCCCATTCGTTGTCATACCAAGCGATGACTTTGAGCAGATCGTCGCCAACCTTCATGGTGGAGAGACCGTCAACGATGGAGGAACGTGGATCGGTGTTGTAGTCAATAGAAACAAGTGGCTTATCAGAATAGCCAAGGATGCCTTTCATTGGGCCTTCAGCAGCTTCTTTTAGTAAGTTGTTGACCTGCTCAACAGTGAAGTCTTCTTTAATCTGGAAAACAACATCTGTCAAAGACACATTTGGTGTTGGCACACGCAGTGCAAAGCCATTCATTTTACCATTAAGTTCAGGAATGATTTTGCCCATTGCCTTGGCAGCACCAGTAGTGGTTGGGATGATGGACTGAGTGCAACCACGCGCGCGACGAGGATCTTTATGACGTGCATCAAGATTTTTCTGGTCGTTGGTGAAGGAATGAACGGTAGTCATTGCCCCAGCAATAATGGTAAAGTTATCATAGATGACTTTGGTGACAGGAGCCAAGCAGTTTGTAGTGCAGCTGGCGTTAGAAACAATGTTCATTGATGGATCGTAAGTGTTTTCATTAACGCCCATAACGATCATAGGTGCATCACTGGATGGTGCTGTAATAACAACTTTTTTGGCGCCGGATTCAAGATGCACAGAAGCGGTGTCTAAGGTTTTGAACTTACCAGTAGAATCGATCACGATATCTGCGCCGACTTCTCCCCATTTGAGGTTTTTAGGATCACGGTCTGAGAACAGTGTGATGCGCTGACCATCAACAATCAGAACGCCTTCTTCATAAGAAACATCACCCTTAAAAATGCCGTGAGTAGAATCATATTCGAAGAGACGTGCTGTTCCTTCTGCATCAGAGGTTGAGTTGATGGCGACCAGTTCAACTTCCGGATCCATTACAGCGATACGTGCAACCAAGCGGCCAATACGACCAAATCCGTTAATACCAATTTTAATAGACATGATATCCTCCTTATTACAAAGAAAGCTTTTATTCTATTATAAGATACCCTATTTTGACTAAAAAATAAAGGGCAAGTCATGATAAACAGATGGCTTTTGTTAAGATTGTCAAAAAAACCAGTCTTTAATAATAATTTTACAATTACAACACTATTTTTTAAAAAAAGGCTTGCAATATTGTCGTTGGCATGGTATTCTTATCTAGCGTTAAGGGAACGGCCTGATGCCGAGACCAAACGATATGCGGAAATGGCTCAGTGGTAGAGCATCGCCTTGCCAAGGCGAGGGTCGCGAGTTCGAATCTCGTTTTCCGCTCTTAGCACTCCAAATGGAGTGCTTTTTTATTGTAAAG
>JAXJBF010000007.1:0-1075 GCA_036303105.1 Peptococcaceae bacterium | reverse complement strand
TCTTCCACTCGCAGCAATCTTACCGATGACAGCGCCAAAGGGTTGGGACGAAATGGTGATCGCGTGGCAAAGACACCACGCCGAATATTTCCACCCAATCGTGGCGGGCGAACCGTCGGAGACCAGTCCGCTCTAATTGCTTCTGAAAACGACCAAATCAACCATAGATAGTCATACCCTTCGATGCCTCTTAAAGCGTCCTTATTGCGAAATTCTGGTTCAAATACGATACGACTTTCTAATTGATTAACCACACCACTTTGACGAGGAACACCAAATTTACTTTCATAGGGTGTATGAATGATTGCAATGGCTTTTAATGTCACATGAAAAGCCGCTGCATTGATACCCTGAAAATGACTCATGAATGGTCTCCTTTCTTACTAATTTGCCGACACAAAAATCGACATTGGCGCTAACGTGCCAATGTCGATTGTATCATTTCAGACAAAACGTTAATCATCTTCATTGTTCGCCTTGTACTGATCAATGATATCTTGTGCCAGTTTAGCAGGAACTTCTTCATAGCTGTCAAAAGCCATATCAAAATTACCGCGGCCTTGAGTCATAGCGCGCAGCTGCACCCCATACTCCAACATTTCCGCATATGGAACACGTGCTTTAACGGTTGTAATGCCATCTTCGCCAGGTTCCATACCTAGAACACGACCACGCTTTGAACTAATGTCACCAATAATATCTCCCATGTATTCTTCTGGCACCATAACATCTACAGCATAAATCGGTTCGAGAAGCACTGGTTTTGCTTCCGGAATGCCTTTTTTCAAAGCTAAGGAGGCTGCAACCTTAAAGGCCATTTCGGAAGAGTCTACACTATGGAATGAACCATCTTTCAATGTCAACTTAATATTGATCAATGGATAACCTGCAATAACGCCTTTCGCCAGAGTTTCTACTGCACCTTTTTCAACTGCTGGAATAAATTGACGTGGAATAGCACCACCAACAATGGCATCAACAAACTCAAATTCTTTGCCATCGGTTGTTGGTTCAATGTCAATGACAACGTGACCATACTGACCATGTCCGCCACTCTGTTTCTTATGTTTGCCTT
>JAXJBF010000006.1:0-5738 GCA_036303105.1 Peptococcaceae bacterium | reverse complement strand
CTCCACCACATCCTCGCCGGTGTAGCTCTTTGGCCCGCGCATCACTAAAAACAGCGCCTCATCAATGCGGCGGCCGTTCGCTGGATCGCGCACCCAGCCAAAATGGATCGTGTGGCTCGCACAGGACGCCAAATCCGCCCCGCCTTCATACACCGCTGCTGCCACAGCCACAGCCTCCGGACCGCTCAGCCGGATAATGCCGACCGCCGCCCGCCCAGGCGCCGTAATAATTGCAGCAATCGTATCGCTCACACCCATGATGATCCCTCATTTCTTCGTAATAATCTCTCCATAGTTTACCATGTTTTCCGCTTCTTTCGCCATCGAAAACAGAAAAACCATCATTTTTTCTCGTTCGCTGCCATTCTTGTATGACAATAAACGATATATTATAATTAACTCAGATAAAACGGCGGAAGCATCATTTCCGCCAACCAAAAATTGATGACTACGGTGGTGACGATCCATGAAGCGATTCCGTCCAACGACGCTAAAAAAATCCCTGATACTTGGCGTGCTGCTGAGCTTTTTTCTCAGCTTTGCTGTATCTGTTCTTGTAATTTTTACCATAGAGCCTCTTTATCCATCTAGTTTGACCATTGTCGATTTCGATGAAAATGGTGATATAGCCGACGTTACTACACCAGAATGGACACCACTGCAAAAAAGATTATATGTAATTTTACGTGTTGTCCAGCCAACCATAGCCATTCTCTGTTTTATCGCCTGCAACTGCCTCTTCTTGTCCTGGTACTATCGCAGAACATGGCAGGCGCCCATCGACGAGCTGCTCCATGGTGCTGAGCGCATCATGAATCACGACCTTGATTTTGAAGTGCGCAGTTTTTCCACCGATGAATTTGGCCAAATTGCACAGGCCTTTGAACACCTGCGCAAAAACACCGAAACCCTCATGGCTGACCAGCAGCAGGAACGAAACATGCAGGAACAAATGCTGGCGGCTTTTGTCCACGATTTAAAAACACCGCTGACCGTCATCAGCGGCGAAGCCACCCTTGCCAGCCGCCTGTTGGCGCATCCCGAAGCCAGCCGAGAAATGATCGCCGAATCCTTTCCAGCCATTCAAAACAACGTGCGCCGCATCGAAAAAAACGTTGACGCCATGCGCAAAGCCATCAAGCTGGAAGCAGCACCGTATCAGCCAGCCGCCATGCCTTACAACAAGCTGACCGACGACACCAAACGCCATCTGGAACTCTTAACAACCGGCACCACCAAAACCATCATCTGTCATGTTCAGCCTGACACCGCCACCCTGCAGCTCGACACCGACATCTTTTACACCATCCTCGACAACATCATCACAAACAGCCTGCGTTATGCCAGCCACATCGACCTCTTCATGCGGCACCAGTCGCAGCGGCTGATGATCAGCGTGCAGGACAACGGTCCAGGATTCAGCGACTACATCCTCAAACACGGCACCGAGCCTTTTGTTCGTGAAGGTGAAGAACCGCAGGTTCATTTTGGATTGGGGCTGTACATTTGTCAGGTGCTCTGCCATAAACACGGCGGCACGTTCAGCATCGCCAACAACGATACCGGCGCCCTGTGCCGCATCATGCTCAATGTGCACTAAAATCACAAAGGAGGTACAGCCATGAAAAAACTATTAGCAGTGGACGACGAACCAGAAATTCTGAGCATTCTTCAACGCTGTTTCCGCCTCTATGGCTACGACGTGCTCACAGCCAGAAGCGGCAAAGAAGCGCTGGACCTCATCCATTGGGAGCCGGACATCATTTTGCTGGACGTCATGATGCCCGACATGGACGGCTTTGAAGTGTGCCAGAAAATCCGCGATCAGGTTCAGTGTCCCATTCTATTTTTGACCGCCAAAAACGAACACGACGAAAAAATCTTTGGCTTTTCTGTCGGCGCCGACGATTACGTTGTCAAACCTTTCGACATGGAAGAATTGGCTGCCCGCGTCGAAGCACACATTCGCCGCGATCAGCGCAAGCACAACAAACATCGCACCACCTTCCAAAACGAGCTGACCATCGATCACGCCAAACGCACCGTCACCATCGGCGGCACGGCTCTCGTCCTAACCCGAAAAGAATACGACCTCATCGAAAAACTGGCGCTCAACCCCAACCGCGTGTTTTCGAAAGAAGACCTCTACGTCAGCATCTGGGGCCCTGACAAAAACGGCAGCAACGACACCGTCGTGGAACACATCAGCAAACTGCGCATGAAGCTGGCCAAACATTCGGCCCATGAATACATCAAAACTGTTTGGGGCTGCGGCTACACCTGGAACGGTTGAATAAAAAAACGTGTGGAAAAAACCACACGTTCTTTTTTATTTGTCAAAACTTGAGATTTAGTTGATATTTATCGCATAAAATAAAAGAAGCACCCTTATATGCCAATCATCAGGGAGGGAGAGCCATGACAAAAAAGAACGCACTATGGCCTGACGACGGCGAGCAGCAGCAATTTTCTGCCGTTCACGTCTAAAAACGACGGATTGCGCCATATTGACGCACAATGGCTGCGATGGTGGTATAATCTATTTAAAGACAGAATAATCTCTATAATTTGAGACTGTTTATTGCAAAGGAGAGGATCACCATGAAAAGGAAACAAGTACTGGCCAGCCTGACCTGCGCAGCGCTTTTGCTGGCGCCGAGCGCCGCCTGGGCCGACAGCACCGATCTGCGGCTGTTGGTCAACGATCATTACATTGGCGGCAGCGCTGAAGCAGGGGAAGCCTACATCAACGACGCCGGGCGCACAATGATTCCGCTGCGTCTGGTGAACACGGCGCTTCATTACCGAACCGACTGGCAGCCCGACGGCAGCATTCATCTCACCAATAAGACAGGCACCTTGGACGTCACCATGAACATTGGCAGCACCGCCTTCACCGCTGGCGGCAAAACCGGTCATTTCGAAACGGCGCCAACCTTGAAAAACGACCGCACCTATCTGCCCGCCCGCGATTTTTCGGAGCTTTACGGCAGCATCTACTGGGACAACGCCACCCGCACCGTCTGGATCACGCAGGGCAACAGCGTTCAATACCAGGTGTTTGGCACAAAGCTCATGGCTGCCACCGCGGAAGGCATCCAGCCACTTGCCATGCCGGACGGCTACGTGCCGAATGACACCACGCCAGGCACCGCCATCTGCGTGAACCGCACCATCAACGACACCACCTACCTTGCCATCGCCTGCAACGGTCAGGACAACGCCTCACCGGTTCCGCTGTTTCGGGTGGATGAAGGCTACCTCACGTACCTGACCAGCGTTTACCCATCGTCTGTCTATGTCGATGGCAGCACCGTCTATTACACCGACGGCACAGACGCTGGCCCTTGGCACAATCCCATCGTGCCAAACCGTCTCTACGCCGCCACCATCGGCGGCAGCACCAAGACCTACACCCTAGACTTCGCCGTCAACGCCTGCACCCTCGATAAAGTGGATGGTCGGCTCATCGCCACCGACAGCAGCGGCGTGCAGCATGTGATCGAGCTTGGCGCGTAGGCAGCAACTGACACACCAAACGCAGCCACCATCTGCTGCATCATTTTGAAAAAAGGAGGACGAACCATGGATGTTCTGGAATACAAAGGCTATGTCACCAAAGTACACTACGACGTGGAAACAAAGAAACTTTACGGCAAGGTGCAAGGCATTGTCGATGCCGTGAATTACGAAAGCGACACCATAGACGGCGTCGAAGCAGCGTTTCATGATTCGGTGGACCGCTATCTGGCGTTTTGCGCGGCGGTGAAGCGCCGCCCCTGCAAGGCCTTCAAGGGCCAGTTCAATGTGCGCATGAAACCAGCCATGCACAAAGCCATGGCCGTGTGGGCAATGGAGCACGACACCACCTTAAACGCCGCCATGGAAGAAGCCGTGCGCACCTTCCTGGCACAAGATGAAACAGCCCACACACCGTCAAACGGCGCAGCGCCAATGGCATGTTCATAAAACATTAAGAAATCATTCATGAACAATTAGCAAAAATGGCATCCCAATCGTTTATAATAAATCAAATCAATACAACGAGGGGACGATTTTGTGCAATGCACAAACCACAGAAAAGGAGAATCCATCATGCTAAAACGTTTTCTGACTATGGTGCTGCTGCTCAGCCTTGGGCTGACGCTTTGCGGCTGCAGCACGGACACCAGCGATGCAAACTACACAAAAATCAGCGGCAAAGACGGCTTCAGCTTTTATGTCGACCGAAGCGCTGTTCAAGTGGACAAGGCCCAGGCTGCCGACGCGAAAAAAGTCACCGATGAGGTCGAGAGCTATGTGCTCACCATCTTTAACCGCCCCTACAACGGCCACATCGGCGTCATCGATGGTGATGGGATCAGCGACAGCGAGCCCGATCTGGAAGCCGAGCTGGACGCCCGCATTCAATACATCGCTCTCACCTACAGAGACCAGAATTTTTCCAAAGCCGCGCCTTATCTGCGCTATGACACCTTCGACCTTAAAGACGACACCGCCAAAGTCATCATTTCCTTTGAAATGAAAAACCCTGACACCAACGACGTGCTGGCTCAAAACCACGAAGGCTACATCTTTGTCAAAAATGGCCGCGACTGGGAACTCATCAACAACATCGTTGACACAGGCCGCGGCGGCGACAACATCCTGCAGGAACTCGCCGCCAACGACGACCCAGCAGCCTGGCGCACCACCTACGCCTACAGCCAGCTTAAACGCAGCGACTACGAAGACGACCACGATTTCTTCTACTACTGGAAAGACGATCTCGACGCCGATATTCATAAAGTTCGAGATTAAAACCATGAACAAAAGGAGAGGACCCATCATGAACACACGAAAATATATCACCGCCATCACCTGTGCCGCTCTTCTGGCACTGCCAACCGCCGCCCTGGCCGACAGCACCGATGTCAGCCTGATGGTTGGCGATGCGACTATTTCAGCCGATGAAGCCACTGGTCAGCCTTACATCAACGACGCCGGCCGCACGATGATTCCGCTGCGCATCGTCAGCGAATCCATAGGCTATGCCACCGACTGGCAGCCCGACGGCAGCATTCACATCACCAATGCCGACGGTACCGTAGACGTCACCTTGCAGGTCGGCAGCGCCAATTACACTGCCAACGGTCAAGCGGGAACATTCGAAACCCTGCCAACCTTGAAAAACGACCGCACCTACCTGCCAGCCCGCGATTTTACCGAGCTCTACGGCCAAATTTACTGGGACAATGATTCCCGCACCGTGTGGATTTATAACGGCGATGCGCCAACCTATTGCGTGCTTGGCAACAGCCTAGTGCGTGCCACGGCTGATGACATCACGTCTGTTGTCATGCCGGAAGGTTACGACGTCTCCATCTTTGGCAAATCAGATGTTATCATGCAGCAGCGCGTCATCAACGGCGTGGGCTATGCCGCCATCAACTACAACAACAACCACAGCCAGCAGTGCCCGCTGTTCCGGGATGACGGCGACCATATGACAAAAATCGCCACCATCAACGGCACCTCGTCCTTCTATGTGGACGGCGACACCCTCTACCACACCACTGGTACCAGCGCCGGCCCTTGGAGCGACATCATCCAGCCAAACGTCCTCCGTGTCACCACCATCGGCGGCGACACCAAGACCTACACCCTGGATTTCGCCGTCAACACCTGCACCCTTGATATGGTGGACGGTCAGCTCATCGCCACTGACAGCGACGGCGTGCAGCATGTGATCGAGCTTG
>JAXJBF010000005.1:0-30695 GCA_036303105.1 Peptococcaceae bacterium | reverse complement strand
TCGCGGACTATACCGCCGGTGGGGAATCACACCCCGCCCTGAAGATCTTTGTTTCATTTGTTATTTGCTTAAAAGTCTACGCGTTCTTACAAACGCTGTCAAGATATTTGTCGGATTTATAAGCCCTCATTACTCAGGCTTGAGCCTGCATTTTTTCCTTAAATGCACGACCAATAGCATTCTGATCTTTCATGCACTGAATAAATTTTTCACGGGTGATATCTTTAGAACGGAATTTCCATTCAGCGCCGGTAACAGACTTGTCAGCCATGCTGTCAAATTCGCTTTCATCAATGTTAAGATCATCGAAGCAAACTGGCAAACCAAGGTCATAGTTAAACTGCATGATGCGGTCACGCATTTCAGTCTGATTGTCATAGGTCAAGAGGCAAAGCACCCCAAGAGAAACAATTTCACCGTGGCGATGTTCTTCGCCAGCAGGCGTGCCAACCGTACCGTAATAGACACAATGTGCCAAAGAGGAATTGTAGTAATAGTCCGGCATGTTTGTAACCATATTGGATACCAGCCCTGTAGAAACAATGATGTCAAGAACAACTTCACGCAATGCTTCGCTGTCTTCACCTTTCTTGCTGGATGCCATGGCTTCTTTCCCATATTTCAGCAATGGTTCCGTGCAGATCTTGCTGAGCTGTACCCCCATCAAAGGTGTGTGGGAAAGTTGATCATCACGGCTGGAGAACACTGCTTCACATTCTTTGGAGAGTGCATCACCGATACCAGCCCAGAGCATTTCTGTTGGAGATTCTGCAATGATCTGAGTGTTGATAAAGGTATGTTCAGCAAGTTTTGGGTAATAGTAGCTATTCAGACTGCCATCTTCGTTGTACATAACGCAGATCGCCGTAACAGATGCGCAGTTACTGCCAACAGTAGGGAACAGGAACAGTGGCTTGTCCATTTTATCGGCAACATATTTGCAAGTATCGCAGGCACGGCCACCACCAACGCCAAAGATAATGTCGGCTTCCTGAACGGTTGGGTTAGCAATCAAGGCATCGCCGTTTTCATAAGTGGAATTGCCACCATACCAAATGAAATCAAGGATTTCAATGTCCGAATTCTTAATGCCTTCCAGCAGTGCATCCTTCGCTTTTGCCATAGCAGTTTCCCCGCCGATGACAACTGCCTTCTTGCCATAATATCTTGCAAAATAACCGATTTTTTCATAACAATCTGCCCCGATGGTATATTGAGGCAATGCAACACTGTAACTACTCATAGTAACTGACACTCCTTCTGATTATCTTCGATCCTCCACTGTGGAAGACATCGATACAATCAGCTCGAGCAAGCGCCTGGTGAATGCGCCGCCAACGTGTCGGCGCATTCGCCAAGCCCTTCCTGTTCGTCTTGCTGTTATACAATACAGCCTCTTGTATCGATTTCTATTGTATTATAGTCCTCTCGCCCTCAACAATCAATCACCCAAAGGCATTATTTTCTTTTATATTATTATATAAAAAAAGACAGCGTCTCAAGAGACGCTGTCTTCTGTTTTACACCATTCACCCTTTATTGCCACTGCCAGAGGTATCTGTACTAGAATTGCTGCTTGTTGAACTGTCCGATTTCTCAGTGTTGGCTGCCGCATCTTTTTGCTGTTCTGCAGCTGCTTCATCAGCCAGCTTATCTTTTTCCTTGCGTTCATCGCTGGCCAGCTCATCATAGAGCGTATCGGCAATCAGTTTTGCAAACTGTTCCGCGCCTTCAGGCGTTGGATGAGTGCCATCTTCGTACAACCATTCAGGATGTTCCGCAATAAAACTGTTCCAATCAATAAGATGGAAGTTGTCCTTCTTACTTTTATCGGCGTAATTTTGTAGCATGGTATTGACACTGTCCTGCCATTCTCGCGGCACCTTGGTGTTCATCAGGAACACCTCTCGGTCGCCCAACAACGACATCAGGCTATCAAGCTGATCCTCTGTAAACGGTCCATTGGAGCCCAATACAATGACGACAATATCGTTCATGTTGCCGCCATCAATCAAACTCTTCACCACGTCATTGCTCTGGCTCAGCTGACGCCCCACCTTCCCATCAATGTAAGCCTGTGGGAAAACTTCTGTAAGCGGCGCTGCTGCCCCCAGCAAAATAGAATCGCCAACGAAGGTGACTTTAAGATCACGGCAATAAAGCATAACAGATCGATCCAGATAAGGAATGTCTTTAATTTCCGCCTGTTCATTGCGCTCTCGCAGCGCTTCCTGTTTCGCCAGCAGCTCTTCATTGGCAGCGATCTGCGCCTGCATCTCTGCCACTGTCTCATTTTCACCGCTCTGCGCACGCGCAAAGCCAATACCGCTGGAAACACAAAGTGCTACCACCAAAACCACTGCTGCAAAATGCAATTTATTGGAAGCCACCGAAACAAAGAAATCAACGATACGCTGTTTATCAGGCAGCTGCCCTTTTGTCACCTTGCTGACAAACCCTTGCTCAATAAATTGATAGGTCGCCAAAGACAAAGCCAATAAAATGATCCACTGGATCCATTTATGTGCCGCTAAAAATGGCGTCATATTTCCCATTGTTAACACAGGATAATACCAGAGATAGGTGCTGAATGTGCATTTACCCAGAAATGTCAAAAAGCGCAAGCTTAACAGCCGCGACACAATACCGCCCGGCACCGTTAAAGCTGCTACAGTAACGGTACTTACCAGTGCCGCCAAGAATAAGCCGCCACGATAGGTCCATACCGATTGATCCTGCAGCCGCAGCGCCAGCACCAGCAAAAGAACAATGCCGACGATACCAACAAGATCCGCCAAGGCACTCACTTTGCGTCCATGCAGCTGCACCATTTTGCCCGGCCGCCAGATGGTTCCCAAGGCACCGCCCAAGGCAAAAGCGTAGAGGCGCGTATCGGTACCATAATACACACGCGAAGGATCACCGTTGCCGTTATAAAGCACCGCCATAAGCACCGCACTAATCACTGCAAGTGCCAACTGTACCGCCGCCAACGCAAAGGGGCCTTTTTTTATGCGGCGCATCACCGTAAAGAGCAGCGGCCACACCACACAAAGCTGCATTAAAACAGCCACATACCAAAGGTGCGTAAACGCAGACGGATGCACATATTGTTCAAAATACGAATACCCAAGACCGATCTGCCACCAGTTATTCACGTAAACGATGCTCGAAAGCAGCGCGCCGCGAATATTATACAAAAGATCCGGGAAAAAGATGTTGATGACCGATACCGATGCCAGAAACACCAGCACCATCGGTATGCCTAAACGCAGGATGCGCTTGATCAAATAAGCAGCATAGGTGCGTTTAAAGCCTTTCGTTTCCCATTTCAGCAAACTGCGTGCCAGCAGAAAACCAGAAATGACCAGAAACAGATCCACGCCAATAAAACCGCCAGCCAGGCGATGCGGCGCATAATGGTAAACCAAAATGGCCAGCATGGCCAGCACACGCAGGCTGTCCAATGCCGGATAATAGGATTTTCGGGAAGTTTCTTTGCTCACAATATCCCCTCTTTGTTCATCACTTCACCATGACTCGAAAAACAAAGTGTCTTTCTCAATTCTGAATGTCTCCAGTTTCTTCATATTCTTCCTGCCACTTCAAATGCTGTTCGTAATCGCTGGTATAGAACACTTCACCAGTTTTGATGTTGGCATAGAAGTAGAGATAGTCACTGTCGGTCGGTTCTAAAGCTGCCACAATGGCATCTTCGCTAGGACTGTTAAACGGTCCTGGTGGCAGCCCTGTATTCAGATAGAGATTATACGGAGAATCCACCTGTAAATCGTCATACGTCACAACTTCCTTGTGTGTGCCTAACGCATAGAGCACGCTGATATCGGACTGAATCGGCATGCCTGCTTCCAAACGATTATAGAAAACCCCTGCAATAAGCTTGCGATCTTCCGTCGTCACACCTTCTTTTTCTACCAGAGAAGCAATGCTCATGATGTCCTGCAGGCTATAAGGCGAAGCATTGATGTCTGCCTGATATTTGCTGAGAACCTCATTGGTCTTATCAACCATCTGTGTAACCAGCGACTCCAGTGTATCGTCCGACGTCATGTCGTAGGTTGCAGGGAAAAGATACCCTTCCAACACATAGCGCACATTGGCATTATTGTACGAATCAGTAAGAATTGGATACTGCTGCACCAATTGTTCCAAAAAGGTCTGGTTACTCATTAAATCAAGAAACTCTTGTTTGCTGTAACGTGTGCTTTCATCAATGACATCACCGATCTGATCAATGGTCAACCCTTCATTGACGGTCACTTTTACAAGGCCAGCTTCTTCAGCACCTTGTTGCAGCGTTTCGACCACTTCTTCTAAAGTCATGGATGGTGCCAAATCATGCACGCCTGCCTGAAGATTGCCGGCCACACCTTTCAAGCGCACATAAAGGCTGAAAGAGTTGGCCGAGCGAATGATGCCCTGCTCTTCAAGCAAATCGCCCATTTCGCTGACAGGTGTGCCAGCTGGAATTTCCACTTCAACCAGCTGTGTATCATCAGCATTGGCTGGCAGCACCCAATTGCGGCCGAATTGCACAGCAGCAACAACGACAATTGCCATGCAGACAAGAAGGACAATAGCCACCCATGGAATACGGCGGCGTTTTTTGCGTTTTGGCGGTTGTTTATGGTTGCCGCCCTTGCTTGCCTGATGTTTTTTCTGTGCCGGTCCGTTTGGCGCAGCCGCACGATGTTCACTCTCTTGCTGATTGTTTCCAGCCTGCGCAGCCCGTTGTCTGGCAGCAGCAGCCTGCATCGCTTTCTGACGCGCTTGTGCACGCTGTGCAGCAGCTTCTTCCAACGTCTTCGCCTTTTGCGGCGCTTGTTGGCTGGCATTTCTGCTCTGAGCGGTGTTCTGTTGCTGCATGATGCGTTCATAAGGAGGCAGATCAGACATCGGATGCTGACTGCCGCCCTGTTTTGGATCATTTGACACGGAGTTCACGCTCCTTTTAAGGTTATTTTCAAAATGCAAATCAAGTTCATTGTAGCACATGCCTATAGCTGGCACAACCGCCACTTTGCCCGTTCAGCGGCGCAATATAACCAGTTTTTTCAACAAAATTTTTAACAAAAAAGAGGAGACTGTTCACAAACAGTCCCCTCTTTGATCAGCATCCCAATGGCTGATGATGTTTAGTTCTCCAGCTTAATAACATGGTCAAAAAGCGCACCTGCCTGTTTCACACGCTCGCTGCCACCAAGGACACAGAGATGATTCTCTGCCATCGCTTGCCGCAGCACTGGCGCATACGCACGCAGATCATCGACCGTTGCTGACAGTGCTTCTTCCTGCGCTTTGACAATGTCCGCACGGTTTGCTCCGTTAACATGACTGGTCAGCGACCAGCTGCCTTGCGCACGCGCTGTCATGACTGGGTTAAATCGGTTCATAACACCGATGATCACATTGGTCAGCGATTCATCGTCCATTTCCAGCTGCTCCAGCCAATCGGCCATGCCATCATACACGGCAATGGTATTTTCCAAATTTGGGTCACGGTAGGAGTAGCAGCTCACACTGCCATTGCGGCTGAAGCGAATGCCCTGGCCATAAGCGCCGCCTTTGGCACGAATGTTGTTATAGAGATAATCATTGGTTAACAGGTTGGACAACACTTCCAACACGCCGCTGTAACGCACGCCCAGCGGACGCAGGTCTGCACCTTTGGCCACATACTGTACATTGGCCGAGGATTGAATGCCTTCATTCAGCACTTCTACCGGCACCTGCCAATCAGCATGCGGATAGTCCTCATCCGGCAAGCGTTCGAGCCATTCAGCCAACAGCGGACGAATTTCAGCATAGCTTTCATCACTTCCTGTTACAGAAACGATCATGCCTTTGCGCGTCAAAAGCTTTTCATAAAGGCCCTGCACACGTGCCAACGTATCGTCGAAGCGTTCGTCAAAATGATTGTCGAGATCCTGCAGGAAGAACAGGAAATCAAGGCCATTCAAGTATTCGTTAAAGCGGCTGAATGCACTATGATATGCCGTTACACGGCCGGCGACCACTGTGTGCCCCTGCTGGAAAATGCCTGTCTGAATCTGATTTTTCAGCATTTGCACCACTTCGCGGAAACGTTTCTTGTCGCTGAAATCGCTCTTAGTGAGCTGTTCCCATGCGAGATCCAAAAATCCTGCGGTGTCCTTGGCACTCAAGGTCTTAGAAGATACAAGCAGCTTGTGCGTGAATTGATCTGGATCATGATAATCCTGAATGGCACGGCTGGTAATGCGAATGCCGCCGCTGGTGAGGTATTCTGCGGTACTCAGAGCACTGTAGCTGTAGTGCTCTGTATCAACAGCACCGATCAGGCTCGTCAGCAAACTGAGATATGGCAGGTCGGCAACATCGATATGGTCCAGAGACAGCAGCATATCTGTGTAATCAATGCCCGCTGTGAAAAGTGGGTGGTGCAGCACCGTCACACCTGCAAGGGTTTCCTCGTTGCATGGAATATCCGGGAAGCTGCCCGTAACATCGGCACGTTCCAGATGCGGAATGGTCGCTTTTTCTTCCGGCGTATCTTCACTGTTCTGGCGTGCAAGCAGGCGCTGTGTTTCTTCAACCAACGCAGCCACTTCACCATCGCTTAAAGACGCCTTATAGTCAGCCAATGCTTTGGCAATGGCCGCATCTTTTTCGTCATTCTTTCCCGGCTGTGGACGCACCGTCAAAATCACCTTGTGTGGATTGTTGAGAATACGTTCTTCAATGTAGCGTTCATAGTAATCGCTTTCAATATTGGCACGCAGCATGGACAGCGTGTCGTTGTAGCACAGCGCATCAAACGGATCGCCATCGTACAACCATGTTTCAAACGCATTGATATAGTAAATAATGCCGCGGGTGGTATAGCCCTCCGCTTCGCGCAATGCATATTCCATCTTATTCACAGCTGCTGTCAAAAGATCTTTGTCAATGCCGTTGTGCACGAGATCACGCAGCGTGTCTTCGATAATGCGCACAAAGTCTTCGCGCTTGGCTGCATCGGTTTCCTTTGCAACAATGCCAAAAGGCAGCTGCAAGCCATCGTTGCTGAACGCTGAAACGTCTTCACCAATGCCAGCGGCCAAAAGCGCATTTTTGACCACCCCAGCCTGAGAATCAACCAAGACTTCACTGAGGACCTCTTCCACAAAAATGTCAGCCGGCGCCTTGCGCGTGCCCAGCGATACCGCATACGCCAGAAAATCCTTATTGTCGGTATCGGCATCTGGCGCCACCGAGTAAGTGGCTTCCATTTCTTTTGGTGCAGCAAAGGCGTCCTGCCATGCAATGGAAGAATCCACCTCTGTTTTGTCATAATCGCTCAGGTATGCGCTGTCAATATGCGCCAGAAAATGTTCGATGTCACCATCACCATAAATAAAAATGTAACTGTTGGCAGGATGGTACAGGCGACGGTGAAAATCCAAAAACGCCTCATACGTCAGGCTAGGAATTTCATAAGGATCGCCACCGCTTTCTTTGCCATAGATGGTATCTGGGTAGAGACAAGATAAAATCATATCTCCCACCTGTGCATCAGCGCTGGAAAGTGCGCCGCGCATTTCATTGTAAACCACACCGCGATAACTCAGATCGTCTTCCGGTTTTTCAATATGATAGTGCCATCCTTCCTGCAGGAAAATTTCCTTGCGTTCATAGATGGCTGGATGGAACACAGCATCGAGATACACATCCATCAAATGGTCAAAATCCTTGTCGTTCTGACTTGCTACCGGATAAATGGTCTTATCCGAAAATGTCATCGCATTTAAAAAAGTGCTGAGGCTGGAACGCAAAAGATCCATGAACGGTTCTTTGGTGCGATATTTACGTGAACCATTGAGCACACTGTGTTCAAGAATATGTGCCACACCAGTGCTGTTGGCAGATGGTGTGCGAAAACCAATGCCAAACACCTTATTGCTGTCATCGTTGGCCAGCTGCAAAAGCCGCGCGCCGCTTTTTTCATGAACAAAAAGGCGCCCCAGACTGTTGGTTTCCGGCACCGAACGCTCCTCCACGAGACGGAAGCCAGAAACAACTTGTTGAATTTCCATAAATAAAACTCCTTTCGGTGAAAAACTTCTATATAAAAAAGAGCATTAACAACATCACATGGTGACAGATGACGCTCACACCTGTCCCCTCATTATAGCATCCTGTCTGCCTGGCAACAATGGTGCAGACATCGGCGTAAATATAGAAAAATGACCGTGCCGTTTACGACACGGTCATTGCATCAACGTTTCCGTTTATGATTGCGGTTGTTGCTTTGACGGCCACGTTTTGCACGTGATGTCTGTGGAGACGATGAACGCGCTGTTGTTTTGGCCGTTGTGCTTTTTTGCGGTGCACGAACGGTTGGCGTCGTGCGTTTTTCCGGCATATAAATGATCGGCTCTTGCTTTACAAACGGCGATTCATAGCGCTGCTGCAAATTTGCCTGCACACGCTGCTGCGTTTTCACCTGTCGGGCACGCACCGAGCGTGACAATTTGCGTGACCGCACTTCCTGCCGCCCTTCAATATAAAGCAAAATAAAATAAATGGCTGGCACCGCATAAAACACAAACAATGCCACCGCTGCCAAAAAAGCAAAAACACTGAACTGCACATCCCAGGCAATCCAGAAATTTCTAAAGCTCAGCACCGCTGCCACGATCACCGCCACCACCGGTAAAATCAAACCCGGACGCGCGTTGTTGTGCCGCGACAGTTGTTTTTCAATGCGATAGCCAAAATATAGTACAGCAGCATAGATAATGAAGATGATCAACGTTCTTAGGCTAAACACTCTGCTGCCTCCTCTTTTTAGTTAAGGTTGTTATTCTCTATATTGTACCGAAAACCCCACCCCATTGCAAGCTGTAAAAAATAAGAGCGCCGAAGCGCTCTTAAATGCTGTTATCGTTCAACCAGGACGCCGATGGTCGTCGTGCCATTGGCTGCGTATTGTGGAGTAACCTTGCAGCCAAGAGCTTCTGCCAGGAAGCGCAATGGTACCATGGTGCGGTTGTCGGAATTGATGAACGGTGCCACATCCATCGTCGCTGGCGTACCATTGACCGTATAATTCGTCGAGCCAATCGTCATGATGATGCTTGTGCCGCCATCAACGGTGGTGATGGTCTGCGTGCTGTTGTCATAAGTAACAGCACCGCCAAGGGCTTCTGCCAGGAGACGGTAAGGCACAAACGTGCGGTTGTCCTGAACCACTGGCTTCGTGTCTGCCGTATAGGTGATGCCATTGACAGAATAGCTGTTGCTGTTGATGTTCAGCTGCAGGCTCATTTCATTTTCGCCGGTACTTTCGGTAAAGCTGAAATTGGTGAGTGCTGTCTGATAGAAACGACCGCTGTTGTCACGGAAAATGATATAAAGCTGTGCATCTGCCACTTCGTCACTGGAAATGAGCATGGTGCCAGAACCATTGGTGGTCAAAGAACTGAGATTGGTTACAGTCCCTGCCATCTTCGCCGTGCTCTGAGAATCGGTTGGCTTGATGACCACTTCTGCTACCGTTGGTTCCCATACCAGACGCAGACGGTTGCCAGAGCCATCAGCCAATTGGAAGGTGACCGCACGGGCATTGCCAGTGCTGCCGGAATCCGGCGTTAGAATCAAGCTCTTGTCACCAGCCTGAACCGTCAGTTCAACGGTGCGGGAGAAAGAGCCAACCATCGCCGTTACCTGAATCTTGGTGCCGATATAACTCTGCTCAGAGCCTACCGTGAAACGACCATTGGCATCAAAAGTGCCTTCGGCCACCGCATCACCACTGTAACTGAAAATGACAGAACCGGTATAGTCATACGTATTGCCAGCTGCATCGGTCAGCTGGATGGTTGGTGTAACAGATTCCCCAAGAGAAACAGTGCTCGATGGATAAGAGAACGTCATAGACACTGCCTTGTCGAGGATCTCTTGCTGGTCTTGATCTGGTTCTTCCGTGGTGCCGGAGTCTCCGCCTTCGGTCACATCCACACGTACAGAAGGAAGATTCACCGTTTCACCACCAGACAGGAAGGTCAGGGTGTAGTAGGCAGTTTCAGCGCTGTCTTTCAGCTGCACCTTCACAGAGCCATCGTATACATCCGGCAGATCCACCGTGTACATGCCAAGGTCCTTACCATCCTTGTCATAGCGCATGACAATGACTTTATCGTCTGCATTTGGCACATAATCTTTATCAAAGACGAGCGTTGCAAAGACGGCATCCCCCTGAGCAACCTTGTTGGATTCCACTGTCATCGTTGTTGGCGGATTTGGGTCAGCATCCGATGCAACGGTCACTTCATGAGAAATCATTTCTGAACCATTCTGCATACGCAGCTCGATCTTATCACCAGCTGCCACGCCTTTTTCGGTGCCATCACCGGAAACATAGGTCAGATTGAAATACATGCGGTCAGGATTGGTAATCTCCCCACTTAAGGTGCCGGAATTCACTTTTGTCCCATTCACATAGATTTCATATGCATCCCCAACTTTGCCGTTGGTAAACGTTACCCACAATTGAGTATCACCTGCTTTCGGCGTCTCAATGCTGGTAACCTCCGCCGCATGGCCAGCATTTGGTGCCAACGGCAAGAGCACACAAATTGCCAACGCGCCAAGAAGCGTTGGTATCATCTTTCGCAAATTCATGAGTTCACATCCTTTTCTTTTGGCAAACATGTTGCAATCATTTTACTCATCATAATATGAATCCCTATAAATTTCAAGGGACAAGGCGGAAACAAAAAAGACTGCCGCAGGGCAGTCTCTCATCGTCACCGTATTAAAGTGACAGGCTGGTAACGCCGCCCATCACAGCTGTTTTACGCATCGCCGCGAGAAATGGTCACCGTCGTTGCGCCATTGTCATCGGTGCCTGTTTCAATGGCATAACCAAGCCCATCAGATACAAAGCGCACTGGCACCATGGTGCGGCCATCGCTGTTCACGTATGGCGCCATGTCCATCCATTTCAACGTGCCGTTCACCGTGTACACACTCGCCAGCGTATTCATGATCACCTCGTTGTCGTCGGTGGTGATCGTCACATCACCAGTAGCGTTGTCATAGTTGACTTCTGCGCCAAAACCTTCTGCTACAGCGCGCAGAGGCACATACACACGGCCGCCATTGAGCACTGGCACCCCATCTTCGATGGAAATGGTTTCATCATCCAGCTGCATGTCACTGACACCAACCGTTAAGATGATATGTTCAGCTGCGTCGTCCTTTGCCAAAGCTGGTGCTTGCGAACTCAGCAATACCACCATAGTCAGCATCAGCGCCACAGCCATCTTTTTAAAATGATTGATTCGTCCCTGATTCATCGTATCATCCTCCTCTTGAGAAAATAGGTGCGAAGCAACGGTTATTATCATAACGCATTTTCCAGCGCGAATCTCAACAGCCTCGTGACAATTTGCCGCCTATGGCACCAAAAACGTCACCGGCTTGTTACCATTTTGACATTTTTGCACCTGTTTCACGACATGTTCTCGCGACAATTTTCTGGCATCGTCATCAGCCCATAACATCTGTGCTCACACCTGCAGGAGAAATCCTCAAAAAAATCAACTCTTTATTGCCCACGCTCGATGAAACTGGTACTATAAACTTATTGCATCGTACTAGAGGGGGACACTGAATGTCTACGAATTCACCTGAACACTTGTCGTTCATCGATATTCTTAAAATTGTTTCAACATTTGCCATCGTTTTGCTCCACGTATCAGCCATTTATGTGCGCATGGATGCACAACTGCTGAATCCATCCGGCGCCCTGCCTTATATCATCAACGCACTGGCCCGAACTGCGCTGCCGCTCTTTATGATGATCTCCGGCGTTTTGCTGCTGCGCGACCGCTACCAGTTCAATCTGAAAAAGAAATTTTCCTTCATATTAAAAAACTACATTCTGTGGTCAGCGCTCTATGTTCTTGTGGACCAGGCCATGCGGCTGTACAATGGCGACGTTCTGCTGTCGCCTGCTGAAATGGTGGTAAGCTGGGTGCGTGGGCCTTATCATTTCTGGTATTTGCAGATGCTGCTCGGCTTTTATCTGCTGATGCCGCTGCTTGCCCGCATCAAAGGCTTGCAAACACTGAGCTACGCCACGCTGTTGCTTTTTGTCATCATCTACCTGTACAACCCATTGGCACCACACCTGCCCGTGTGCGTGCAGACATTTGCCGATCAGGTGATCCTTATGAATCCAAGCACCATGCTCTTCTTCTTTTTGCTCGGCGCCTGGCTGTATCGTGTACCGCTGCGGCCAAAGCTGGCACTTGCTGCGAGCTTGGCTGTGCTCCTTGGCTTGGGCATTCGCCTCTATCAGCTTTTCAGCACGCCAAACTATCAAGCCAGCAGCGCTGTTCAGCCATTCAACAGCTACAGCGAACTGCTCTTGGCTGCCGGTTTGTTCTATCTGATCACTTACCTCTGCCGCCATTATCAATCCGGCGCCAGCATCCAATATCTGTCCAAATGCACCCTGCGTATTTACATCGTTTCCGCATTGGTCATCTTTGCCTTTCAAGTCTTTATCCAGCCAACATGGGATGCCCTCGTACCTTGGCCAACACTGACCATTCTGCTTTGGTCCATCGTGGTCTTCCTCTGCTCATGGCTGATCGCGCATCTGCTGACCCTCAAAGATCGTGCTTGGCGTGCACATCGTGATAAACGCACATCACGCTGACCCATTCTTCATCATTGGAGGCCTCACTATGAAAAACATTCTACGCTTCATCATCTATGTCGCTTTCTGCTATGCGGCCTTCGCCCTTTCCGACGCCGTCTATGCATTCTTCGACACCATTTTTTCTGTCTACACCGTTCACTGGCCAACCAGCCTACAGGCAAGTTTGGTGCCCTCACTGCCCGGCTGGATCATCAGCGGCATCATGCTCAATTTCTGTGTGCGCAGCCGCCTCACCGTGCCGCCAACCATCCTTGCGCTTTCCTGGCTCGTCGTCATTGGGCCTTTCCTGCTGCTGTTCTTGGTAGAGCGCGGCATCCTCAGCCTGCCCGTCGATGGCCTGTTCAACGATCCCATGCCGCTGGTCATTCAATGCTTTGCCTTTGTCGCCAGCTTCATCACCGTCAACCATATGACCAACCGCTAAATCAAAAGGACCATGCGCCATGCATGGTCCTTTTTCATTGCTATTTATTGACTTTTTTCCCTGGATCCTTCGGAATTGCTCCGCGCCCATCTTTTGGTACGCCAGAGCGGTCATAGACCCCATCCCACAAAGAGTTGCTCATTAAATCGGCCTTGTCACGTTTGCTGTAATTGGCATCGCTGGCAAAAATGCGGCGAATCTTTTCCAGAACACGCATAAAAGACACCTTCCTTTCAATCGTCGACCAGTTACAAAAAGTCACTAAAAGCAAAAGTTTTACGCTGTTCATCTATATATTAATTTTATCATTTTTCTTACGTAGTAGCAATGATAAATAGTTGATATGTATATACATACCGTTTCCAATGTACATGAACTATTTATCATTCTTATAGAAAGCCTTACCGCAACCATTGCAGGCCCTCACCGCAAATGCTATGCTAAAGATAACAAACAATCACATAGTAAAGGAGACCACGCCCTATGAATGTATTCGACATCCTCGGTCCCGTTATGATCGGGCCTTCCAGCTCTCACACTGCCGGTGCTGCACGCATCGGCCTGATGGCACGCACCTTGCTCGGCCAGGCACCTGTCCAAGCCGAGATCTTCCTGCACGGTTCTTTTGCCAAAACGTACAAGGGCCACGGCACCGATCGTGCGCTTGTTGCCGGCATTCTCGGCATGCGTCCTGACGATGAGCGTCTGCGCGACGCCCTCACTATTGCGCAGGAACAAGGCGTTGCCATCACCTTCACGCCTACCGAATTTGCCGACAGCCATCCTAACACGGCAGAGATCCACCTCACTGCTGCAGACGGCAGCACCGCTTCCCTGCGCGGCGCCAGTGTTGGCGGCGGCCGCATCGAGGTGGTGCGTGTCAACGACATGCCCGTTTCTTTGACCGGCGAATACTTCACCCTCATCGTCATCCATCGCGATGCACCAGGCGCCATTGCTGAGGTCACCCGCATTCTCACTGGCTACCAGGGCAACATCTGCCACTTCGACCTTTCGCGAAAAGCCCGCGGCGGCGAAGCCATCATGACCCTCTCCATGGACAGCCTCCGCCATGACGACATTGGCGCGCTTTGCGCTGAAATTGAAGCCGCCAACAACATCTACAAGTGCATCGCTGTGCAGCCGATCGCATGAGACGCATGAGAAAGGAAGGATCTCCTATGGAAACATTAAAATACACCAGCATTGCCGAACTTGTTAACACTGCCACCGAACGCGGTGAAGCCATCAGCCAAATCGTGCTTCGCGACCAGGCCGAGCAAATGGACACCGAACCAAAGGTGCTGTTCGACAAAATGCGCAACAACTACCACGTCATGCAGGAAAGCATCCAGAAAGGCACCGACCCTGACATCCGCAGCACCAGCGGCCTCACCGGCGGCGATGCCTACAAGCTTTACAGCGTACACAAGCAAGGCAAGTCTCTCACTGGCAGCTTCATTAGCGGTGCCATCTGGCGCGCCCTCGCCGTCAGCGAACTCAACGCCGCCATGGGCCGCATCGTGGCCGCACCAACGGCAGGCAGCTGCGGCATCCTGCCTGCTGCCATCGTCACTATGCAGGAAGAATACAACCTTGACGACTACGACTGCATCATGGCCCTCTTCACAGCGTCCGCTGTCGGCATGGTCATCGGCAACAACGCCTCCCTCGCCGGCGCTTCCGGCGGCTGCCAGGCCGAATGCGGCTCTGCCAGCGCCATGGCCGCTGCTGCCGTGGTTGAACTGGCCGGCGGCACGCCAGCCATGAGCGGCGAAGCCGTTGCCATCGCCATCAAAAACATCCTTGGCCTCGTCTGCGACCCTGTTGCCGGCCTCGTCGAAATTCCTTGCATCAAGCGCAACGCCGGCGGCGTCACCACCGCCTTCATGGCGGCCGAAGTCGCCCTTGCCGGCATCGCCAGCCACATTCCAGCCGACGAAACCATCCTCGCTATGAAACGCATCGGCGACACCCTGCCAGCCACCCTGCGCGAAACCGCGGAAGGCGGCCTCGCCATGACCCCAACAGGCCAAAAACTCAACACCCTCGTCTTTGGCGAAAATGCCGACGCAGCCGCTTGCAGCAGCTGCCGCGCCTGCCGCTGATTCCACAAAAAGCAAACAGGCCGACTGTCCCATCAACGACAGCCGGCCTGTTTTTTTGCCTGCAAGATTCAAAAAAAGAAGGCAACCCAGTCCAGGCTGCCATGCAAGGGGAATGATATCGTGGGAAAGCGGCGAGTGCTGACAGGGGTGCGTTTCACGGCGACAGGCCAGCTTATCGGTGGCGTCCTGCTGCCTGCCTGCCGTTCAGGGGATGTAACGCATGGCACTCGTTGTCGCTTACCGATGATTATTCTACGCACCCATTGTAAAGCCTGCCACCATGCTTTGTTAAAATCTATGTAAAGTTTCACTTTTTCCAGCAAAAAAGCCCTGCGCGCGCAGGGCTTTTCGATTTTTATTGATGGAGTTTCTCAGCCAGGCCAGTCACCAGCTGTGGAATGGTGGCTTCAAAGTCCACCCCATACCAAGGCTTGTCTGGGTTTTTCAGGGTTTCGCGAATCGTTTCTGCCGTGTAATCGGCTGCCAGCGCAAAAGCATCCTTCAGCGCCAGGCCGCGCACAATCCCGCCCACCGACACACTAGAGAACACATCACCAGTGCCATGATAGGTGGCATCCACATGGTCGTTCTGATAGAAGAAATACTCGCCGCTGCGCGTATCCAGCCCATACACGCCATTCTTGCCTTCGTCCAAAGCGATGCCCGTCAGCACCACAACCTTGCTGCCAAGAGCAGCCAGCTTGTTCAGCAGTGCCTTCACATAGGCTTCGTCGTAGCTTTCCTTATACTCGGTATCAGTCATGAAGCACGCCTCGGTGAGGTTTGGCACAATGATGTCCGCTTCGCCGCAAAGGGTCGCATTCTGCTTTGCATAGGCTTCGTCAAAAGCAGGATACAGCTTGCCGTGGTCCGCCATGACAGGGTCAATGAAAATCAGCGTGTCCTCATCCTTGAACTCCGCAAAAATCTTCTTGCAGATTTCAATTTCTTCCTGGCTGCCGAGATACCCGGTGTAAATGGCGTCGAAATGGATGCCCTCTTTTTTCCAGTGGTCCGTGATCGGCACCAGCTGATCGGTCAGATCCTTGCAGGTGAAATCCTTAAACATCGTGTGCGTCGACAGCACCGCTGTTGGCAGAATCGTTGTCTCCACACCCATCGCTGAAATCACCGGCAGCGCCACCGTGATCGAACACTTACCAAAACAGGAAATATCTTGAATCGTCAATACTCTTTTCATAACGAGCATCCTCCTCCGAATGATTACTGATTCTCATTATACGCCAAACTGACCTCTTTAAAATAACCAATCTCCAAACTTTTGACAAGGCCAGTTAACCATGCCAGCACCCATCTGGCCTGTCATTTTCAGCAGTTTCTGACCACAAAACAGGTCAGACCAGCAAAAAAGGACGCGCCGCAAAGCGCGTCCTTTTGCATACACGACAGCCCCTGTTTAGAACACCTTGTGTGGCACTAAGGCTGTCCATGTTTCGTACTGTTCGCCTTCCTCACGCTCATAGGTATGAGAATGGGTGGCTTCCTGAATGTCGGCATAGTACCAGGCCTCTGGATCGTTGTCGGCCCAATGCGTCATTTCATCGAGCATGCCGTCGCTGTCCACGGCGCGTTCCAGCACACGATTGATCAACGCCATGGCTTCGGCACGGCTGATGTTCTGGTCAGGACGGAAGGTGCCGTCTTCATAACCGCCAACCCAGCCAGCGCCATACGCCGCATTGATGGCATCTTCGGCCCAGTGGCCGCTGATGTCCGTGAAATTCGACTCGGCAGCCGCCAACTCGTCAAAGCGTGTCGCAATCGCTGCATACTCGGCACGGGTGATCGGCGCATCCGGACGGAAACTACCGTCTTCATAGCCTGCCAGCAGCCCGGCACCCGCCAGCGTTGCCACCGGTTCAGCATACCATGCATCGGCGCTCACATCGGTAAAGTCGTGGTCCGTCGTGCGGTACGCCTCACGAGATTCATCAGTCAGCAGGCGATAGAAAATCGTAGCCACCTCAGCGCGGGTGATGTCATTCTCAGGACGAATCGTGTTGTCCTCATAGCCAAAAATGTACGCATAATGATCGTCGCGTTCCAACTCAGGCTGATCTGGTTCCTCTGGCTCTGGTGTTGGTGTAGGATCCGGCGTTGGCGTTGTGCCAGGGTTATGGCTTGTGGAAGTCTTTTCCCATACGAGGACATATGGCGAGAAATTGCCTGGTTCGACATGGAACTTGATGCCATATTCTGTATTTTGAAGCTGATCTGTCTCCTCTGTCAATTCAGTCACTTGCGCATTTTGAATATCGGAAATTTCAAATCCGGATTGCGTCCCATCACGGTGCAAATCTTCGAAATGTAATACATGAAACTCGGTTTCTATACCCGTTCCTTCTGGATAACCCCAATAAATGTCCATGCCTTTACTGGACGTAATCCAGGCATTGCCATTGTTCGCATCCACCAAGTCCAGATACTTGACCTCATAATGGCGGGTGGTGTTGCTGCCAACAGCGCCCAATTTTTTGTCCACTCTATCTGTCAACGCATCAGTGCGAGCAGTAGACTCTGCATCGTCCTCAATGATACTGTCAAACAGCAGAGAAGGTTTGGAACCATTCGGATTCGTATCGCTGGCAATTTCAGGCAGTGGTACTCCCGTGTTATTCAGCGTATACGTCGTTCCCGTGGGAGCTACAGCTACGGCAGTGCCAGGGCCAACAGGTTCCGTAGGTGCAATACTCTGAATATCACTGGTAGGATCTTTATCCTCCACTGCACGCACAGTCAATGTACCGGTGCCTAATGCTACAGCATATTCCTGTTCGCCCAACGACGCTTTAACCTTACTCATATCCACCGCACCCGTATAAAGGGCCACGGTATAGGTGTTGAACGTATCATGAACATCTTTCAAGTTAAAACTATCGTTCAAGGTGGTTGCACCAGTTTTATCATTGGTGTATGTCACACGCACTTTTTCTTGATCAGCACCTTCTTTGAAATGATAGTAGCCTGTTCCATCTTTAACCAAAGTCCACTTTTTGCCTGTGCCAGCTTCAGAAAAATCCATGCCTTCTGCGTCTTCAACACCCGTAACGGTAAATAATGGATGTGGTAAAGAAGTACTTACCTGGTTATTCGGACTATTTGTATCAAACACTGCATCATATCCTTGATCGCCACCCATATAGGCTGTTAGATCCACAGGCTTTAAGGTAATAATATTTGCAGGGGTGTTTCCTTCCTGAAGGAAGACCACCGCTGTGCCATTTGCTGCTCCACCAGGCAGATTCAGATCAAAACTGCCATTCGCTTTGACATCAACCGTATACAGCGCAACTTTTTTACCTCCATCGACAGTTCCTTTTTCGTTTGTATCAACAACGGCTGCATAAAGATCTTTGCTTTCATTATATTTTCCGTTTTGCGTTAAATCATACACCGTCAACGGCAAATTGCCCTTATTCGTCTGATACCATATTGAACCAACAACTTCTGTCAGATGCTGAGAGTCAAGCGCATCTGTTACTGCATCTTCACAAGCAGCAGCCGCATTCCCAAATTTTACACTTTTTCCGGGACGTTCAAAAGTAAAGTCATACTTATACATATAAATTCTAGAATTTCCAATAGTTACATCATCATTAATGGATACATAACGATTTATATGACTATGGTAATCGTTGTTTGTTAAGCTAACATTATCCAAACTTATATCATTAGATTTTCCGCCATCAAAATCAAATCCACCATTCCCATCAGAAGAAACTGTCATTTGCATTAAGTTATTAGAAATTTCCCCATCGTTTAAATCGATCTTTGATAGTTGATTACCCCATTCTTCTGCACGATAAAGCACGCCACCTCCAATGCCCATTGATTTATTGTCCTTTATAGTTCCACCATCCATTTCAAAATGACCGCCACGCCAAACTGCAACCCCAGCACTTAAATATTTTGAGTAAGACTCTGAATTAGTACCTATATAAGCAGCATAATTATCAGAGATCTCACCACCAACCATTTTAAATGTTCCACAAGTTACAATAACACTGCCAACAAATTCGCCTCCCGCTTGAGTCGAAATATTTCCTGTTATTTTTGCTCCATCATACATGGTAACGCTTTTTCCAGAAAAATTATTTGCTAACCAGATACCAGCTGTTGCTCGACTACTAACATTGTTAGAAATTTCTCCATATAGATCCAATTTCATGTTTTCAGTACCCTGCAAATAAATGGTACCATTTTCTACTTTATTATCATAAATCTTAGCATTTTTATCAATTAAGCAGTATAATCCATCGGACTGATTCAAATTTATAGCATTATTACCACCAGCCTTTATCCCACAAATTTCACCATCAATTATAATCTTGATATCATCAGGGGTTTCGTCGTTATTACCACGTCCACTAATTGCAGTGCCATTCAGATTACAGATCTTTGCATGCTGTTTCATTTCTAATGAAGAATTATTTGTAACAAATACTGCGCTCGCTGCTTTAGGGAGCTGTTTCGTCACATTATCAATAATACTGTTGGACTCAAGTGTCACTTTTGCACCGCCACGAACATGGACAGCAACACCATCTTGTCCTTGCCACATATTGGCATTGCCAGTGATATTGTTAATACTGCCATTCACTGTTACAGTGCCGCCATCTGCATAGATCGCACGGCCGTTCAAGTTGCTGATTTCGGCCCCATCTTTCATTTCAAAATTGCCGCTCTGAATCCATACCGCACCAGCAGGGCCATAACTGTCTGCTGCACCCTTGCTCCGAGTGACTGTATCTTCATCGCAAATTTTGCTTTCAGGTTCCATCACAAGTTTCGAGGATCCTGTTACACGAACAGCGCTCATGCCGCCATAATTTTGAAGTGTGGTCCCAGCACCAAGTGTAATGGTGCTGTTAGAATCGTATGAAGCTATCATTGCATCTTGTACGATTTCATGGTTATCAACTTCTGTCCCACTTACTGTCGTAGAACCAGGTTGTGGTTGACCCGTTGGATTACCGCTTCGACTGGCATCCACCTGAACAAAGTAAGGATTCGCTGCAGAAGCATGCTGATTACTTCCTGTATAAGAATAAGCCGCATGATGGCCATCGTCCAAGATAATATTTGACAGCGTCAAGTCTCCACCTTTTCCACCCTCTCCTCCTATCTCAATCAATGCAGGATTGTATCCGCCACGTGCTGGATCCTGCTCGGCTCTAAAACCAGTTGCTGCACGAGAAAGTGTAAATGCCGTCTTTCCCGATTCTGCGAGTTCCGCTAGATCACTTTGTATGGAAACGTTATTGTCCCAGAAGCGCGCACTCACAGTCATCGTTAAGTCTGACATGATATAGATGGTGTAATCTTGGTTTTTAGTCTTATTTATTTCCTCCGCAGCTTTTTCCAAGGTTGCATATGGATTGCCTTGTGTTCCATCTCCTTCAGTATCATTCCCTTCTTCCGACACATAAATCGGTATTGGATCATCAGCCGCAAGTGCCACTGTTGGAATAACAGCTGCCAAGAACACGACAGCGATCAACAAGCATATGCATTTTTTTAATTTACCCATTTTAATCTCTCCTTTCATCGTTTTACGAGGTGTGTTGGTCAAAGGCACGCACTGTTGCGCTTGCACATTCCCCCTTCAATGGTTTGTTAGGTGTCATTATTATGAATGCCGTTTATTCCCTGCTGTATGTCCGCTGCACACGGGGCAGCCGCAGCGCTGGGTGCCGGTGCGGCTGTAGATGATGGCTTTCCAGGTGTGGCCCTGGCTGCACTGCCACCATACGCGCTTGCGGCTGCCGGCGGTGACGTCCTGCGGTGTGAGGCTGCCGTTCAGGGTGGGGTGCCATTCTTTGGCGACCTCGGGGTAGGTGGTGGCGAGGTCGTTAAAACCCGCCAGCACTTTACGCCCTGAGCAATAAGGACAGCCGTTGCCGCGCTGGGTGCGGCTGGCCACCACGGCCTGATAGTCGTGGCCCTGCGGGCAGCGCCACCAAACCTTGCGATTGCTGGCTGGGGCGACCTGCTCAGGGGTGAGGCTGCCGTTTTTAACGGGGTGCCACTCCCTGGCGAGGTGCGGGTACTGACTGGCGAGGTCGTTGTCGCCAGCGATGACGACCTTACCGGCGCACACCGGACAGCCGCTGCCGTTGACACGGCTGGCGACGCTGGCCTGCCAGGCGTGGCCTTTGGCGCACTGCCACCAGACACGGCGGCGTGTGCCCGGCACCACATCGCTCGGCGTGAGGGCGCCGTTTTTAGTGGGGTGCCATTCCTTCGCGAGATGTGGGTGGCGGCTGGCCAGATCATTGTCGCCTTTTTTGAGCTGCTTGTTGGCGCAGATGGGACAACCGGTGCCATGCACCCGCGATTTGATCTGCGCGCGCCAGGTGTGGCCTTTGGCACAGCGCCACCAAACCAGGCGATGGCTGCCAGGCAGCACCTGTCGCGGCGTGAGGTCGCCGTTTTTGGTGGGGTGCCATTCTTTGGCGAGCGCAGGATGGACAGTGGCCAGATCGGTTTCACCAGCTATGGCGTAGCGCCCAGAGCAGTAAGGACAGCCTGTGCCACTGCCAGTGCGAGTATGAACGGCCGCTTGCCAGTGGTGCCCATTGACACAGCGCCACCAAACATGCTTTTTGCTGCCATGGGAAACGGTCGCCGGCGTAAGCGGTGCGTTGCGCGCAGTGTCCCACTCGCTGAGAAGTTCTTCCCGCTGTGTGCGCCGACAAAAGTCAAGCAATGATTCTCGCATTGTCGTCCCCCCCCTTGGTGATCATGCTTGAACAAAATCAATATTTTGTTTCCAGTGAAACGCTTTGTTATATGAGAAAATTATAACATAAGATTCGGAATTTTGTCATTTAAAACTTCAAAATGATTATAGCGTTTTTTGGCATGACAAATCAAGGTCATTAAATTTTTTCTATGTAATGGCCTCGCTTTGTATGCACTTAAACAGCTGATCCCTGAGCAGATCAGCTGTTTTTTTATATAACACAACATGCTTATAAACCCGTTCACTGCCAGATTTCACAAAACGCTCACGGTGAAAACATGATTTTTTTTGATGGAAAAAAACAAAATATTGATTTTGTCTATTTTTGCTAGAGCACCAGTTGCAAACGATCGAGCTGATGCAGGCATTCGCTGCCCGAAGTGACTAAGTAGATGCGGGTGGTTTCAATGGAAGAATGCCCGAGAACGTCGGCGAGGCGCGATAGGTCTTTGTAGGTTTGATAGTACACCGTGGCAAAAAGATGCCGCAGGTTGTGAGGAAAGACTTTGCTTGGGGCAACGTTGGCGGCTTTTGCCAGGCGTTTCATTTCCAGCCAGATGCGGCAGCGCGACAGGGAGGCGCCGTTGCTGGCGAGAAAGATTTCGCCAGCGGCGATTTTATGGGCGCGCGCATAGCGCAGCAGTTTCTGGCAAAGTTTGGAAGGTATCAGGATGGTGCGAATTTTGCCTTTGAGGTGAATGTCGGCACGCCCTTGCTTTGCGGCTTCTACAGTGAGGGCTTTCACTTCGCTGACACGAATGCCGGTGCCGCAGATGGCCTCCATGAGCAGCGCCAGGCGGTGGTTGCCGGTGCGGTGGGCGGCGCGCACAAGACGTGCGTAGTCGTCGCGGCTGAGGTCGCGCTCGGCTGGGCGAAACAGCCGGCGCTGCACCCGCAGATAACGACAGCGGCAGTCTTCCCAGCCCTGCCAGCGAAAGAAACCATTGAGCGCTGCCAACATGGCATTGACGGTGATGGGTGCATAGCCTTCCTCAAGAAGAGCATCGGCCCAGCGGCTCACGCGCTGCTGGCTGACAGGCGCGCCATCGAGCCAGCGTGCAAAGGTGCGCAGGGCACGCATGTATTGATCGATGGTGCCGCGAGAGCGCGACGCCGCTTCAAGAACAGCACGATAATGACGCAATTGAGCTGGAACCAGACAACGATTTTCCATAGGTAAAACCTCCTTGATAAGCAATTAATTATTATATAGCAAAAAAAGCAAGACCCGCAAAGGTCTTGCTTTTTTGCTGATGAAATTTTTATTCAGAAAGACTGTGGCTGCGATGGCTCAGGGCAGCGCCAACAATATAGAGGATGACGCCGGCCCAGACAAAGGCAAACATCACCGCATAGATGTGGGTAAAGGCTTCATGGAACAGGAAAATGCCACAAAGCAGCTGCAGGGTTGGGTTGATGTACATGAGAATGCCCGACAGGGAATAGCTGGTGGTTTGAATGCCTTTGGCAAAAACAACGAGCGGTGCACCAGTGATGATGCCTGTGGTTGGCAGAAGCAGCCACTGCCACCAGGCAATCGTTTCGTCAGGGGTGGCCGTTTGGCCGTGGGCAAACAGCCAAACCAGCATGACAAGAGCTGGTATAAGCATCCACAGGCATTCGACAGCCAGCGAGGTGATGCCGTCGAGAACGACCGTTTTCTTAATGGCGCCATAAGCGGCAAAAGAACCACCGATGACGAGCGCCAGCCAGGGCACCACGCCATAGCTGATGATGGCATAGAGCACGCCCACCGCTGCCAGCGCCACAGACAGCTTTTGCAATCCAGTGAGCTGCTCTTTGAAGAAAAAACAGCCGATGAGGATCGACATGAGCGGGTTGAGGTAATACGCCAGTGAGGCATCGATGACGTGGTCAGTGTTGACGGCGATGATGTAGCTGCCCCAGTTGACCACAATGAGCACGCCGCTGATCAGAAGGGTGCGCATGGTGCGTCGGTCTTTGAATACAGCCTTTAGGACATGTGTTTGGCGCAGGATCACAAGCAGAATCAGTGCAAAAACCAGCGACCATATCACACGATTGGCGAGAATCATGGTGCTGTCAACGGTGACCAGAAACTTCCAATACACCGGCAAGATGCCGAAAAGAAAATAACAGATAAATACCAGCCAAGGACCTTTATTGTTCATGATAACGTCTTCTTTCTTCACACGTTCTTTACCGCAGTAGTATAGCACGATCAATGTCATTGGTTAAGCAAATAATGAATGAATAAATTTTCCTGTTCGGTGTTGCCTTGAGCGCAGCAAAAAACCCACGCCGCCAGGCGTGGGCTGAGAATCGGTTTAAAATTTGCCAGAGCTGCCCGAAAAGCCGCCGGCGTCAATGGTGGTGCCGCCAAAGCCGCCGCCATCGTTGTCCATTTTTGGGCGATGGGTGACAATGGTTTGGCTGTAAATGTAGTCGTCGCTTTGATCGCTGAGAACAAGGCCGCCGTTTTCATGATCGACATAATACTCAGCATGAGTTTGCCGGCGCGCTGTCCTCATGCTCTGCACCATGGCTGCCACTGTGAGGGCGCCGATAACAGGCGCGCCAACAACAGCCAGCACCAGGCAGATTTTGCCAAAGCTGCGCGCCAGGCTGACGTCGTAGGCTTCGCCATCCACATAGTAAGCATGGCAGTAATCGTTGGCAGTATCCAAATAATCGTCAAATCCGCCGTACCAGTCGTCGTCATGAAAATAATCCAGGAAGCTGTCGGCCATCTTTTCGTTGCCATAGTCGGTGAGCACGTTGTTGCCTTCACCATGGGCGATCAGCGCGTAGTCCCGCTGCTGCATCGACAGCATGAGCAGAATGCCGCTGCGGTCTGCGCCAGTGCCGATGCCATACTGGTCGTAGAGCTGCTTGGCGTAGGCGTACGCATCGGTGGTCCCTGCCATGTAGGGCACAGTGACAATGGCAACATCGAGGCCGTACTCTGACTGCAGCGCCTTGGCTTTGGCTTCGAGTTCTGCTGTCTGCTCAGCGGTCAGCAGCCCGGCCGTGTCGTTGACCAGCTGCGCCGCGCCGCCTTCGGCAGCGAAAACCGGCATGGTCTGCAGCATCAGCAGAGCAATGAGGAACAGTGCAGCAAACCATCGTTTCAAAAAATTTTTTTGCCTCATAGCCGCACCTCCTACATCAATAACAGTGCCAGTGCGCCAAACACCGCTGCAAAGCCAGCCGTTACGCCGCAAAACCAGCCAGCGGCGCGCCCTTTGGAAATGGGCAGATCGCCGATCATGCGGCCTGTTTGGCCATTCATGGCAAAGGTATAGGTGTCGCCTTTCCAGCGTGTGGTCAGCATCCATACTGGCAGGAGCGCATAGCGCGCGCTCTTATCCGTCAAGGAGATATGGCGGTGGGTCAAGGTATACTGATCGTAAGGCAGGGTGGCGTTCATGGCAATGCCCACGCTTTCCTCGATGCGCGCGCTGGCACGGGAAAGGCTGCTTTCCGCGTCAACATCGTATTTTTCAGCGAGAAACCCCGGCAGGTACGCACGCACAAAAGGCACCAGATCGTCGTAATTAAACGGCTCAATGGCATCCATGTAGCGGTCTTCCATTTTGGTGGAGCCGTCGACAGGAATCTTGTCAAAGCCCATGCGCCCTTTGCGCGCGGCGCGATAGTGCTCGATCGTGGTGATCTCACTATCGCCAACGATGGCCATATGCGAGCGCACCGCGTCGTAGACATAGTCTGCCTCTACTTCGCTGTCAAAAAGCCAGAATGGCACATAGATGCCTTTGATCTCTTCGATGTGATTGTCGGCAGCGAACACTTTCGGCAACAGGCGTTTGCCTTTGTAAAAATTCTTGAGGGCAGCAATGGCTTCTTCCTTTGTTTTCTTAAAAGGAATGATGTAATCGGGTTTCAAGGTGCCAGCAAGGCGCCCTTCAAGCACCGTAGGATTGCCGCAATACACACAGGTGGTGGCGATGGTGTCTTCGTCGCAGATGATGGCTGCGCCGCAGGAAGGGCAGGTGTACACCTGAAGCGTTTCTTCTTCGCCTTCTGCCCAGCTGCTGCCAGGCGGCTGATCGCCCCAATCCAGGGCGCTGTCGGTTGTGCCCTGCGGACCTTGCTCGTCCTGATAGAGTTTTTCCAGCACGCTGGCCTGGAAGGTGCTGTCACAATAGGCACAGCGCACCTCGCCGTCGCTTGGCGAAAAGGCCAGCGGCGCGCCGCAGTTCGGACATTTAAAATTTGTTACCTCCGCCATCGGCGGCACCTCCTTTAGCTGCGCTGGATGTCGTCGTCGTTAAACGGGTCGCCGCATTCTGGGCAGAATTTTGGCGGATGGGTTGGATCTTCCGGCACCCAGCCACATTTATTGCAGGCGTAGCGCGCTGGCTGCGGGCGCGGTGCCCCGCATTCGCTGCAGAACTTGCCGCTGTTTTGGGTGCCACAGGCAGGGCAGGTCCACGTAGCAGCTGCTGCGGCATTGGCTGGATTTGGCTGGCCGCAGTTGGTGCAGAATTTACCAGTGTTGCCAGCCTGACCACAGGACGGACACGTCCAGCCTGCAGCCTGTGCTTGAGCAGGCTGTTGCTGCTGCGCCATGCCGAACAAATTGGCCGCCGTATTGCCAGTGGCATTCTGCGCCATGCCCATGCCCATGAAGGCGCCGATGGCACCCATGCCGCCTTCGTTGGCAGCGGCTGTCTGCATGGCTTCGGCCTGGGCGCCAGTGAGATGAGCAGCCGCCATGCGTGGGTCACGCAGCGCGGCGTTGCGCTGGATTTCTTTGATGAGTTTGGCGTCTTCTTCCGATGCCGACACCGAGCTGACCCCGAACGACACCACGGACAGTCCGCGCAGCTGGCCCCATTTTTCACTGAGGATGTCGTTGAGCGCCTCAGCGATTTCTGCCGTGTGAGCCGGCAGGGCACTGTAGCGGATGCCCTGTGCCGAGAGCTTGGCAAAGGCTGGCTGCAGCGCTGTCAAAAGCTCCGTCTTGAGCTGGCTGTCGATGGCATCACGGGTGTAAGTGTCGGTGATGTTGCCAACCACGTTGGCATAAAAGAGCAGCGGGTCGGTGATTTTGTAGGAATATTCCCCGAAGCACTTGATGGCAATATCCACATCAAGGCCAATGTTTGCATCGACCACGCGAAACGGCACAGGACTGGCGGTGCCATACTTGTTGCCAACAATTTCTTTGGTGTTCACATAATACACACGCTGGTCGTGGGCCGTTTCCGCGCCAAAGGTGAAACGTTTGCCCACGAGCTTAAAGCTGTCAATGAGGCCCTTCTTGAGATCGCCGCAGAAAAGACTTGGCTCCGTCGAGGCGTCGTATTCAAAAGCGCCTGGTTCGGCGCAAAATTCCACGATTTTCCCCTGATCCACAATGAGCATGCACTGCCCTTCGGCAACCACAATGACGGAACCAGTGGTGATGATGTTTTCACTGCCTTTGCGGTTGACACCGCGGCGGCCTTGATGCTGCTCACCTTTGCGCACCAACTCATCGGCTGCCATGGCATCGCAGACAAAATACTCCTTCCAGGTATCGGCCAGCACACCGCCAACAGCACCGATCCCAGCACCCAGGGCACCGCCTATTCTGTTGAGTCCCATAACAATTCTCCTTTACTGATCTAAACGTGTAAAATCGCCTTCAATATAACGGGTGTACGCATCCACTTGGTCTGGTGTCACTTCACGATAATTGGAGTCAAAATCACGGAAAAGCCGTGGGTTGACTTCACGATAATTCAAACGCGCCGCTGTGCGCAGACGGCAAAAGCTCAGCATCAATGGCTGACGCACATAAAACGCATCAATTTCTCCTTCTGTAGGATCATGAAAAGCAGGATGCACCACTTCTTCACCCGCATCATTCATATAGTAAAAACGTGGCACCTTTTCATATTCAGAGCCAAAATAGTGCACCAATTCAGGTTCGGTTTTCTGTTTTTCCATCATATAATACCCTCCAAATTATTTTGAACGTCGATTTAAGACAACAATGCCTGCAAAAATAAGTGCAATGCCTATCACAGCTGGTACCGTGATCGGCTCGTGCAGCACCACAATCCCCATCAGCGTTGCCACCATCGGCTCGGCAAAAGCCAGCACGCTGGCCTTGCTTGGCGCCAACACCTGCAAGCCGCGTGTGTAGAAAATATATGGCAGTGCTGTTGAAAACAAACCTAGGCCGCAGATGCCCAGCACCATGCCGCCACTGATCGGCGGCAGTTCGGCACCGGTCAGCGCAAAAATAATGCCCATGGAACATGCCGAAACGAACAGGGAATAAAATGTCACCGTCATTGGCGCATAATGGTCCAAGGCTACGCGCCCGAAAATGCTATAGAGCGCATAACAAATCGCTGAGCCAATGCCTGTTGCAATCGCAATCGGCGCCAGCTGGACACTGCCGCCGCCAATGAGGCCAGTGACAAAGAGACAGCCTGCGAAGGCCAAAAGCACCGCCACAATCTTTTGCCGGGTAATCTTTTCTTTAAAGAAAAGCCGTGACATAAATATGACGAAAAACGGTGCTGTGTAAAGCAGCACGGCTGCCACACTCAACGTTGTAAAGGTCTGCGTCATAAAATAAAACACGTTAAAGCAGCCAATGGACACAAACCCCGTGCCGATAAACATCCAAATGTTGCGTGGTTTGATGCGGAAAGTCTGGCGCGACCGCACGCCCAGATACACTGCCAACATGGCCGCTGCTGCAAAACTGCGGAAAAAGGCAATCGCCAGTGATGACATGCCGCCCGCAGACAAATAGCGGGTAAACAACCCAATGCAGCCCCAGCACGTTGCTGCAAACAACACCTCCGCAACGGCACGCCGCTCACTCTTTTTCTCACTCACTTGCTGTCTCTCCCTTCTCGTTTCTGCTTCCTTTCATTTTACCGTGTTCAGCAGGAAATGAAAATACCTGTTTTCCCGCCGCGCCACGCGTGCTATGATAAAGAAAAAGCCTCAGCAAAGGAGTTTGTCATGCATCAATTTTTTCTCAACGAACCACTGAGCGACGATGCCCTCCAGGCACCGCTCGTGCTTTCCCGCAAAGACTACCAACATCTCTTCGTGCTGCGCCTGCGTGAAGGCGAACAATTCGTCTTCGCCGACGGCCAGGGCCGCGAATACATCTTTGAAGTGGTCACCACTGATAAGAACACCATCACCGCCAAATGCCTTGAAACACGCGCCAGCGAAAATGAACTGTCCTGTCAGCTCGTGCTCCTGCAGGGACTGCCCAAGCGCGAAAAGCTCGAATTCATCATCCAGAAAGCCGTTGAGCTGGGCGCCCACGACATTGTACCTGTGATGATGGCGCGCAGCAATGTGCGCATCGATGAAAAGAAAGCCGACCGCAAAGCCGAACGCCTGCACGAAATCAGCAAAAGCGCCGCCAGTCAATCCAAGCGCGGCATCATTCCCGAGGTGCACGGCGTGCAGTCTTTCGCCAGCGCTCTTGACGCCGTCAGCGATGCCGACATCAAACTCATCGCCTATGAAGACGAAACCAGCCGCGGCACCCTGACTGCACTGCTGCCGCAGCTGCCAGCAGCCAAAAAGATTGCACTCCTCGTCGGCCCAGAAGGCGGCATCAGCGACGAAGAATGGCAGCAGGCAAAAGCCCAAGGCTTCCAGAGTATCTCCCTCGGCAAACGCATCCTCCGCACCGAGACCGCCGGTCTCTGCCTGCTCTCTTATCTCATGCTGCACTTGGAAAATGCGTAACCTTCATCTTTAAAAACACATAAAACACCAGCACCTCACGGTTTCAATGCGAAAACCGTGAGGTGCTGTTCTTTTTAGCGCTTTGTCCAATCGTAAGTCAGGTCAACCTTTGTCCACTGCTCAAAAAGCTCACCATCAATACTGATCCACTCATAGTAATGGCCATTGGTGGCTTCCTGCATGTCCGCATAGTACCAGGCGCCTGGCTGGTTGTCCGGCCAGGTACGCATGTCGTCGGCAGAGGCCAGGTGCGCATCGTGTGGACGGCGATCAATGGTGCGGTTGATAACGGCGCAGCTTTCAGCACGGGTGATCCATGCATTTGGCCGCATGGTGCCATCAGGATAGCCGCTGATCAGGTTATGCTCTACAGCTGCTGCCACTATATCGGCGTACCATTCGTCGCCAGAAATATCACGGAATAATTTTTCATTATATTCCATATCGTTGTCTTCAAAGAAACGTGCCGCAATGGCTGCAAATTCAGCGCGGGTGATCGGCGCATTTGGTCGGAACGTGCCATCTTCATAGCCTGCAATAATATCCATAGCAGCCAAAGAAGACACCGTTTCATTATACCAGTCACCATTGTTCACATCATTGAAACCATTCTCAGAAGTGGTCACTTCATTGCGCACCTCATCTTTCAAAAGGCGATAGAAAATCGTCGCCACTTCAGCACGCGTGATGTTGCCCTGCGGCTTCACAGGCCAAAGTGCTTCGTCGCTGCTCTGTTCGCCGGTGCGATAATCTTCTGGATAACCAACAATGTAGGAATAATGGTCCGTCGTATTTAAATCAGGTGTATCATCGCCAGTTTTTCCGCCACTTGGCTGATCAGGTTCACTTGGTGGTTTCGGTTGATCTGGCTTGCTTGGGTTATTAGGCTTTTTCGGCTTTTCATTTTTTACAACAGGTATTTTTACGGTCGAGGTTTTTGTGATCGGCGCCGGTGGTGTG
>JAXJBF010000004.1:0-2321 GCA_036303105.1 Peptococcaceae bacterium | reverse complement strand
TTTTATTTGGGTCATGTTATCCAGGTTTTAGTTTGGAACAGGCGATTGGAGAATATCAGAGGAACGGTATCAAAGAAGAAGTCCTTCCAAAAGTACTCTATGAAAATGCGGCTAAATTACTTGGGTTAGAATAAAGGAGGTTTTAAAATGAAAATTATTGATGCTAGAGTAAGAATTCCGTATAAATCTTTTGCTAATGCGGTAATCTTTAAAGATCCTGCGGCCATGGATGATTGGGCGTCAATGTTTAATATGCCCCGCCCTTCAATTATTGCAGGCATGGATGAATTGTTTGTAGATATGGAGCGAGCGGGTGTTTCGAAAGCGCTTGTTTCTTGTAGAAGAGGTCAAAATGTAGAAAATGCAGATATTGCAGAAGCATGTTCTATATATTCAGATAGACTATATGGTTTTGTTGAAATTGATCCAAAAGATGGTGTTGACTTTGGTTTAGAAGAAATTGAAAAGTATGTATTGAACGGTCCTTGTTCTGGTGTTGCCATAGAACCAGGTTTTAATCGTCGTGGTGCGCTTTATGCTGACGATGAACAGTTCTATTTTATTTATGATGCTTGTGAAAAAAATAATATTCCGTTGTACCTTAATTTTGGTGGGTTTATTGGTCCTGACTATACATATACTGACCCAGATAGGTTGGTGCAGATTGAACGCACGTTTCCTGATTTAAAAATGATGATTGCTCACGCGGCATATCCTCATATCATGAAAATTATTCATTTGGCAGTATCAAATCCAAATATCTATATTTTACCAGATATGTACGGCTTTGATATTCCTGGTGGGGATCTATACATTAAAGCAGCAAATACAATGTTGAAGAATCAGATTGTTTTTGGTTCTGCGTATCCTATTTTTGATATCAAAAGTGCTGCAGACTATTATATGAATTGTGGTTTAAGTGAAGAAGTGTTGCCAAAAGTTATGGCTGAAAATACGGAAAAATTTTTGGGATTTTCAGAAGACAAATAGCGGGAGGAGCGAGCGTTTATGAAACGCCTAGAAGGAAAAATAGCCTTAATAACTGGAGCAGCTTCCGGACTTGGAAGAGCAATGGCTCAACGTTTTGCGGAGGAAGGCGCTTTCGTTATTATTACAGATATTAATTTAAAAGGCTTGGCTGAACTGCAGCAGGTAATTGAAACTTCTGGTGGGCATTCTGAATCTTACTTTTTAAATGTTTCAAATCAAAATGACTGGCAAAACGTTTTGATAGCGGTTCGAACGAAATATGGTAAGTTAAATATTCTCGTTAACAATGCTGGTTATGTGCCGTTAGGAAACGTTGAAAATGTTACGATAGATAGTCTGAAAAATGCTTTTGATGTCATGGTTTTTGGTCCTATTTTGGGGATGCAGACTATGTTGCCTTTGATGAAAGAAACTGATGAAGCGTGTGCGATTCTAAATGTTTCTTCTGTTTGTGGCGCGTATGTAGCTACTGCAAATAATTTGGCGTATAACACTGCTAAGAGCGCTGTTCTTGGTATGACAAAAGCTGTTGCGGTAGATTTAGCCAGGACGAATATTCGTGTTAATACAATTCATCCGGGTACAATTGAGCATACCGCTATCAGTGATAAAGTGTTGCAAGGTGACAATATAAAAATAAAATTGAGTAAGATTCCTTTAGGAAGATTTGGTGAACCGCGTGAGGTAGCAGATACAGCTTTATTTTTGTGTTCAGATGAAGCAAGTTATATCCACGGAGCAAGTATAGTGATCGATGGCGGCCAAATTCTTGGGTATCGAGATTCAAGCACCTATGTGTAAATATCATGGTATGTATTGTATGAGTATAGAGTAAGTGTTAATAGGAACTTGTCATTGACAAGTTCCTATTTGAATGATAATGATAGGAGTATTTTTATGAAGAAGATTTTAGAACCAATAACAATTAATGGAATGACGTTACGTAATCGCATGATTGTTTCAGCAATGGTAACTGGCTATGCGAATCTTGATGGAACAGCAAGTGAAAAATACATTTCGTATCATGAAGCCAAAGCAAAAGGTGGCTGGGGCCTTATTATTACAGAAGATTATATTGTGACACCTACAGCCGGTGCCTCAGCGCCACTACCTGCACTCTATGCGGATAACCAGATCGTGAGCCATAAAAAATTGACTGAACGCGTTCATGCTGCGGGGGGCGCAATTGCAGCACAACTGTATCATGCAGGCCGAGAAACGACCTCAGTAGTTACCGGAGAGCAGCCGGTAGCCCCTTCGGCGATAATCGACCCGACCATGCCGGAACAGCCTCGCGCACTGACAGTACCGGAAATTGAACTGCTGGAAGA
>JAXJBF010000003.1:0-14588 GCA_036303105.1 Peptococcaceae bacterium | reverse complement strand
GTCCAAAGTTCACAATGATATATAATTGTGATGACCAGTACGGGATTCGAACCCGTGAATGTCAGCGTGAAAGGCTGATGAGTTAAGCCGCTTCTCCAACTGGCCAGATCGCTAGTGGGCTTCGGTTTGTTTCCTCAGCGCCTCACAGCTCGTTTATAATACCATCCTTTTTGAGTGAAGTCAACACCTTTTTCAAAATTTCTTTAAAAAAATTTCACAAGAACAAAACAAGCCACAGTCTTCGCTGACTGTGGCTTGTTTTTGGATCAAGGATTCATCGCCAAGACGCCGGTACATAGCTAGACAAGCAATTTGGCGTGCCATCTTTACTCCAAAGATGATCAGCGCTCATGACGTCATCGCTCACCAAGCAATAGCGATAAGATGGCATCAACGCTTCAATCATCGGTAACTCATCGCTATCAAGTGCCTGCAAAGGTATGCCTGGCTCACCCGTTCGACGTACAGTCTGTGGATTGGCTAAAAGTTCTGCAGCAGCGTCAATATGGTAACTTTGATGACCAATGGTAACGATATTCCAAAGATGCATGGAAAGTACAGAATCGTCCCCAATCAGACACCCTTCTACAAGCTGACTTTCAAGAGCGAGCCGCGGATCGCAAAGTATGGCATCAACAGCGCGTGCAATACCATAGCTATTGGCACGCTCATTAACCAATGCACCATAAGCACTGATATAATGGCGGCCTTCATCGGTATCCGGCAATACGGCCACATTGATGGCACCTTCAAGGCGCAGCTTTAAACGAGGATAAATGACGTTCTGCTGGATCAGGCGATGCACAGTGCGTACACGATCAAGTGCAGAGGCACTACTTTTCAACACCTCTTCAACATACCAATCGATAGCAGCAGCAAGTTGCTCCTGCTCCGCCTGATTAAGCACTGGCGGTTGAGAAAAATAAAGCATGTTGTCTACTCCTTTCAAACGAACCTTTTACATATTATGCCATAACAATCAAAGGTCATCTATTAAAGCACTGCTTTTCGCATACGCTGTGCTACGCGCCTCAAAGAAGTCTGTTTTGATCATATTGGCGTTGCTGTACTGGCTAACCCACGTCATGCTTGGTGGTTCAACATCATGCCCCTCATAGATGCTGCCAAAATCCAAACTTGTTGCACGCAAATTGCCAAGATATTGAATGTAATCGGTTACCATCTCCTTGGTCAATCCTTCAATATCATCACCAATGACATAATGTCCCCAGGCAATTTCTTGTTCACAGCCCTCACGGATCATTTCACGATAGCGTGCAATCAATTCATCAGTAAACAATCCCGGACATTCATTGCGCAATTCTTTAATAATATTTCGGAACAACCAGAGATGTGTATTTTCATCGCGATTAATATAACGAATTTCCTGCACAGAACCAGGCATTTTATTATTACGGCCAAGGTTATAAAAGAACATAAAACCGCTGTAAAAATAAATTCCTTCAAGGATGAAATTGCCCATAACAGAGCGCATAAAATTAACCGGGGATGGGTCCTCTTGAAAGTCATTATAAATATCCCCAATAAATTCATTGCGGCGCAGCAAATGTTCATCATTTTTCCACTGATACAACACTTCCGTGCGCTCTTGCGGTTCACAAATGGTATCCAGCATATAGGAATAGCTTTGGCTATGCAGCGCTTCCTGGAAAATCTGAATCGATAAGCACAGATTCACCTCATTGGCTGTAACATAACTGGAAATATTTGGCAGATTTGCCGTTTGGATACTGTCTAAAAAAATCAGAAAGCTAAGGATTTTATCATAAGCCCGACGTTCTGCCGCTGGCAAATGCGGGTAGTCTTTAATGTCGGTATGCATGTTGATTTCTTCCGGCACCCAAAAATTATTCATTGCCTGGCGATACCAACCACTCACCCACTGATATTTCATGTTGTTAAAATCGTTAAGGTTGGTGGTGTTGCCACCAATGATACGCCGTGCTCCAACCTCAATGTCACCATCCGGATTAAACAACGGACGTTTTGTGATCGCTTCCATCAACATCTCTCCTTTCATCAGGATGAACAACTTTCACATTCTTCCACTTCCAAGCTCTTGGAACGGATATAATAAAGCGTTTTCACGCCACTTTCCCAAGCCAAGATGTAAAGGTTCAGTACTTGGCGGAAAGTATAGTCATTGGTGATATATACATTCACGCTCTGCGCCTGATCAATATGGCGCTGGCGTACACCAGCTGCGCGCACCGACCAGCGTTGATCGATGACATGCGCACTCTTATAGTACCAGTAGGTGTCCATGCTCAGTTCCGGTGCTACACGTGGCATAAGCCCATTTTTCTTTTCTTCCAAAAAGAAACGGTTCATAATCGGATCAACACCTGCAGAAGTGCCTGCAATGATAGATGTGCTGGACGTTGGTGCAACTGCCATAAGATAAGCGTTGCGCAAGCCATGCTCAGCCACCTGCGCCCGCAACGTCTGCCAACGCGCACTTTCATAGCCACGTTTGTCAAAATATGCACCTGTCTGCCAATCGCTGCCTTCAAACAATGCATAAGCGCCTTTTTCAGCAGCATTTTCACAACTTGCTTTAATGGCCGCATAGTTGATGTCCTCAAAGACACGGTCTACAAATTCAAGATGCGCATCACTTTCCCACTGAATATGCTGTTTGGCCAGCATATGATGATAGCCACTGACACCAAGGCCAATTGGGCGATAGCGGTGATTATTGATTTTCGCATAAGGCAGCGGGAAGAAATTGAGATCAATAACATTGTCCAATGCACGGACCACGCTTCGGGTCACGTCTTCAATTTCTTGTGGATCATTCACATCGATATGCCCCAAAGATAAGCTGGCCAGATTGCAAACAACAAAATCGCCAGGTTTGGTTACTGTGACAACAACCTCTTCACCATCCACCAATTCCACACGTTGATCCACGCTCTCAATAGCACTCATATTTTGTGCAATTTCGGTGCAAAGGTTGGAACAGTAGATGATGCCTTTGTCACCATTTGGGTTTGCACGATTGACAATATCGCGATTAAATGCAAATGGTGTTCCTGTTTCTACCGCACTCTTAATGATCAAGCGAATGATATCCTTAATTGGCAGCACACGTTTGTTGATGCGCTTGTCTGCTACACAATCCAAGTACCGCTCTGTCCATTCATCGCCAAAGCTGTCTTCTAAATGATAGCCTTTCACCGTATACACTTCATGCGGACACATCAAGTACCAGTCGCCCTCAATATTATCGCGTGCCTGCTGCCAGAAATAATCTGGATAGCATACAGCCGGGAATACATCGTGCGCCTTCATACGATCGTCACCATTGTTGGTACGCAAAGCTAAAAATTCCGGCAGATCACGGTGCCATACATCCAAATAAACAGCAACTGCACCTTGACGCACGCCCAACTGATCAACAGCCACTGCAGTATCATTTGCCAGACGAATCCAACGAATGACCCCGCCAGCAGCACCTTCAAAGCCACGAATGGCCGATCCGCATGCACGCACTTTGCCAAAGTACAACCCCATGCCTCCGCCAAATTTGCTCACCTGAGCAAAATTATCAATGCTGCGATAGATGCCTTCCAGGCTATCCGGCACCGTATCAATAAAGCAACTGGACAATTGATGGAATGGTTTGCGCGCATTGGCCAAAGTTGGTGTCGCCATTGTTACTTTGAGCGTGCTCAGCATATCATAAAAGCGGTGCACCCACATCAAGCGCTGCGAACGCGCTTCCTGCATTGCCAAATGCAAAGCAATACCCAAAAACATTTCCTGCACCGATTCCAACGGAACGCCAGCGTGATTACGCACCACATAACGCTTAACCAAAAGTTCCATACCAGAATAATTGATCAAATTGTTGCGGGTTTCATCCATAAAGCTGGCCGCTTCCAAAATCTCTTCTCGGCTGTAATTTTGCAGAATGTAGGTGCCATACAGTCCTTCTTCCGTAAGGAATTCAACCTTTTCATAAAAATCATCAATGCCATATTCTGCCATCTGACGATTCAAGTTACGCTGATATTCCAGGAAATAAATGCGTGCTGCAATGAATTCCCAGCGTGGTGCATCCTTTGCTGTTAACTCAACACATGCCTTGATGAGATAATAAAAACGCTCATCCAGCGGCAATTCATTCTTATAAAACGACTGGAACTTCATCAAGAGATATTCCAGGCCATAGGCCTCATCGTTGAAATCGCGCTCAATTTCCTTGAGCAAATCATCCATTTCCGGTACTTCCGGAAAACATGCTGTAAGTTGGCTGCGTGTGCGGCGTTTGCGCTTACGATCTTCACGATAAAGAATAAAGCTGCGCACTTCTTTATAATAATTTTGCTCGATCAGCGTCTTTTCAACCAAGTCTTGAATATCTTCTACATGCAGCGCCAACCCAAGCTTTACTTCTTCCTTCAGCGCTGTTTCGATGGTATCTACCATCACATTCAGTTGATCAGCATCCAGCGAGCTTTCCACGTTCGCGAAGGCACGCTCGATGACGCGGGCGATCTTCGCGCGCTCATAGGCCTCGGTGCTGCCATTGCGTTTGATTATGTCCATTGTCAAAAGAGCCCTTTCTCTAATAATTTGATTTTCTACAACCCTTTCATAGTACCCCATTTACCGACAAGCGTCTAGATTATCCTTGCCCCATCGCCGCAAAGTGCGCGTGCCAAGGCACTTTGCGGGCAAAAGAAATTTTTTATCACAGCGTTTCGTCCTTTATGACGTCCAAATAAAAAAGCGGCCAGATCTCAAAGATCTGACCGCCGGGCAGTTACAATTACTTGCGTGTGATCACGTATTTTGCTTTTTCAACAATGCGTTCTTTAGTAAGACCATATTTTTCTAAAAGCGCATCTGCCGTGCCACTTTCACCAAAAACATCTTCAATGCCGACCATTTCCATTGGCACTGGTTTTTCTGTCACCAGCACTTCTGCGACAGCACTGCCCAGGCCACCAACAATATTATGTTCTTCAGCAGTGACAACCGCTCCGGTCTTTCCTGCCCATTCAACGATCAGAGCACGATCGATCGGTTTAATGGTACTCATATCAATCACAGCAGCACTTACACCTTCTGCTTGCAGCATGTCTGCAGCTTCTAAGGCTTTTGCCACCATAATACCGCAGGCAATGATGACAACATCGCTGCCTTCACGCATCAGTGTACCCTTGCCAATGGTAAACGTTGCATCAGGATCACTAATGGTTGGCACGCCGGAACGCCCCAAGCGAATATAAACAGGCCCTTCATAGTCAGCAGCAGCCATCACTGCTTTATAGGCTTCTGGGCCATCCGCTGGAACGAGCACCGTCATATTTGGCAGGCCACGCATAAGGTTAATATCTTCCAGTGCTTGATGGCTGCCGCCATCTTCGCCAACAGTGATACCAGCATGGGTTGCTGCAATCTTCACATTCAAACGTGGATAGCAGATCGAGTTGCGAATCTGATCATAAGCACGTCCTGTCGCAAACACTGCAAAAGTGCTCGCAAAAGGAATCTTGCCCGCTGCCGCAAAACCAGCGGCAACCCCAAGCAAATTTTGTTCTGCGATACCCATATCAAAGAAACGTTCTGGGAATTTCTTTTGGAACATGTTGGTCTTTGTCGACTTAGACAAGTCTGCATCGAGGACAACGACATTTTCACGCGCATCGCCAAGCACTTCCAACGCCTGACCATAGGCTTCACGTGTTGCTTGTTTTTCCATACTCATGCATCCTCCCCTAATTCTTCCAACGCCTGGGCAACTTGTTCAGCACTAGGTGCCTTACCATGCCAGCCAACTTCATTTTCCATAAAGGAAACGCCTTTTCCCTTAATGGTATTCATCACGATCATCTGAGGTTTCCCGCTTTCAGATGCTTTCGCCTGAGCGATAGCATTTGCAATAGCAGCAAAAGAATGACCATCGATCACCTGAACATCCCATCCAAAGGCAGCGAATTTTTCATCAACAGGATCTACATTCATAACATCCATGGTACGACCATCGATCTGTAAGCCGTTGTGGTCCACAAAAGCAATCAAATGACCCAGCTTATAATGAGCAGCAGCCATAGCTGCTTCCCAAACCTGGCCTTCATCCAATTCGCCATCACCAAGCAGTGCGTATACATAACGCGCACTATTATCAAGCTTACGTGCAAGCGCCATACCGACAGCTGCGGAAATACCTGTTCCTAAAGAACCTGTCGACATATCTACACCTGGCACCTTGCGCATATCTGGATGTCCCTGCAATTTGCTGCCCAATTTACGCAGCGACAGCAGGTCTTCGGGCGCAAAAAAACCACGCTCTGCCAATGTTGCATACAGCACTGGTGCAGCATGCCCCTTGGAAAGCACAAACAAATCGCGGTCTGCCATATCTGGATGATCAGGGTCCACATGCATTTCTTCAAAATAAAGATAAGTCAATAATTCCACTGCAGAAAGTGATCCACCTGGATGCCCACTGTTTGCGGCACCAATCATCTTAACAATATCGCGACGAATTGTTGTAGCTTTCAGTGCTAATTCTTTCTCGTCCATAAATAACCTCCCACCCTTATTTTCTTAGATGACTGTTGTTTGTATGAGACAATATACTCCATCTTTGATTATACATCATTGCTCAGCATTTTTCATTCCACTTTCATCCATTCTCACAAGTTTTTTATCACAAAATAAAAAACGACCGCATAAAAGCGATCGTTTTTTGTTCATAATTACAACATGAAGACAACCGTTACGATCAAGAAGACCGGAACCAAAATCCCGAAGGACCACTTCATGTAGCCAAAGAAGCTTGGCATCTTAATGTCATGTTCTTCTGCAATGGAACGAACCATAAAGTTTGGTGCATTCCCAATATAGCTGAGGGCACCCATAAATACTGCACCAGCAGATACTGCAATAAGCAGAGGAATTTCAACCATACCGATAGAGGTAGCAATCCCACTGGTTGCTCCCAAAGAAGCAGCTGTGGTCAAGAATACCAGATAGGTTGGAGTATTATCCAGGAACCCGGAAAGAATACCGGTGCTCCAGAAGAACTGCCATTCAGAATGCAGACCAAGGCTTGCACCCTTTGCTTCCAGAATAGCAAGTGCTGGGATCATCGTGATGAAAATACCAATAAAGAGTTTTGCAACTTCTTCCATAGCACCCCAGTTGAAGTTGTTTTCTTCACGCAGGGACTTCTTCGTGAACTTCATGGACAGGAAGATTGCAATCAGATAAATGATATCCTTGATGATATTTGGATAGGTTGCAACAGCAGTTTCACCATTATGGGTGAAAAGGGTGATCCCTTTAACGCTGCCATCAGCATTCAGGAAGGTATCCATACCAGCCAATACACCACTGGAAACAGTACCGATAAGAATCAGTACGATGAACGCAATGTTAATAAGACCATCGATTCTGATCTTTTCGCCGCCAGATGGAGGCTGAACAGCACCTTCGGCCAAATCTTTCTTATATCTGTTGTTTTCAATGAGATAGTAGATAACAAGCAGAACAATAGAAGTGAACAAATAAATTGGCCACAGATGCGTTAAGCACCAGAAGAATGGCACACCACGCAGGTAGCCCATGAAGAGAGGAGGGTCACCTACAGGGGTCAAGCTACCACCAATATTACAGATCAAGAAGATAAAGAAAATGATGGTATGCATCTTACGTTTACGCCATTCATTCGCGCGAATAATTGGACGAATCAGAACCATTGCTGCACCAGTGGTACCAATGACAGATGCTAAAACAGTACCAATTGCAAGAATAATCACGTTGACCTTAGGAGTCCCAACAATGGAGCCTTTGATCACAATGCCGCCGGCAACTGCATAAAGAGCAACCAACAACAGCAAGAATGGCACATAGTCCAAAACGATGGTATGAATCAGTTCGAAGATGGTTTCATGTGCGCCAAACACGAAGAAGAAAGGCACGATGAATACCACAGACCAAAACAGAGCCACCCATAATTGATTCTTTTCCCACCAATGTGGCTTTACCAGTGGGAAAATGGCAATAGACAGGAGCATTCCAACAAATGGAATAATACTCCAAACTGGCAGATGATCACCGAGCAGGTCGCCGCCTTCTGCAAACGCAGCCGAAGGGACAAACACGGCAAGCACAACCAATGTCAGCAAAGACATTAATCTCTTATGCTTCATTTTTTACATCCTTCCTTTGTAGAATTTCTACTTTAGATAATAGCATTTGAGGTCTTTCATATCTTTATAAAAAACCCACAATAACACCTGTAATTGTAACAAAGCTTTCAAGATCTGACAACAAAAATATTAAAAATACAGTCTATTCTGTATCGTTTCTTTCTATGTATTGGCTTTAACGTATAAAAAAAGTCCTCATAGACTGCAGCCTATGAGGACTTGAAAAATCAACATTAGTCACGGTTGTATTTTTTATTGAAGGCTTCTACGCGACCTTTTGCACCGCGAACGCGCTGTTTCCCGGTGAAGAAAGGATGGCAAGCGGAGCAGACTTCAACTTTGATATCGCCCTGGTTGGTAGAGCGGGTAGTGAATTCATTGCCGCAAGAGCAGATTACTTTCACTTCATGATAATCTGGATGAATCCCTGTTTTCATCACTTACACCTCTTTCACTTAAAATCATTCGATATTCAGACTAGACTATTATAGGTCAATGCTCTGTTCCCGTCAACCATTTTTGCAAAAAACATGCATTCTAATTTTATTTCCAACTTTTTAACAGCGACAAACTGCCAGTGATATAGCACAGATCACCTTCATTGCATGCTGCCATCTGCTTTTCAAGAATATCACGTGATACTGGCGCAAAGATTTCTGCATCCCCAAGCTGCAACTCAATCACGGAAAACAGCCACAGCTTACTCATAATGATTGGCTTGATGCTCTTAATGCGGCCGAGAAGTTCAACACCGCCTTCTGCCGATGGCACCAACTGTCCTTCCGGCATCACCATATCTGCGCCAACAGTAAGCCGCGTTGGACCAAAACGCGCCACATCAGCAAACAACATTGGCATATAGGTTTCTCCCGCAGCACTTGGGTTGACCACTTCTGCTTTCAGCCAAGCGCCATCACGCATGACAAGCGCCTGCCCAGCATCATCACACTGAACACCGTTTTGCCAACAAATAGGATTGTCCAAAAAAGTATGCGCCACGACATTTTCTGGTGTTTCGCCATCTTCTTTAAAAGAAAAACGCAACACCACGATGACAGGCGTATTCCCCATGCGATAAACCACATATTCTTCTTCACCGCAAATAATGCTTTCGCCATGTTCTACGGCATTTTTATACAGCACATTTACATTTGTATCATAATTGGGAATTCCAAAATCACTCAACCGAAAAGCCATGTTTCCTCCTTTATTCTATCTACTACATGCTATTTAAGCTTTCAACGCATTGCGTAATACAGCAATCTCATCTGCCCATCCAGGCAACACATTCGGCGTTTCCATAATGATTGGAAGCTGACACGCCGATTCAGCCTGCACAATGGCCTTGAAAGCATCCCAGCCAATGCTGCCTTGGCCCAACTTTTCATGACGGTCCTTGTGGCTGGCGAATGTCGTCTTGCTGTCATTCATATGAATACAGCCCACTACGGACCAGGGCAGAAAGGTTTCAAAATGTGCTTTGAATGCCGGCCAGTCGCGTATGTCATAGCCTGCAGCAAACAAATGGCAAGTATCCAAACACAATCCCAATGCTGGAGAATGATCAAAATAAGCGAGCACTTGCTGCAAGTCTTCCAATCTGCTGCCGAGCTCCGATCCGGAACCACTCATTGTTTCTAATAAAATGCGTGTTCCCGGTGCCACTTGTGGGAGCAGCACCTCCAGGCTCGCAATCAGCCGATTCAGCCCTTCCTCTCTGCCTGCACCTGTATGAGCGCCACTGTGAATGACCAACCCCAACGCGCCCAGCTGCTGCATCCGTTTCAAATCTTCCGCTATGGTACGTTTGCCAAAATCGCGCACATCATCGCTGCTCGATGCTAAATTGATCGTATACGGTGCATGACACACCACCATCAATCCCTGCTGTCGATATTGGGCCAATCTTTCCAGTTCTTTATCTTTCAAAACACGTGCTTTGCCGCCGCGTGGATTTCTGGTGAATACTTGCATCGTATCAGCGCCAATGCTTTGAGCATCTTCAGCTGCTTTATCAAAGCCTTTTCCCGTTGACATATGCGCGCCTAAGTGCAGCATCTTGACCGCTCCTTTCTTTATTTGCTAATAACTGAGTGTAGTATAGCGTATTTATGAATCATTCGCAAAAAATGTTACCATTTTATGGCCCGCTTTTCAAAGCTTTATGATATACTATTTGTAAGTTTATTCAGTTTTTTATAAAAAGGAGACGCCTATGTCAGACAGAACTTCCAACAAGGAAATGAAGTATTTTTTTAGGCAGGATGACCGCCTCCTTCTTCTTTCCGACCATCTTGAAAAAGCAGAAAAAGTACAATTCAAAAAAGGCAGCTGCATCATAGCCAGCTGCCAGCCTGTGGAACACCTTTACTACCTTACAAAAGGGATTGCTCACCATAGCATCCTCACACCACAAGGCAAAGAACGCATCATTCATGTATTGATTGCGCCAAGTCTATGTGCAGAATCCCTGTTCTTCCTTAATGAAAGCAGTGATTCCAGCGAGCAGATCATCGCCAAAACAGACTGCACCGTCTATCGATTCAACCGCGCCTTGGCCGATGAGCTACTCATCCAATTGCCAGAACTTAATCGCGTGATTATCAATTGGCTTAGTACACTCTCGCTCAATGCCAACCATCAGGTAGCAGATGATCTCGTCAAGGATCCACGTTACCGTGTATGTAAATTCATTTATAAATACGTCTTGGAATACGGACATCGTCTCGAAAACAACCACTACGTATTTTTCGGCAAATTGTCACATTATGACATATCAAAATACATCGGTATCAACCGTGTATCGGTATCCACTGTCATGCGCAATCTGGAAGTCGAGGGACTCATCAATAAAACCAACGACAAACTGGAAATTCTCGACATGGATTATTTCGAAGACATGTGTGACCTGCCATTCCAATGTTTATAACACGTTTTGAGGTGACATGATTATGAAAAAGAAATTAACACGTTCTCTAACCCAACGAAAAATCGCCGGCGTATGTGGCGGCCTCGGTGAATACCTTGGGATTTCGCCATCCATCTTTCGTTTTATCTTCCTGTTGCTCTGCCTTCCTGGCGGTGTACCAGGGCCACTGCTTTATATTCTCTGCTGGATTTTTATGCCAGCACCACAGATTCCAACGCATATTTTCTACGGTTTTGGCAATAACAACCGCACTAACAACCAAGGTGGGCGTAACCTCGGTGACGATTACACTGAGACCATTGATCTTTAATCACGCACCGGCGTTATGAACAACGCCGGTTTTTTCATGAAACCGCAAAATAAAAATCGCTTCTGAACACTCAGAAGCGATTTTTTTAACGACGAATGATCTGGTCATGCATATCCCGCAACACACCAACCACTTTACCAATGATCATTGGATTTTCCACATAGATTGGACCCATATTGTCGTTTTCCGGCTGCAAGCGCACCATATTTTTCTCTCGGTAAAACGTTTTGCAAGTGGCCTCATCCCCAATTAACGCCACGACAATCTCACCATTTTCTGCCACTTGCTGCGGTTCAACAACAATATAATCATTGTTAAAAATACCAACATTAACCATACTGTTGCCTCGAATGCGCAGCATAAAAGCGCCATCCTTGCGCACAAAACGAGCCGGATAAGCAATTTTATCCTCGATATTTTCATCAGCAAAAATCGGTTCACCAGCTGCCACATTGCCCACAACAGGTAAATTCAGCATTTCTTCAAGTTGTTCTGCTTCTTCCTGTTCTTCACGCACATACGTGTATTCTTCTCCATCAATACCACGCAAAATCAGAATAGCACGTGGTTTTGCTGGATCTCGGCGAATATAGCCACGTTCTTCCAAGGTATTGAGATGTGCATGCACCGTCGATCCAGAACTCAGCCCCACCGCCTCGCAAATTTCTCGCACCGCTGGCGGAAATCCACGCGACTCAACAGAATGAATGATGCATTCCATAATAGCCCGCTGGCGTGGTGTCAGTGGACGATCCTTATTATTTCTTTTTCTTCTAGGCTGTTCTTGTTCCATTCGATCATTCTCCTTTCAAAATAAAAGGCGTAGAATCAATACTTTGAGTATACACGAACTCCTTTTAAAATTCAAACGTCCATTCGCTGAGTGTCCGAAAATTTATTCCAGCTTGACAAGTTTTGGCCAACTTTCTATAATTAGTTAGATTGGGCGAATGTCCAATTTCTTTATTATGCGAAAAACTGACGCGTCATGATAATACGAACAAAAATGGAGGCAATTAACATGGATGAAGCAGTCATTCTCACACGAGAAGGTTACGAAAACCTGAAAGAAGAACTCGTCAACTTAAAAACCGTACGCCGTAAAGAAGTCGCTGAACGACTGAAACAGGCCATCGATTTCGGGGACCTGAGCGAAAACTCCGAGTACGACGATGCGAAAAGTGAGCAGGCATTCATCGAAGGCCGCATCCAAACCATCGAAGCCACCCTACACAACGCTCAGATCATTGAAGACGGCACCCAATCCTCTGGGGTTGTCAACATCGGCTCTTATGTCACCGTGCGCGATGTAGAATTCGACGACATCGAAGAATACCGCATTGTTGGTACCAGTGAAGCCGACCCAATGCAAAATAAAATTTCCAACGAATCCCCACTCGGTTCATCCCTGCTCGGCAAACGCCAAGGCCAGACCATCAAAGTCAACGCCCCAGCAGGCATCATTGAATATGAAATTCTTAAAGTATCTCACGACAGTGCGAAGGAGGAAGCATAAACATGCCAAATGGCAACAACAAGGCTGATGGCGGTCTCAAGCAAATCATGAATGTGCGCCTGGAAAAGATGGACGCACTGCGTGAACGCGGCGTAGATCCATTCGGCCACCGTTTTGATATTACCCACCACATTGACGAAATCATCGCCAATAAAGACGCCCTCATCGAAAGCGGCGAAGAAGTTAAAATCGCAGGCCGTATTATGGCAAAACGCGGCCAGGGCAAAGCAGGTTTCGCCAATATTGCTGACATCAGCGGCAACATCCAGATCTATTCCCGACAAGACATCGTCGGTGAAGAAATGCACTGGTTCTTCAAAAAAGCCGACATTGGCGACATCGTTGGCATCACAGGTGTTGTGTTTGTTACCGATCGCGGCGAACTCAGCATCAAGGTGCACAACTACGACCACCTTTGCAAGTCTATGCGCCCACTGCCTGAAAAATTCCATGGCCTGACCGATACCGAACTTCGCTATCGCCAGCGCTATGTCGATTTGATCATGAACCCAGATGTAAAGAACACATTCATCCTGCGTTCCAAGATCATCACCGCCATCCGCAACTACCTCGATGGACAGCACTATCTCGAAGTTGAAACCCCAGTGCTCCACACCATCGCTGGCGGTGCTACCGCGCGTCCATTCATCACCCATCACAATGCGCTCGACATCGATCTGTACATGCGCATTGCGCTTGAACTCCATCTCAAGCGCCTCATTGTTGGTGGTATGGAACGTGTTTATGAAATCGGCCGTGTTTTCCGTAACGAAGGCATCGATACCCGCCACAACCCTGAATTCACCCTCTTGGAAGTGTACCAGGCTTATGGCGACTACGAAACCATGATGGATCTCACCGAAGACCTCTTCCGCACCGTTGCACATCAAGTGCTCGGCACCGGCGTCTTCATGAACGGTGATGTTGAAGTCGACCTCGACTCCCCATGGCGCCGCGTCACCATGACCGATGCCGTTAAAGAAGCCACCGGCCTTGACTACCTTGGCGACATGAGCGACGACGAATTCCGTCAAGCTGCCCGCGACCGCGGCATCGACATTCCTGCTGACATGCCACGCGGCAAAGTCCTCGAAGAACTCTTCGACGACGCTGTTGAAGCCACCCTCGTGCAGCCAACCTTCGTCACCGACTACCCAGTTGAAATCTCTCCACTGGCACGCCGCAAAGCAGACAACCCTGCACTCACCGACCGTTTCGAACTCTTCATCATCGGTCGTGAACACGCCAACGCTTTCAGCGAATTGAACAACCCAATCGACCAGCGCCAGCGCTTCGAAGAACAGGTTGAAGCAAAACGCAAAGGCGACGACGAAGCCCATCCAATGGACACCGACTACATCAACGCCCTTGAATACGGCCTGCCACCAACAGGTGGTCTCGGGATCGGCATCGACCGCATGGTCATGCTCCTCACCAACGCAGAATCCATCCGCGACGTGCTCCTTTTCCCTACCATGAAGCCACTGGACGAACCAAAGTCCAAAAAGGCTGCCAAGAAAGAAGCAAAAGCCGCTGCTGAAGAAACCGTCGTTGAAGAAATCGACTTCACCGGCGTTGAAATCGAACCACTTTTCAAAGACATGGTCGACTTCGAAACCTTCTCCAAGAGCGACTTCCGCGCTG
>JAXJBF010000002.1:0-1954 GCA_036303105.1 Peptococcaceae bacterium | reverse complement strand
TGCCTGTACAGAGAACCCGTGTTGCTGAGAGTCGGGTGAGAAACAAGTCGTCAAATGGACCGCTGAGGGTGCAGTCAAATGCGCAGCGCGCTGCGCAGAGTATTCTGCAACGTGGGGGCATACGTCAGTTGCCGGGGGTATGATGGTACCTCGCTAAGGGCGCGCGTCAGGCGCGAAATCAAGGTGGCACCGCGGATCATTGTATGCATTCGTCCTTGACAGAAGTTTTTCTGTCAAGGGCGTTTTTTTATTCCCTCGACAGAGCGCACACATCATTTTTAGGAGGAAACCCATGAAAATTACACCAAATTTGCAAGAGGCACTGGCGTTTGCGGAAGACGAACGCTACAGTGTGCTGCCGTTGTCCTGCGAGATGCTGGCAGATCGGCTGACGCCGATTCAGGCGCTGAAGATCCTGAAAAATGTTTCCACCCACTGCTATCTGCTGGAATCGGTCACGGAGCGCGAACGCTGGGGCCGTTATACCTTTCTGGGCTATGAGCCAAAGATGGCCGTCAGCTGTGTGGACGGCGCAGCCGAGGTCGATGGTGTCCGTTACGAGACCGACGATCCCGAAGCGCTGCTGCGGCAGATTTTGAGCGCCTACCGCAGCCCACGGCTCGCCCATCTGCCATCGTTTACAGGCGGATTGGTAGGTTATTTTTCCTATGACTACATTGCTTACAGCGAGCCGACGCTGCGCCAGGGCGTCAGGGACGAGGAAGGGTTCAAAGATGTGGACCTGATGCTTTTTGATCAGGTCATTGCCTTTGACCATTTCCGACAGAAAATCATTCTCATTGCCAATATGCGTCTGGCCGATGGTGCCGTGGGTTACAACCGCGCAGCTTTGGCACTGCAGCAGATGCACGACCTGCTTGTACAGGGTACGCCATGTCAGGAAGAACAGGGGCGTCTGCTGGGGCCTGTTAAACCGCTCTTTGATCAGGCGGCCTATTGCGCCATGGTGGAGAAGGCCAAGCGCCATATCATCGAAGGGGACATTTTTCAAATTGTCTTGTCCAATCGCCTCAGCGCACCGTTTTCGGGCAGCTTGCTCAATACATACCGCATGCTGCGAACGCTGAACCCATCACCATACATGTTTTATTTCTCTGGAACCGATGTGGAAGTGGCCGGTGCGTCGCCGGAAACGCTGGTTAAACTCGAGGATGGGGTATTATACACCTTCCCGCTTGCCGGCACGCGGCCGCGCGGCGCCACAGAGGAAGAGGACAAAGCCTTTGAACAGTCGTTGCTGAAGGATGAAAAAGAACTGGCGGAGCACAACATGCTCGTGGACCTTGGCCGCAACGACCTTGGCAAGGTCAGCAAATTTGGCAGCGTCGAAGTCACAGCTTTTCACACCATAGAGCGCTACTCGCATGTCATGCACATCGGTTCCACAGTGCGCGGCGAGCTGCGCGACGACTGCGACGCGCTGGATGCCATTCGTGCCGTCTTGCCGGCCGGCACCCTCTCAGGTGCGCCAAAGATTCGCGCCTGTCAGTTAATCGCCGAGCTGGAGAACAACAAGCGCGGCATTTACGGTGGCGCCATCGGCTACATCGATTTTTCCGGCAACATGGATACCTGCATTGCCATTCGCCTGGCCTATAAAAAGAACGGCCGCGTGTTCATTCGCAGCGGTGCCGGTATTGTGGCCGATTCCCAGCCCGAAAAAGAATACGAAGAATGCATCAACAAGGCAGCGGCCGTGGTCAAGGCCCTGCAGCAAGCAGAGGAGGTGGCAGAATGATTCTTCTCGTCGACAACTATGACAGCTTTTCCTACAACCTGTATCAAATGATCGGCACCCTGGATGCGGACATTCGCGTGGTGCGCAACGACGCCCTGAGTGTGGACGAGGTGGCAGCCTTGGCGCCTTCCCACATCATTCTTTCACCTGGCCCAGGGCGACCGGAAGAGGCGGGCATCTGCATCGAGCTTGTCC
>JAXJBF010000001.1:0-2608 GCA_036303105.1 Peptococcaceae bacterium | reverse complement strand
TCGTTCCATCAGCTTTTGTTTCTGCTACTGGAGTGAAGTCTGATTTAGATGGTGCAACATCAGCTCCGTTATACGCTTTGCTGCTTGATGGCAATTGCTTAGTTACACCTTCTGGCAATTCACTGCTGTCTGATGCCACAAATTCATAAGTAACATTGTATTTTGTATTCTCAACATATTTTCCATAGATATATAAAATATCTCCATTACCTTGATTACCACTCGTTGTAATAATATTTTGCGTCGAAGCCGGTTGTCCGACACATTCTTCATCAAAAAGCCACTCAATATGATAACCAGCTGGCGCTTCCTTATTTGCTTCCTTAGTAGCTTCTTCAATATCAGTTTCCTGAATTTCGGTTCCTGTATGATTACTGTATTGTGCAACTAACGGTTGATTTTCTAAAAAATCTACCCAAAACTTGACTTGATATGTCTGATCTATAGGTCTAGCCGTACCATCAACGTGCCAACAAGCAGTTCCACTTTCTACTATTGGTGTATTACCATTTGAATTGGCACCATCAGATAATACTGTACGATACCAAATTACATTTGAAAAGTCGTCTCCAACCAAATTAATATATTCACCATAACTGGTATCCGTTATACCTAATTCAAGAAAATCATAAAAACCAGTAGATGGACGACTTTCAATATACTCATTTACTATATTTCCGGTATAATCAGAGATTTCAGCTACATCATTCGAAACACTTCCTAAGCCAACGTAAAAGAAATGCCCTTGTGTAGCATCTTCTAATGTGCCATTATAATCCGGCTTTAGCACATAGAAATACGCATCTGTTTCATTATGTCCTCCTCCAGAAGACCCACCATTCCAAGCAAAGGCATTGGTTGGTGCAAGGCTGAAAATCATAGCAAAGATTAACAAAAAGCTCAATAATCGCCTAACTTTTTTCTTCATTGTTTTTCCTCCTTTATTCCATCATCAATCTAACAATTCCACTGCACGCTTTTAATCTATAAATGATCTTTTCACAATGGCCATGGACGTGCGTCTTATCGTTGAGGCTGCAACCAAAAATGTCGCCTGTATGCCATCATTCAAATCTCTTTGCGTCGTTTTCAATCGCATTCCCCCTTTCAAGGTTTTCATACCGCGCACGCCGCTTGCCGCTGGCGTGGCCACTGCACACTGGGCAGCCACATTGCTGGCTGCCGGTGCGGCTGTAGATGACAGCTTGCCAGGTGTGGCCTGCGCTGCACTGCCACCACACACGCCGTCGGCTGCCCGGGGTGACGTCCTGCGGCGTAAGAGCGCCATTGAGGGTCGGGTGCCACTGGCGGGCGATGGCTGGGTAGAGGGTGGCGAGGTCGTTGTAGCCGACAAGCACTTTTTTATTGGAACAGTAGGGGCATCCGCCGCCGCGCATGGTGCGGCTGGAGATAACCGCCTGGTAGTCGTGGCCTTTTTCGCAGCGCCACCAGACCTTTTTGTTGCTGGCTGGGGCGACTTTGTCTGGCGTGAGTGCGCCGTTTTTCGTTGGGTGCCACTGGGCGGCAATGGCTGGATAAAGAGAAGCCAGGTCATTGAACCCTGCCATTACTTTCTTGCCAGCGCAGATTGGGCAGCCACTGCCGTTGACGCGGCTGGCAACGCTGGCCTGGTAGTCGTGGCCTTTCTCGCAGCGCCACCACACTTTGCGGCGGGTGCCAGGCACCACATCCGCCGGCGTGAGAGCGCCATTTTTCGTCGGGTGCCACTCCCTTGCCAGGTCCGAATAAAGACTTGCGAGGTCGTTGTCCCCAGCTTTCACCTGCTTGTTGCCGCAGATGGGGCAGCCAGCGCCGTTGACACGGGATTTCACCTGTGCCCGCCACTCGTGCCCATGACTGCAGCGCCACCAGGCCATGTGGTGACTGCCTGGCAGCACGTGGTCGGGCGTGAGGTCACCGTTTTTCGTCGGATGCCATTCTTTCGCCAGGTCTGGATAGCGGGTGGCGAGATCGGTTTCACCGGGAATGGCCAAACGCCCGCTGCAATAGGGACATCCAGTGCCGCTGCCGGTGCGCGTGTGCACGGCAGCCTGCCAGTGGTGTCCCTGCGCACAGATCCACCAAACATGTTTCTTGCTGCCATAGCTGACGGTTTCAGGGGTGAGCGGCAGGTTCCGTTTGTCGTCCCACTCCTTTAGCAAGTCTTCCCGCTGTTCAAAGAAGCAATATTCTGATAATGATTTCCGCACAACGCCCACCTCCAAAATAAAAGAACCACAGCAGACAAAATCAACATTTTGTCTGCTATGGTTCTTTTATTTAATTACGAATTAATAATTAAAAGACCAAAGGTCTATCAAAACAATAGGATTCGGGCATGTTTTTGGCCGACCTTAAGTAAGGGTCATTATTATTTACAAATCGATGACCCTTTTTCTCATGCGCAAAATTTGTCTATCTCTTTACGGAAACCACATGTATGTGGTATAATTCCTATAATTAAACAAACAAGAGAATTTGTTTGGTGAAAATAATAGACAAAATGTTGATTTTGTCTGCTGTGGTTCTTTTATTTTGGAGGTGGGCGTTGTGCGGAAATCATTATCAGAATATTGCTTCTTTGAACAGCGGGAAGACTTGCTAAAGG